>JAJZXK010000128.1 GCA_021806565.1 Bacillota bacterium | reverse complement strand
TGTCACGGGGTGCGGTGCAGCCCATCCTGGATGAATGGTTGGACCACCTCGACAACGTAGTCTTGGTGGAGCGTGGGGAAGAAGTTGCGGGGCGTTACGTCGACTCCTTCCGCGGTGGCGCACATAGCAACGCCAGGGCGCGGTCGAGGTGATCAGAGGGGTTCTCTCCAGAGAGAATGCAAGCGGCTACGTGGTGCGCGACATGAAGGAAATTCCAGACCTGTGTGGCGCCTGACCGCGAAGGGGCGGGATGCTCTGGATGCGTGCGGCGGCTGGGGGGAGAACGGACGGATTGAGCACGCGACCGCAGGATTTGTTTGCAGGCCCCTTTACCGCGGCGGTGGAGCGGGTGCGCCCGGCGCTACTGCATGCGGAGACGGTGCCGGGGACCCCGGCGGCGTCGACGCGGACGCACCTGCCGCGGTGGCTGGGGGAGAAGTTGCGAGCGGCCGGCATTTCGAGTTTGCGGCCACACCAGGCGGTCGCGGTAGCCGCCGGCCGGGCGGGCGAGCACTTCGTGCTGTCGTCTCCGACGGCGAGTGGGAAGAGCCTGTGCTATATCCTGCCGGTGGCCGCGACCTTGGCGGCGGCGCCAGAGGCGACCGCCCTGTACATCTCGCCGGCCAAGGCTCTGGCGCAACAGCAGATCGCGCGGATGCGTGAGATCGTGCCCGATCTTCCGGTTGCCCTGTACGACGGGGACACGCCAAAGGAGAAGCGGGCGGAGATACGCGGAAGCGCGCGCGTGGTGTACACGAACCCGGACATGCTGCACGTGGGGATCTTGCCGTACCACGGGGGCTGGGCGCGGCTGTTCAAGGCCCTGCGGTACGTGGTGCTGGATGAGGCGCACATGTATACGGGAGCGTTCGGGAGCCATGCGGTGCAGATTCTACGGCGGCTGCGGACCATCGCAACGCATTACGGGGCACGGCCGACGTTTGTGTTGCTGTCGGCGACGATCGGCAATCCGGGCGAGCATGCGGCGGCCCTGGTGGGTGCTCCGGCGCGCGTGATTCGGGGGACATCGGCGGGTCTGGGGCCGCGGCACCTCGTGTTGGTGGACGAGGAGAAGCTGAGTGGTAGCGCGGCGGACATCTTTGCGCTACTCCTGCGTGGCGGGTACAAGACCTTGCTGTTTGGTCAGAGCCGACAAGGGGTGGAGTCGCTGGCGCGGCAGGTGGCCAACGCCACGGCGGGCTTGAAGGTGGCGGCGTATCGAAGCGGATACCGTCCAGAGGAGCGGCGAGAACTGGAGTCGGCGCTGTTTCAGGGACGGCTGGACGGGATGATCGCCACGAACGCGCTGGAACTGGGGATTGACGTGGGGGCGCTGGACGCGGTGGTGCTTTCAGCGTTTCCGGGCAGCATCGCGGGGATGTGGCAGCAGATCGGGCGTGCCGGGCGTACTGGGCGGCCTTCGCTGGCGGTGGTGGTGTTGGGCGATTCGGTGCTGGAGCGGCACTACGCGCGTCACCCGAGGGTGCTGCTGAGCGAGTCCGTGGAGAAGGCGGTGGTGAACGGGGACAACCCGTTCATCCGGACGGGGCATGCGCGTGCGGCGGCCTGGGAGTTGTCGGCGACGGGGCGGGATCGGACGTCGCCCGCCATGCAGGTGAACATTCGGGGGGCGGGCCAGCGGTACGAAGTCATGCACGGCGGCCAGGTGCTGGAGGAGACGGATGCGCGACACGCGCTACTGGAGTGCTATCCGGGGGCGGTGTACCTGAGTGGCCGGCGGACCTTTCTGTGCCAGGGATGGGAGGGGCACAAGATCTCCACGCGCGAAGTGGAGCGGATGAGCTACTACACCACCCCAATCTTGCGCGTGAGCATCCATGTGGAGGGAGAGACACGCGGGGGCGCGGGTTGTGGGCGGGTTCGGGTGGAGACGGAGGTAACGGGGCTTCGGCAGATCAATCCGCGGACGCGGGAGAGTCTGCGGACAAAGCCGTTGCAGCTACCGCCGTTGGTGATGGAGACGGACGGGCTGTGGCTGTCGTTGCCGGACGGGGTGTGGGCGGACCGGCGAGACCTGTCGCCGTCGCTGCATGCGGCGGAACACGTGCTGGCGGAGATGATGCCGGCGGTGATCATGGCGGACAGTCGGGACATCGAAGGGGCCAGCTACACGACGCATTCTGATACGGGCAAGCGGCCGGCGATCTTCTTGTACGACGGCGTGCAGGGCGGATGCGGGTACTGTACGGCGGCGTTTGGCACCCTGGGGGACTTGTTGAAGAGCGCGGTGTCGGCGGTTGGGCGCTGTGAGTGCCGGGATGGCTGTCCATCGTGCATTCAGCGGAGCCGGTGCCGGTCGCCTGAGCCGTTGAGCAAAGCGGGTGCGCAACGGGTGCTGCACTTGCTCGCCGCGGCGTACGGACGGTCCGGGATGCGTAGGCCGGCCGAGCGGAGCGATTGAGGCGGAGTCTGGCGCAGGGTGCAGTCCGGATGGGTCGAATACAGTCGTTCGGTGGCTTGGCTCGGGTCCAGCCCTCACCGCTGCGGGTGCGTGGCGGCAGCCGGAGTTGATCCGGCGAGGGAGGGATGCGGATGCACGTGTATGCGCTGGTGCTGGTCGTGCCGTTGGGCGCGCTGGCCGAGTGGCTGCGGCGCCGCAAGGCCGAAAAGAAGTAGACCCCCCGTAAGGGGAGCCTACTTCCCGAGGTTGGGATCCGAATCCCGGCTTCGCACCGCCCAGGTCACACTGGGCGCCGCCACGGCAGGCCCGGCAGCAATGCCGGGCTTCGCCGTCTGGGGGCAGTATACCACGCAAACGGAGTCCTTCCTGCCGGGTGGTCGATCGGCCCAGGGTCGCGTCATGCCGGCGGGGGAGGCTGCCGGCACCTTCATCGCCGTGAGCGCTTCCGAAGGATCGACCCGATATCCACTGCGAAGCGAGGAGAGGTACAGTCCGCCTCGTGCTCGGAAGGAGGAAGGAAAGGATTGGGGAGGGCCAGACGTTCGCCGCAGACGCTCAGCGAAGCCGAGCGACGTCTTGTCGCCGCGTGGGCCGCCGATTGCGCAGAGCGGGTTCTGAGCCTGTTTGAGGCCGACGTTCCCGCTGATGACCGCCCACGCGCTGCAATCGCTCGGGCTCGGGCGTTCGCCCGGGGAGAGCTGAACACAGCCCAGGAACATGCGCTTCGTCGGTGGCGTACCTGCCGGTGAGGTGAAGGTTCCCGTAGCGACTGCCGCTGCTCGAGCCGCCGGTCAGGCCGTGGGCGTCTGCCACATGGGTGCGCACGCACTGGGTGCCGCCGCGTATGCGGTCGGAGCCGCCAGCCTGGCCGCCCCAGGCCGGCCAGAGGTCGTCGACGACGAGATCCGCTGGCAGCTTGCCCACATGACGGGAGAGGTAAGGACTGCCTTGCGGGCCCTCCCGCCAGTTGGGGAGAACTCGTCAGGCCCTTTCGGGCCCGGGCTTCTCTCATCGGGCCAACTCGGCACCATAATTCGTAAGCTCCAAGCCGGCATCGCCGAACCCGAACCGGACTGAACGATCGACCTTCAAGAACCGAGTACGTGCGGGCAAGCAACCGCGTACGTAGGACGGCGCAGGATGTGGGGAACGGGGTGCGTTGGAGCGGCGATGGGGCGTGAAAGGCATGTTGAAGCCGTCTGCCACAGCGAGGTCGCAGGCGGGGCAGCGCTCAGGCGCCGACAAGGGTCAGGAGCGCGTCTGGATGGAAGATAGGGTGGCGTTGGCCGTGGGCCACGGTTCCTGGCATACAGCGCTTGATTAGCGCGATCGCCATGTTGCGGAGCGCGCCTATCGCCTGTGGGCCGTTTCCCGTGCAGATGCGGCTTCGTCGTGGGTGTTATCCCGGATGTTGTGCAACGCTTCTATACTATGGCTTCCGAAGACGAACCAATCCCCGGCGCAAGCCCTCGGTTACGGCGCCCGTTCGGTCGTTCACGCCAAGCTTGCGGAAGATGCTCTCCAGGTGCGTCTTGACCGTGCTCTCCGCCACGTCCAGCCGGTCGGCGATCTCCTTGTTGGCGAGTCCCGCCGCTAGAAGGCTGAGCACCTCTCGTTCCCGTCGGCTAGGGATGTCGTCCCGCCGATCCCGCTTGACCAGGAGCGGCGCGAGGGCTGGGTCTACCGGCGTGCCCCCGGCCGCGCAGTCAAGGACAGCACGATGCAACTCGTCCGGCGCGGCGTCCTTGAGCAGGTAGCCACGGGCGCCGGCCTGCAGGGCGTCGAGGAACGCAGTCTCGTCCTGGAACGTGCTCAGGATGAGCACGGCGACGTCGGGAGCCGCCTCGCGCAGTTGGCGGGCTACCGCCACACCGTCGGCGCTCGGCAGGCGCAGGTCGACAAGCGCCACGTCAGCATTCAAATCCCGGGCGAGCGCGACTGCCTCGGGACCGTCACCGGCCTCCCCGACCACATCGCAGTCGTCAAAGCGCGAAAACATCACCCGCAGGCCCTCGCGGACTACCGGGTGGTCGTCCGCGATCACCAGCCGCACTCTGCTGCTGCTCATCGGCCACCATCTCCGTCTGCGTTCATGGACAGCGCAGCGGTTCCGGCTGCCGGAGCCGGAGCCAGAGGCACGCGGACGCGGACCATCGTCCCTGTGCCGACCACTGCCTCCACATCCACCGTTCCCGTTACCTCCGTCGCCCTGGACCGCATCGAGTCCAGTCCGAAGCCGCGCAGGTCCTCGCCCGGATCGCCGACTGCGTGCGGGTCGAAACCCTGCCCATCGTCCACGATCTCCATGTGGACATACTCAGGTGCACAGAATAGTCGGATGGCGACCGAGCGCGCGTCGGCGTGCCGGCGCACGTTGGCAAGCGCCTCGCGGGCGACGCCCAGCAACGCGCCCCGCACGGGCGGAGGCAGGGCACTCGCGTCGCCCTCGACTTCCAGCCGCACGTTCAAGTCGCCCTGCAGCCGCGCCAACTCCCGCTCTAGCCCCGATCGCAGGTCCGGCGGCGGCAAGAGGGCGCGCACGGAACTTCGAGCCTGCGCCAGACCGTCCCGAGCCACCTCGACCAGCCGCTGCAGCCTCTGGTGAGCGGCCTCCCAGTTCCCGGCCGTCGCCTCGGTGAGGCCTGACTCGGCCAGCATCAGCGCAGCGACAAAGCCCTGGGCCAGGGAGTCGTGAACCTCCCGCGCCAGGGCGTTGCGCTGTGCTAGGATGCGCAGTTCACCCTCCCGTTCGGCGCGCGCCCGCGCCAGCACCTCGGCCTCCAAGCGCCGTGCGGCCTCCCCCAGGCGTGCCTCCAAGGCGTCGAACTCGCGTGCGAGGAGATCCGCCTCGTCTTCCTGCGCGGCTGGCAGCGGCGTTCCGTCGTCCGCGGCGGCACCCGTGCGGCGCATGCGTGCCGCGAGGCGCTCGATCGGCTGCGTGGTGCGGGCGGCCATGGACCGCGCCGCCCAGGCGAGCAGCGTCACCAGGATGAGACAGGCGACCGCCACGACCACTTCGATCTGCCGCTGGGCCGCGTCGGCGGCTGCAACCATCGAAGCCACGGGACCCAGCACTTGGCCTTCTGGAACCGCCACGGCCAGGAACCAGTGCGACGTGGGCAGGGGGGCTACGGCCAGCAGGTCAGGTCCGCCCGACGTTTGCAAGGTGGACAGGGTCGGTGCGTGGGACGTTGCCTCATGCACAGCCCAGAGCGCCTGTCCTGTGGCGAAGAACTTCTTGCCGGCTGACGTGCCAGCGATCCAGCCGGTGTCCTGGGTGAAGAAGCTGAGGACGGGATACGGAATGGATGTGCCCAGCGACTGCGGCACGTCGGCCCCGACCACGGCCCGAAAGGTCCCCGTTTGGTCGTAGACTGGGATCGACAAGATCATGACCAGGGTGGAGACTCCTGGTAGATCCACGTAAGGGGTCCAAACCGGAGCCCAGGTTGGATCGCGCTTGGGCGTGGCCAGTTGAAAGTATGGATCGGCCGTCAAGAGCGCGCCCGCCTTAACGGGAGAGCCGGCGTGGCCGTACTCCGGGTTGGGCACGGCGCGGACCATCCCGTCCGGGGTCATCACCCAGAAGCGCAGCACGGGTGTGGTGCCGTGGCTGGCGTAGAGCACCTGTAGGAACGGATCAAGGTGGCTGAGAAGTGACACCTCCTGCCAGAGGACGGGCGACCCCGTCGGCGCGCCGCTCGGAACAAACACGCCCACCGGCGCGCCCCGGGCGCTTACGAACTCACCGTTCGAACGTGCCTGCAGCTTGGAGTTTCCCTGCTGGACCCCGGGGAACAGATCGGGATGGTCGAAGAGGAAGCGGGCGGACGTGGCGACGGCCTCTGTCTCGGCCTGGATGTGCGAGAGGCGCGCCTCCTCGCGGCCCGCCGCGTTCTCTACCGCCGTGAGGAAGCCCTGGCGTGCCTGGTCGCGTAGCGCCGCGACGCCGTAGGAGGTATTCACGTCCCGGCGCACGGCGACGACCGCCAAGCTACCCACGGTCATGAGTGGAACCAGCGCGGAGACGAGCAGCAGCAGCGTCAGCCGGGCGCGTAGCGGCCAGCGGCCGACGTGGGACCACACCGCCAGCAGCCAGCTAAGGTGCTTCCGCACGTTCCGCCACGGCCAGCCCCCCTGCGAGGGCGCCGTGACGGCCGGTGTTGCTGCCGGCCACCGCTCCCGGGTGCGTCGACGACGACGGCTCTCCAGCTTCACCCTACGTTGCCTCCATACAATGTTGGAGTTCTTCGACCGATTGCGTCCCGCCTCTTGGGCGATCCTTCCGCAACGCAGGGCCGAGGTCGACACGCACTTATCCTCCGACGACGACCTGCGCCCGGAACATCTGTCCGTGGATCGCCTCGCCGCTTGGCGGGATCGCCTCCTGGCCAGCCGCTGATCGTGAAGGAAACGGTGGGCAGCGGGGTCACCAGGTCCGCGAAGTACGTGTCGGCGGCACCTTTACGTCGCTGCCGTCGCGCTGGTCCCACGCGAAGGTGGTCTCCTCGCCCCCAGTGAGCCGCGTCAGCGCGGGCAGCGTCCCCTCCCACACGACGGGGGCACCGTCGTCGTCCCACTGCGTCGTCGCCGGCCCGTGCACCTGCTTTCCGTCACCCAACTGAGGGGGCCGGAGACCTGCACCGGCGTGCAGCGCACGATCTTCACCTGGAAGGTGACTGGCTGGGTGAGGACGACCCGCTACGCGTAATCCGCCGACTTGTCGACCAGCACCTGCAGCTGGACCGGGGAACCCGCGGAGACGGTTACGCCGCCGCTCATGCCGACGGCCAGCGGGTAGCCGCTCCACTCCGACCCCGTGCCGCCGGAGACCCATTACCCCGCAACAGCGGCTCCGATGACGTTGTTCGGCGCGCTGTAGGACTCGGTCGCGGCGCTCAAGCGCGTCTTGGTCATGCAGCGGCAGCGGTTCGCAGGTTGACGCGGCGTTGGGCTCCCTGGATCCGAGAAAGCGAGAAAGAAGGCGCGCACCCCCACATCACACAGAGATGGACGGGGGTGCGCGAACGCATTGAGCGCATGGCGGCCGCGGCGCCGGTATTTATGAGGTGAGCGTGATCATCTCGTCATAGTGTTGCCCCGTCATGGTCCTGGGCGTGTAGGCCAGAGTTTCCGTACCGGATTTGCCACCCGTAATGGCATATTGAACGGCGGGAAGGGGCGAGAGCAACTCAGCGAAGTAAGTACCGGCCGGAAGCTGCTTTCCGCTCGCATCCTGGCCACTCCACTGAAACTGCAAGTGCGCTCCACCCTGCACCGTGTGTAAAGGGGGTAGAATGCCTCGCCAGACAATCCGGCCGCCATAGGTCCACCCGGTGGTTCCGTTGGCTTGGTGAACGGGAACACCCATGCAGATAGTGACCTGAAAAGTCACCGGTTGGGTCAATGTCACCCGGGCAGAGCCGGCGGCCGCTTGGTCGACCTGCAACTCCAATGGGATCGGGCTAGCGACCCTCGCATTGACTGGATCACCCATCCCAACGGCGATGGGATAGCCATTCCACTCGGCAGACGGCCCCCCAAGCGACCACTGCGCCTGCACGTGCGTAGGTGCCACATTTGACGGTGGTGTGTAATGTTGCGTTGACCCCACCGTAGGCGGCGTGGCGGGAGTGGGTGCCACTGGCTGTGTTACACCCGAGGTTCTTCCAGAACTAGAACTTCCAGGTCTAGGGCGAGTTTCTTGAGTCGCCGAAGTCGGAGTCGTCTGGGTTGTACCGGCCGTCGCCGAGGACGTCATAGGTTGGGCCACCGCAGTCGTCCCCTGCGCATGTCCTCCCGTGCCCTGCACGGGAACGGCACGGGTGCCACACGCGGCAAGGAGCATTACGCTTCCAAGTACGGACGCTACGATTCCACCGCGAGCGGTCCTGATCGCCAACGTTTGTTGATCCCCCCACACGGAACGCTTTTCCACCTCAGTCTGGTTATCCGCGGGCACTGGCAGTCACGGTGTAGGGTCGGGAACCCGTGGTCTGCGCACCGTGCCAGTAGTAGTTGCCATCAGAAGTGAATCCGAACGACACCACCCCGCTCTGGGCCGGCGCGACCTGCTGCATCCCGCCACTGGTGGTGACGAGATACGCGGGGGGAGGTGAGGCCGGTTGCAGCCCGGAGATTGCCAAAACGCCAGAGCTATCCGGCAACCAGGTGAGCAGATTGTCGTTGGCCGGCGCGCCCAAACTGAATACTCTGCCCCCGGGATGCCAGAGGGTCAATCCTTCGCTGGAGTCGACCGCGAGAATCCCGTTGCTCGACCACGCCATCCCTTCTGGGTTTCCGGCCATGTACGTACCCGGTAGCTGCGCACCGTCGGCGAGCCGGTATACGTTGACCCAGCCCTGTGGAGTTGTCACCGCTATGACGGTCTGGGTTGGGTCGACCGCAAAGGCGTTGACGGCCATGTTCGGTAGAGGCAGCCCCGAATACACCTTTGGCGGGGTCCCAGAGCCTAACGTGATGATGTCGAGATTCGCACCGCACCGGTAGGCTACGGCCGGCCCAGGCAGGGGCTGCACGTTGGCGGGGACACCCGATGCGCACGGTAGCGCCGAGGGCGACCCTCCCGCCAGATTGAGCGCATAGTAGCCGGTGGTGCTCAGCTCCGGCGGCGCCGTGACTTGGTTGTAGACGATCCAATCGCCGCCGGGGACCCACCCGATCCAGCCGCAGGTAGGGATGGTATTGTCGAGTTTCCCAGCCTGCGCCACGTAACACGTGCTATTCCCCGCCGCAGCAACGAAGTCTCCCTCTGCGGGACCCACGGACATGCTGCTCGGCGGCAGGGGTAGTGTTAGTGCAGATGGTGCCGCAGACGGAGGCGACGACGAAGTACCGGACCGCGCCGGCTGGCTGCTACCTCCAGATGCTCCCGCGGTTGAACAGTCGCCGCTGGCGAAGTCCTGAAAGTCGCGGGTGACGCCGGTAGTCTGCCCGTTTACGTATTCCGCCTGCCAAGTCTCCCAGGTCTCCACGCCGGAGCAGGGCCATGCGATGTTTCCTGTGACCCTCTGCCAGGTCACGCCCGAGCCCAAGAGGCATGTACCCGCGCTATGCGCCTGGAAGGTTGCCGTGGTGCCCGTCGCTTGGCCGTCTACATACTCGGCTTGCCAAGAGTCCCACGTCTCGACGTGCCCGCTACACGACCATTGGACGTTTCCGGTCACCGTTTGCCAGGAGCTACTCGCCGCTGAAACCGGACCGGCCGCCAAGGCGACCATGGCCACGGCCGAAAAAACGCCCGTAAGGCGTCCGAAGATTCGCAACCTGATCACCTCGTCAGGGATTTTACCCGAATCGCCGCTGCCCTGGCATCGGCCGAATGGGGGAGCCTGCTCGCTCCCGGGGGCGGAGGGGGCAGTGTGGCCGCGACCATGGTGAGCGCGACCACACCGCCATATCGACTCTATACGGCCCAGTAGATTTGAACGTGTCCGCCAGCCCCACCGGGAAGCACCTGCTGCACCGTGTGTGTGACCGAACCGCCGCTGGCCGGCGTCGACGTGTCGTAGTTGTATGCGTCGCCAACGGGGTATGGCCCGCTGCAGTTGACCGCCGTCCCGTCCTCCTTCAGGACAAAGACCTCGGTGGAACCGCCGCAGTTCGGGTCGGGCTGAACGTACCCGTAAATCGCCGCGGCCCCTGTGTCGTTGGTCAGCGTGCTGGTGAACGTATAGTCCGCCATGTAATTACCGCTGCGCCAGACGGAGTCGCCGTTCGTCGCATCAGTACCCTGCTCGTACTCGTTCGTGATCGGCGTGTCGCTGCAGGGGTCCAGTGACGGCCGGGTATACAGCACGTATTCCGCACGTCGGGACCGAGGCAAATCGCATTTTCAGGGTCGGGCAAAGCGCTCACCCAGTAGCCCGTAGCGGTGGGTTGGTGTAGACACTTACGTCCACCCGTGCCCCGGAAAGGATC
>JAJZXK010000018.1 GCA_021806565.1 Bacillota bacterium | reverse complement strand
GGTGGGGCCTGGGCCGCGGGGTGAGGGCGCTGTGCGGGGGGCCTGGCGCGCGGCGGCATTGGGCCGTCCCACGCCCTGGAGGGTGGCGGGTCCCCGCCGGGCGGGAGCCCGGCGCAGCGCCCCCTGGCCCCCTGAGAACGGAGCGCGAAGGGGTGTTGGCCATGGAAGCGGACCTGGGGGCCGCGCGGCTGAAGACCGGCGAGGCGCTGCGCCTCCTGGCGGTTGAGCCACCGGCCGGCGCGTGGACGGCGCCGCTGCGGCGCCTCCTGGGCCATAAGGCGCCGGCCCGCCAAGTGGAGATCGCCGGGGAACTGGCGGGAACCCTGGACGGCCTGGGTGCCGTGTTCTACGTCGGGGTAGTTGGCGGGGAAGCGGTCACCGTGGCCCGGGTGGCGGGAGCCCACGGGGCCGGCATCTGGGGCCACGTCTACACCGAGCCGGCCTGGCGCGGCCGCGGCGCGGCGCGCCTGCTGCACGAGGCGGCCCTGCCCGACCTCGGCCGACGGGGGTACCGGGTGCTGACGCTGGGCACCAACCCCCGGGGGGTGGCGCTGGCGCTGTACGCCTCGGTGGGGTTTCGCCCCCTGGCCCCCGGCTCGGGCGCCATGGTCCGAGGTCCCCTGGAGGAGGCGCCGTGCGGGGTGCCCAGCGTCAGCGCCGTGCGCTGGGGCGATTGGGGTTGGATCAGCGCGGCGGCCTGTGTCGCGCTGGGGGACGGGGAGCCCCTGCCCCGCAGCCGCGTGCTGGGGGTGGCCCGCCCCGGCTTCGTGGGCAACGCCTTCGTGGAGGCGCTCCTCCGGGGTACGCCCGTGCTGGTGCTGCGGCGCGGTCCGTGCGCCGTGGGCTGGGCGGCGGCCGGCGACCCCGCGGACCTCTACGTGCGGCCCGATTGCGCGGCGGACCGTCCGTTGCTCAGCGACGCCTGCGGGGCCTGACACCCGTAGCGGAGGACGGGGGACCCCGCCAGTGCCGCTCCCCTCGGTGGGGAGAACGGCGCCGCGCCGAGCCTGAGCCCAAACCGGGTGCGCCTGCACCTGGCGGCGATTCCTGGTGCTGCCGATTCCTCACCGGTGCGCCTACGCGAGTCCACGCGAGTCTGTGGGGCTGGCGCAGCACGGGCGGCACCTCGAGTACTTCGTGCAAGCGGCCAGCATGGGTGGGGCACGCCCCAGCCCTGCTTTCGCTACGGATCGCTGCAGGCGCTGGCCGCCGACCCTCTCCCTTGCGCGGTTCTTCCGGCCGTAACCCGCTAACGCAAGCGGGACAAGGGCTTGCCCCCATCCCGCTCCGATCCGCTACTGCGCCATAGCGGCAGGTGCTACGCCTCGACGGCGCAGGCCGCGTGAGCTTGCCGCAGGGCGGCGACGGCATCGCCCTTCGGTCCGAACTCATGGCCGACGTATCCGCTGTAGTCGGTGGCCGCGATCGCACGCATCACCGCGGGGTAGTGGATCTCCTGCTGGTCGTCGAGGTTGCCACGCCCCGGGTTCCCGGCCGTATGGAAGTGGCCGATATGCGCGATGTGGTCGCGGATGGTGCGGATGAGGTCGCCCTCCATGATCTGCATGTGGTAGATGTCATAGAGCAACTTGAAACGCGGCGAGCCGACGGCCTCGCACAACCGCACACCCCAGGCCGTGTGATCGCATTGGTAGTCCGGGTGGTCCACCTTGCTGTTGAGGAGCTCCATACAGAGGGTCACGCCGTACGCCTGCGCCGTGGCGGTCACGCGGCGCAGACCGGCGGCACAGATCTCAATCCCGCGTTCATCGCTGAGGCCGTTGCGGTTGCCGCTGAAGACGATCAGCGCCGGGATGCCGTTATCGGCCGCTTTACGGATGTTCGCCTCGAGTTCGCTCGTGATGCGCTCATGGTTTTCCGGTTTGTTCAGACCGTCTTGCAGCGAGCGATGGCCACCCGTGATCGGGATGGCGAGCCCCGCCGCGCGGATCTGCGGCCACAGCGCCTCCGGTGCCATCTCGATCGCGTCGAATCCGAGTGCCGCCACCGCGCGGATCGCTTCAGCCGGGTCCGCCGCCGCGCGGCTCGCCGGCCACCAGGTCACCGATTGCAGGATCCTGCCCATATGCCTCAGACGACCCCTTTGGGACGCCGGTCTGCGAGCGATCCGTCCGCCCGCGGGCGTTCGGCGATCGGTTTCCGGGCGTCGCCGCCAAGTCCTTGTCGTGCCTATGCGGAGTGGCGATTGGGATGGTGGTGCCGGAGACCGATCGAGTCGAGACGGGTCCCGACCCGGTGTGTCCCCGTTTGAGACATAATACTCATTATCGGAAGTACGATCGGATCGCGTCCCGCTGAGCCCCCGTTACACCCCGCGACGCAGGCGGTGCGTCCACACCGCCAAGGCGGCCAGTTCGCAACCGGTCAAGAACTGATCGTCCCTGCCGATGGCCCGCAGTTGTGCCGCCGTGTACCAACGGGTGGCGACGATTTCGCCCGGATCCGGTACCAGGTCGCCTCCAGGACATTCCGCGGCGAAGACGCGGTGCACGCGGGACCCGTATGGGTAGTCGAACAGCCAGGTCGGGCGGCCGGCTGCGATCTGCAGTTCCTCGCGGAGTTCCCGGGCCACGGCGGCCTCCGGCGACGCGTCGGTTGCCTCGATCCCACCGCCCGGCAGGCCCCAGCGCCCGATGTTTTCCTGCCTCTGGTGGTGGTGTTGGACCAGCAGGTAGCGGTCGGCCCGCCAGAGCAGGACCCGCACGGACTGCACTGGCCCGGGCCTGCGCCCGCCGGCCTGGTGTTCCACGGGCATACCCCGCCTTTCCGGACTTGCCGGGCCTCCCGCCCGCACCCGCTCATGCTACGCGGAACGGCGGTTGCGTTCCGCCCGGTCGCGGATCGCGTCCACATCAGCGTCCGTCAGGGCGCGCTCGAAGCGGCGGAAGCCGGACACGGTCAGCCCGTGCTTTCGTCCCAGCGCCGCGATCTCGCGGACCCGCTCCGCGGTGATGTCCTTGCCCAGCGTGAAGGACTCCCAGCGACCCGCCAGTGCGAGGATGATCGTCTCCGCGATGCAGGCCTCTGCCGTACGCGGCGGGAATCCGAAGTTCAGACCGAAGTCCGCGTCGGTGCCGGGCACGGAGATCACCCCCCCGTCGATCACCAGCACGTCGTCGCGGCGGCTGCCGAGGGCCGCCGAGACGTTGCGCGGCCGTGCCACGTCGCAGACGACCGTTCCGGGGCGGAAATCGTCCGCAGACAGGATTTCCTCCGTCGCCGAACTGACACACAGCACCACCTGCGCCTCGGCGACGGCGCCGCGCAGGTCGGTGCGCGCCTCCGCCCCGCCGGCCCGGAGTTCCTCCGCCAGAGGCGCGACGCCTTCCGCGTTGCGACCCACCAACAGGAGCCGCCCCACGTCCCCGGCCAGCACCCGGGCACAGGCCCCGCCGATGGCCCCGGACGCGCCGACGATGGCCACGGTGAGCTCCGCGCGCCGGTGCCCCATGCGCTCCGCGCCCAACAGGGCGCCCTCGACCGCGGTCGCCGCCGTGAAGGAGTTGCCGGTGGTCACCGGGATGCGTAGGCGCTCGTTGAGGCTGACCCCACGGTCGCCGGCGATCTTGGTGTAGGCCCCGAGGCCGAGGATCTGGGCCCCCTGGGTCTGGGCGAGCCGGCCGGCCTGTTCCAGCCTCCGCAGCGTCACCGGCCACGGGGTTTCAAGCAGCAGGCGCGGTGTCCAGGGCAGGACGACGAACACGCCGTCCGCCGTCGCCCCGGTCGGCGAGACGATGCCCCGGATCTGGGACGCGACAAAGGGTGGGACCATCCGGAAGCCCGCTTCGACCAGCCGATCCGGAACGCGCCGCAAGAGCGGGAACTTGCGATGAAAGTCCGCCATACTCACGGGATGCAGCAGAAAGGCGAAACGGCCCAAGCGGACATTCTCCCCATCGGACGCCGATTGCTTGCCGGGCGTGCCCCCCCGACTGGCGCGGGGCCCGTCGGTTCGCGGGTGCGCTCAAAACGAGCATACCGAACGTGCGGGGTCGCGCGCCACAGAAATGTCCGCGTCGGCGGGCACCGCTGAGGCGCTGACGCAGCGGTGTTCCGGCGGGGAAGCCTGAAGCCGTTCCTGCGCACCCTAGCGGTATTGGGGGGATGGGGATGCCGCACGGCGTCGTAGGTAGAGGGCGCACCGCGCCACCCGCTACCACCTCGCGCCCGCTCGGGCGGGGTGAACCCGCTGCGGAACGCCGTTTGCGAGATCCCGAGGAAGACCTCGTGGATCCCGCGGACGAAGCGGAGCTGCGCCGGGCCGCCGACTTGTTGGAGGAACTGCGCGACGCATACCTCGATTGACGGTGGTTGACGGACGATGATTGACCCTGGAGGCCGTGCGGGTGCCCAGGACCTTCAGCGGGGCACCCGCACCGCTTCCCCGGCCACCAGATCGGCATGGTGCAGGCCGTTGAGGCGCTCCACCTCGAACACCCAGCGCCGCAGATCCGTACCGGACGGCGCATAGCGCCGTCCAAGCGTCCACAGCGTCTGACCCGGCCGCACCACCACCACCCGTGGTGGCCGGGCGGGGCCGGCGGCATGGACGACGCCGTGCGCCAGCAGTGCGGCGATGCCGCCGGTGACCAGCAGGCGCCAGGCCCGGTGAGCACGCCAACGCCGCCGAATCCCACGAACAGAGGCGCGGTGCGTGTGTTCGCTTGTCATGGTGCGAATGTATGCGAACACCAGATCCCTGTCAAGTCCGCCCATGCGAACGCGCGCGCCATAGCCGCGCCCAGGGGGTGGACGGTGGGAACAGCGCGGCGGCCACTCGGCGATCAAACCTGCCCCAACACAGTTCGCGCCCGTCGCAGACCAACACGGGCAGGCGCAGCCCATACCGGGCGGCAAGCGCCGGATCCTCGTCGACATCCAGTAGGCGCACGGTCCGTTGTGCTCGGCGCAGCAACGGCGCGAGCATCTCCTCTGCGGCCGCGCACAGGTGGCATCCACGCCGCACATAGAGCACGAGGTCGCCCCGGGCGGCCGCGGGCCCCGTCACCTGGTCAGGCATCCATCCCCACTCCCCGATTCGAACAATGCAAACCACTGTTTGCGCTTCCAGGAACATACCAGTATACTCCGGGTACGAACAATGCCACGTGGCGGAAGGGCGCCACCCGGGAGGCTTGCGGAAATGGCCGAACTGTCCCCGCGCCAGCAACGGATCATGGACTACATTCGGGCTTACGTCCGGGAACACGGCTATCCGCCTTCGGTGCGCGAGATCGGCGAATCCGTGGGCCTGCGCAGCAGTTCGACCGTGCACGGCCACCTTGCGCGTCTGGAGAGCAAGGGGTTCCTGCGCCGCGATCCTTCGAAACCGCGTACGATCGAGGTGTTGCGCGGACCTGCGGTCGCGGTGTCGCGCGCGTCGGCCACGCAACCCGGGACGCGTCGCGTGCCGGTGCTTGGCCGGGTCGCCGCCGGCCAGCCCGTCCTGGCGGTGGCGGAGTCGGACGAATCCTTCCCCCTGCCCACCGAGTGGATCCACGACGAGCCTGTCTTCATGCTCACGGTCGATGGGGAGAGCATGATCGAAGCGGGCATCCTGCCCGGCGACCTCCTGGTCGTCCGCCGCCAGCAGACCGCCTATAACGGGGACATTGTGGTCGCCATGCTGGGTGAGGAGGTCACCGTCAAGCGGTTCTTCCGCGAGGTCGGCAGGATCCGCCTCCAACCGGAAAACAGCACCATGGAGCCCATCTACGCGACCCAGGTGCGGATTCTGGGCAAGGTTCTCGGCCTCGTGCGGCGCATGTGAGCGCGGCGCGACCGAGCCGGACCTGCCGCCACAGCAGGCATCGCGGTGGTGGCCCCAACATGTGGTGGTTTGGGGCCGCCACCAGGCCGTTACGCACTCAGAAGGTCGCCAGGTACTGATCGATCTCCCACTTGTGCACCTGGCGGCGGTAGTAGTCCCATTCGATCTCCTTGGCCTCGACAAACCGCTCCACGATGGCGGGCCCCAGCGCGTCACAGACGATGTCGTCGGCCTGCAGCGCCGCCAGCGCCTCGTTGAGGTCCACAGGAAGCGGCGCGATGCCCAGGTCCTGGCGCTCCTGCGCCGTCATCCGATATACCCCGACGCCGGCTTGGCGCGGCGGTTCGCTGCGGTGCGCCACCCCGTCCAGCCCGGATTGGAGGATGGCGGCGAAGGCCAGGTAGGCGTTGCAGGACGGATCGGGGCTGCGCAACTCGACACGCGTACCGCTGCCGCGCCGGGCCGGGACGCGGACCAGCGGGCTGTGGTCCCGGTGCGACCACGTCGCGTAGACTGGCGCCTCATACCCGGGCACCAGGCGCTTGTAGGAGTTGATTAACGGATTCGTGACGGCCGTGAAGCCGCGGGCGTGGGCGAGCACCCCCGCGACGAACTGGCGCGCGACCCGCGCCAGGCCGTCGGGTGCCTGTGGGTCGTGGAAGGCGTTCTGCTCCCCGCGAAACAGGGAGTGATGCACGTGCAACCCCGACCCGTTCACGTCCCCCACGGGCTTCGGCATGAACGTCGCGTGCAGGCCGTGCGCGGCCGCCACCGTGCGCACCACGGTGCGCAGCGTGGCGAAGTCGTCCGCAGCCGCCAGGGCCGGCGCATACTGAAGGTCGACTTCGTGCTGTCCGGGAGCCGCCTCGTGATGGCTGGACTCGACGACGAAGTTCATGCGCTGCAGGGTGGCGACGATCTCCTCGCGCACCGTCTCCCCCACGTCGGCGGGGGCCATATCGAAGTAGCTGGCCAAGTCCAGCGTCTCCGTCGTCGCCCGCCCGGCCGCGTCCCGGCGGAAGAGGAAGAACTCAGGCTCCATACCGACCATCGCCGTGTACCCCATGGCCTGCGCGGCCGTCGCCGCGCGGCGCAGCGCCTGGCGCGGGTCCTCCGGGGCGGGGGTCCCGTCCATGCGGTACAGATCGCAGATCAGCCGCGCGGTGATGGCGGGCGACGTCTTCCACGGCAGCACGCAGAACGTGCGCGGGTCCGGATGCAGGTACATATCCGACTCCCGCGTGCGCACAAAGGCTTCACTCGCGGAGCCGTCCACGATGACCTCGCCGGCCAGCGCCTGGTCCAGGTGCGAGGTGGGCACCGTGACGTGCTTTACCATGCCCAGGATATCCAGGAATTGCAACTGCAACGCCGCGACGCCGAGGTCGCGGCACATCCGGCGCACATCGTCCGCATCATAGGATCCGTGTGGCACCCGTGATCCCCGTCCCCTTGGCAATCTCTGGACGCCGTGCGGCGGCGCGCCCCCATCATGGCCGCCGCGCTCGCACGGGTCAAGATTGGGTCAGGGACGGGGACTCCGGCCACACACTGTTCCGCCCAGCTACCGGTGGGGTGTGCGGGGACGCCCGTGCGTCCCCCGCTCCCCCGGCTCACAGGATGATGCAGATCAGCCCGCCGCTGCCTTCGTTGATGATGCGCTGCAGCGTCTCCTGAAGCTTCTGCTGAGCGCTCTCGGGAACGTGGGTCAGCTTCTGCCGAATGCCCTCGCGCAACACATCGTTGAGCGATCGGCCGAAGATCTGCGAATCCCAGATCTTCTGAGGGTCGTCTTCGAACTTTTCCATCAGGTAATGGACGAGGTCTTCGCTCTGCCGCTCGGTGCCCAGGATCGGTGTGTATTCCGCCTCCACATCGGCGCGGATCAGGTGCAGGCTCGGTGCCTTGGCCTTGAGGCGCACGCCGAACTGGCCGCCGCGCCGCACCAACTCCGGGTCCTCGAAGGTCATATCCGCCAGATCGGGTGCCACCATGGCGTAACCTACCTGGCGCACCTCGCGCAGGGCGTCGCCGACCCGGTCCAGTTCGCCCTTGGCCTGCATGAGTTCGCGTAGCAGGCGCACGAGGTTGGCTTTCTCCGTCACATCGACCCCGGCGATTTCCTGCAGGATCTGCTGGAAGATCTCCTCGCGCGCGGTCAGCGAGATGCCGGCCTCGCCGCTGCCCATGTCCATCCGCTGCAGGTCCACGCGCTCGACGATGTCGTAGCCGGCCAGGCGGTGCAGGGCCGGTTGCACATCCCGCAGCCGCCGCACGGCCTCGACCGTTTCCGCCGCGGCCTGGTCGAAGCGCTGCCGCAGCCAGTGGTCCGCCGGCAACTCCACGACCCAGGCGGGCGGCTCAATCTGGAGTTCCCGTACCGGGAACTCATACAGCACCTCCTCCAGGATGCGCTGCAGGCCGGCCTCATCCAGTTGAGCGGCGTTGACCGCGGTGACGGCCGCCCCATACTTCTCCCGCAACTGCTCGACCAGATCCAGGGTGTCGGGGGCGTCCGGGCGGCCGCTGTTGACGATCACTGCGAAGGGCTTGCCGATCTCCTGCAGTTCGGCCACGGCGCGCTCCTCCGCCGCCACGAAGCTCTCCCTGGCCAGATCGCCGAAGCTGCCGTCGCAGGTCACCACTAGGCCGATGACCGCGTGGTCGGTGATGACCTTGCGCGTTCCGACTTCCGCGGCCTCTTCGAAGGGGATCTCGTAATCGAACCACGGCGTGACCACCATGCGCGGACCGGATTCCTCGGTGTAACCGAGGGCGCCTGGGATGGGAAAGCCGACGCAGTCCACCAGCCGCACCCGCAAGGAGAGGTTGGGGCCGACCTGGATGGCCACCCCCTCGTCGGGGATGAACTTGGGCTCGGTCGTCATCACGGTGCGCCCGGCGCCACTCTGCGGCATCGCGTCCAGCGCCCGCTCCCGCTCGTAACTGTCGCCGATGTTGGGTATGACCAGTAGATCCATGAAGCGTTTGATCAGGGTCGACTTTCCCGTGCGGACCGGGCCGACGACACCGATGTAGATCTCCCCACCCGTCCGCTGGGCGATATCCGAGAAGATATCGTAGCCCTCCATCCGTCTGCTCCCCCCCCATACGCCGGCGCCGGTGCCCGGTGGCAAGGCCGACGGCTTGCCCCTGCGGCAGAGCCACCGCGGCAGCCGGTTGTCCGTCGCCGGATGTCGGACGGGTCCGGCCGAGCCCACGGCCCTGGCGAGTCGGTGCATAGATATGGCGGCGGACGGCAAATATGTCCGCGAGGGCTGGCGGGTTTGGGGCTGCCCCCACCGACGCGGCGGGATCAGGCGTCTGCGGCGGGGCGGCGCAGAGCCAGGGCGCGGTGACGTCGTACGCGGAAGGCGAAGCGCAACGGCGTGCCCCGCAGGTCGAAACGTTCACGCAGCCGATTCTCTAGGTAGCGCACGTAGGCGGCCGTCAGGGCGTGCGGCCGGTTGACGACCAGGCAGACGGTCGGCGGCCGGTCACCGATCTGCGCCGCGTAATAGATACGGGCCGGCGAGCCGGCGATGGCGGTCGGCGGGTGGGCCGCCACCGCCGAGCGCAGGCAGGCGTTGAGCGCCGAGGTGATCAACCGCTGGCGGTGGGCCGATGCGGCCCGCTCCAGGGCGCCGGGCAACGCCTGCAGGCCCCGTCCGGTCTGTGCGGAGCAGGGTACCACCTCGGCGTAATGCAGGAAGGGCAGCGCGTCGCGGACCCGCGCGGCGGTGGCGGCGATACCGCCCGCTGGCAACAGGTCCACCTTGTTGAGCACGAGTACCGCCGCCCTGCCGCGGTCACAGATCAGTCCGGCGATGCGCTTGTCCTGCTCCGACACCGCCGCGGCGGCGTCGAGCACCAATGCGGCAACCTCGCAGCGCTCCACCGCCCGCGCGCTGCGCCGCGCCGACCAGTGCTCGAGGCTGTGGCGCTCGATGCGCGCCGGCCGGCGCATTCCTGGTGTGTCGACCAGAAGAAAGTGGGCGTCTCCGACGGACCAGGGTACGTCGACCGCGTCCCGCGTGGTGCCGGCCCGATCGGAGACGATGAGCCGCTCACGTCCGAGCAGGCGGTTGAGCAACGAACTCTTGCCGACGTTCGGCTTACCGACGAAAGCCGCCGCGACGGGGTGGTTCTCGTCCGGCTCGACCGCGGCCGCTGCGGCACCGGACTCACCGCCGAGCCGGTCGACCACCAGATCGAGGAGGTCGCCGACTCCTTCGCCGTGGATGGCGGATACGGCGAGGGGCTCCCCCAGGCCAAGGGGATAGAAGTCGGCCGCCAACGCCTGGGACGCCTCGCACTTGTTGGCGACCAGCAGCACCGGCCGCCCCAGGCGCCGCACCTCGTCCGCGACGTCGCGGTCGCTTGGCTGTAACCCGGCCCGACCGTCCACCACCATGAGGACCACACTGGCCGCGGCGAGGGCCGCCCGCGTCTGGACGGCCACCAGAGGCGCAAACGGGTCGCCGTCGGCCCCGGCCAGGCCCCCCGTGTCGGTGACGCGGAAGGCGCACCCGTTCCACAAGGCCTGCGCCTCCAGCCGGTCGCGCGTCACGCCGGCGGTCGGCTCGACCACCGCGACGGTGGCGCCGACGATGCGGTTGAATAAGGTGGACTTGCCGACGTTCGGCCGGCCGGTGAGCACCACGGAGGGCAATCCGGATTCTGTGCCGCCGGCCGCCGCATTCGAGGCGGCCGCCGTCCTTGGTAAGCTGGTCCCGGACACGATCGCGTCTCCTTCCAGGCCGCGCCGCGCCGAGGCGGGCTTCCCATACCCCCAGTCTAACAGGCGCCGCCGTTCAGCGCAGGCCGGATCGAGCCGGAGCGGGGGCCCGCACCCAGGCGCGCCATCCGGAAAGCTGTGCCAGCACCTGGCCGCCCACCACGGACAGCACCCCCGCGGTGAAGGTGTGTCCCCCGCCGAAGGCGGGCGGCCAGGCGATCGGCAGGGCCTGGCCGGCCACCAGCCAGCAGACGGCGGCCGCCGCCATGCCGGCGCAGCCCACGCCAAGGGCTTCACGGGCCTCCGACGCGAATCCGCCGGCGAACAGCCCCGCGACGACGGCCGCCGCCGCAACCGCGGGCCAGCCCACCGCCGCCTCTTCACCCCAGATCAGCACGGCCGGAATCCCGACCGCACAGGCGGTGACGGCGGCGAGCATCCGCAGCCACCGCAGGCGGCCGCACGGCTTTGGCGGCCGCGACAGCACATACAGCGCAAAGGCCAGCGGCACGACCGTACCGCCAGGATTGATAAGCACCGCCCCGTGCGGGCGTAGCGGCAGGTTGACCGCACTCGCCGCCAGCGCCAGGGCCGCCCACAGCCCGCAGGCGGCCGGTGTCAGGCACAGGCGCTCGCACCAGGGCCGACCGAAGCCCGCGATCAGAAGCAGCAAGACCGCCAACAGCACCGAACCACCGGAAGGCATCGCCGATCACCCACGCCCAGTTTGCCCGGAGCCAACCCCGGCATGCGGGCGCTGGCTGCATCGCATCTCCGCGCGGCCGTCTGATACCCCCGGCTCTAGCCGTGGGTCGGGCCGCGCGCTCCTCCCTTGCGGGAACAGACCATCGGTGGCGGTATATGGCCGCAGGAAGGGACGCAAGCAACAGCGCAGACACCTGCACTCGTGGCCCTTCGCCCGCCCGCCCGGCTTCTCGCGCTACAAGGCAGCCTTGCGGGCGCGGGCGTGGCCGTGGCCACGGTCGATGCCCGCTACACCAGCCACAGGTGCAGCCGTTGCCGGCACCGGGAGAAGGCCCACCGTTCGAGTCGGGGCGAATTCCGCTGCAGGCAATGCGGCTTTTCATTCCACGCGGACCTGAACGCGGCTAGGAACATCGGGCCCAACCACCTTGCCAGCCTCGCTATCCGTGGGACTGGCGGGCCGCAGTCAGGCGACCTATCGCGTCCCGATCCTGGAGACGCAAAGCCCCGGCTTTAGCCGGGGGGCCCTGACGATCCATGCTGCAGGCGGGCGATGCGGTCCATGATCCGTTCCTGGGCGAGCCGTTGCAGATCGGCCCCACCGGCGCGCGTCTCCCCTGGGGCCAGCAACGGTTCGGGGGCGCCCAGCCGGATGACCAGCCGGCCCCGCCGGTAGGTGCCGCAGATGGCGACCGGCACGATCGGTGCCCCGGTGCGGGCGGCGATGAGCGCGGCCCCCGGTTCGGGTGGTCCCAGCCGACCGTCACGGCTGCGCGTTCCCTCCGGAAAGAGGCAGACGGCGCGGCCGCGTTGCAGCAGCCCCATCGCGTGGCGCAACGCCGGGCGGTCGGCCGAATGACGGCGCACCGGAAAGGCGCCGACCGTCCGCAGGATTCCCGCCACGCCCGGTTTGGAGAACAGATCCGCCTTGGTCATGAAAGCGAGCTGGCGCGGAGACACCGCACCCAGAAGCGGCGGATCCATCCACGACAGGTGGTTGCTGCAGAGGATGAAGGCCCCCTTCCTCGGCAGCTGCTCCAGTCCCTCGACGCGGGCGCCGAGCCAGCCGAGGAAATAGAGGCGAAAGACCAGCCACGCCGCCCAATACAGGATCAGTTGGCGCTTCCCTCCCCCTGCGCCCGCGGCAGCAGCGCCAGGATGCGCTCCACGACCTGATCGACGCTCAGGTGGGTGGTGTCGATCACGTGCGCGTCCGGCGCACGCCGAAGCGGCGATTCCTGCCGCTTTTGATCCAATGCGTCTCGGTCCTGCAGGTCGCGCCGCACCTCGGCCAGCCTGACGTTCGGGGCGCGGCGGCGCAGTTCGGCGTGACGGCGCGCCGCGCGGGCCTCCGCGTCCGCCGTGAGGAACACCTTCACATCCGCGTCCGGGAGCACGTCCGTGCCGATGTCCCGGCCGTCCAGCACGAGCCCGCCGCCCTGCGCCTGCCGCCGCTGCTGAGGCACCAAGGCGCGCCGCACCCCGGCCAGGGTTGCGACCCGCGCCACACCGCGGTCCACGGCCGGCGCCCGCAGTGCCTCGCCGGGGTCGACGCCGTTGACGCGCACCGCATCCCCCGCAGATCCGGATACAAAGGTGATGTCGGTGGTCTCCGCGACGGCGACCACCGCCGCCGCGCCCAGGGGCTCGGCCATCAGGTCGATCCCGGCCTGCAGGCAGGCCCAGGTCACCGCCCGGTACATGGCACCCGTGTCGAGGTAGCGCAGTCCGGCCCCTGCCGCGACACGGCGGGCGACCGTGCTCTTTCCGGCCCCGGCCGGGCCGTCGATGGCAACGACGACGCGACGACGCGCCGGCCCATCCCCCAGGGCGGGCCCCCCCGCCCGTTGCTGACGCGTCATCGCAGGTCGGGCCTCAGCACGGCGGCGCCGCGCAGGTAGACGTGCTGCAGCATGTCGGGCGCGCGATCCGACTGCAGGTGGAGCAAGACGCGCACGCAGCGCGGCAGCGCTCCGGGCACCGCCATCTCGACCGCACCAAGCAGCGCCGTCCGCGTCCAGCCGAGGTTGCGCGCGGCGGTGGCGGGAAAGGCGGCGGTCAGGTCCGGTGTCGCGGTAAACATAATGGAGATGACATCGTCTACATCGAAACGATTGGCATCCTGAAGCGCCAGCAAGAGCTGGCCCGTCGCCTCCAGAATGTCGTCGGCGGTGTTCTCGTCCACCGTGGTTGCCCCGCGAACCCCACGGACGACCCGTTCCGGCATTCTGACCCCCTTGGGCCGTTCGGCGTTCAGGCCGTTCGCGCCGCGGACATTATAGCAGGCCTCGGCGCGGGCGGGGCATCACAGCCGCGCCCGCGTCGAGGTGCTCGGCCGTCGCGTTCAGGGGTGCAGGCGCACGGCCGGCAACTCCAGGCCGCCGCGGCTCAGCCGGTACACCCCGGCCGCCGGGCGCGAGACCGTGCCGTCCGGAGCCACAACGTCGAGGGAGAGGCCGTGCGCCCCCGCGGGCAACCGCACGCGGAGCCGCTCGCCGGGGTGGACGGTTAGCGCGCGTGGGCGCACCCCCAAGAGCGCCACCACCCGTCCTCCCGCCTCCACCCGGGCGTCCGCGGCGAGCAACCGGCTGCCCGCGGGCGGTGAAAGCCCGAGGATGAGCACGCCGACCGCGGGCGGCCGGCTCACGGGCGCCACCACGGGGACCAGAGCCGGCTCAAGCGGCCAAAAGCCGTTCCACGTCCAGTGGGGCGCCCCAAGCGCCATGCCGATGGTTGCGCCCACCCCGACCAGCGCGGCCGCCTGCAAGGCGGTCCGGCGCAACGAAACGATCCACGGACCGCGCAGACGGCCACTCCTGCGCACCGCCGCTCACCACCGGGCGAGTCTATGCGGTGGCTGCCGGCGCCAGCCCCCCTCAGCCGCGCGGCCGGACGCGGCCAGCCCGCGGGCGCGGGGCCCGGACGTCGGCCGGCTCGATATCTCGCGCCTCGCCCGCCTCCGCCGCGAGTCCCGGTACGGGGAAGCCGGCTTCCTGCAACACGGCCTCCAGATGGCGTTGCAACATCCCGGCTTGACGATAGATCCGGTTGTGCTGCAACTGCAGGCTGCCGCCCAGGGTGGCCAAGTCACCGAGGGCGGAGAACAACGCCAGCATGGGTTCGCGAAGCCGCCTGCCGGCCGCGGTGCGCAGACCGGAGCGGAAAAGCCACTTGCGGCCCGGGGCCGGCTCACCGGCGAGGTAGTGGCAGCAACGCATGGCATGCTCCAGCAACCGGTTGAGGTTGTCCAGGACCTGCATGGGCTGGCCGCGCCGGAGAGCCCAGGCGAGGCTGGCACGCCGCTGCCGGCAGGCCCGGTACTGTTGGGCAAGCTTCCGGCGCCATACCTCGGGACCGGCCACGGCGGCGTCCAAGACGGTACGCAACGCACCGGACGGATCGTGCAGGATGTCTCCGTGCCGCGCCAAGTAGAGAGCCTCGTCGTCCCCACGCGCGAGGGCGGCCCGTAGCGCGTCCAGATCCTGCAACGCGTAGCGATAGAGGTGGGGCGGCCGGCGCACGTCGTGCCACCGGCCATCCACCCGCGCACCACCGTCGTGGTACACGATCAGGTCACAGCCCGAATACGCGTCGGCGTCGGCGGTGACCGCCGAACCGCTGAGCACCACCGCATATCGACCCGCGTCACCGCGCAGCGACGGCTGCCGTAACAAATCCTCCCGCATCGCGGCCTCTGCGGCCGCGCGCAGGTCCTGGCGTAGCGATCCCATGACTCACGCCCGGCGGCCGCTTTGCAGGCCCACCGGACCCCTCTCCCCCTTCACTTTCCGCCGCGCCCCCCCGCCGTCCCGTTCGGCCGCGGACGGGGTGGGTTCCATCGTGCCGCGAACGCGGGGCCGCCTACCCGCGGCACGCCGCAAGAGCACGATTTCCTCCGCATCCAGGTGGCGCCATGCCCCGGGGGCGAGTCCCGACAGCACCAGCGGGCCGAAGCCGGTGCGCACCAGGCGCAGGACGTCCAGGCCGACCGCGGCGCAGAGCCGCCGCGCCTCGCGGTTGCGGCCCTCGTGCAGGACCAGGGACAACCAGCCGGCGCCAGATGCCTGCGGCGCGTGCGCCACCCCCGCGGGTGGGCCGGGCAACCGGGTCACCTGTTGCGCCCGGGCCCAACCGTCGGATAGGGCCGCGCCCACACCCAGATCCCGCAACTGGGTCTCGCTGGGGGCCGGCGCCACCAGGGCCGCGTACGTCCGCGGCAGTCCGCGCCGCGGGTGCAGCAAGGCCTGGGTCAGCGCCCCGTCGTTGGTCACGAGCAACAGGCCTTCACTATCGGTGTCCAGCCGCCCCACGGGATAGAGCCGCCCCAGACCCGACGGTACCAGGTCCACAACCGTCGGGCGGCCGCGCCCGTCGGATGCGGCGCTGATCACGCCCACCGGCTTGTATACCAAGAGGGTCACCGTGGCTTCCGGTTCCACGGGCCGCCCGTCCACCCGCACATCGTCCCCGGGCCGCACCCGGACGGCCGGGTCCTGTACCACACGGCCGTTGACCGTGACGCGCCCGGCGGCGATGTATTCGACCTCTGCACGCCGACGCGCGGCGACACCCGCATGCGCCAGATACTTCTGCAGGCGCGTGCCCGCCGTCGGCCGTCTACCACTATCGCCGCTCATGTGCGCGGTGCCAGGATGAACGTCACCGCGACCTCCACCGCCGCGTCCAACGGCAACGATTGGCACCCCACCGCCAAACGGACGTGCCCTGCTTCGGGAAACAGCGTGCCCAGCAGGTGGGATGCTCCATTGATCACCTGGGGCTGTTCGTGGAAGTCGGGGTCGCACTGCACGAACCCCTCCACCCGCAACACGCCGACGATCGCCTCTGGTCCGCCCGGCGCCACAGCGGAGGCCGCAGCCAATGCGTTTAACGTGGCCCGGCGCGCCGCCTCCTGGCCCTGCTCGACGGACACCGCCTGCCCGAGCCTTCCCCGCTGGCTGACCTCGCCGCGCACCATCGGCAACTGACCGGATACGTAGACCAGGCCACCGTGCACCCTGGCCGGTACATAGGCCGCAACCGGCCGGGCCACCTCCGGCAGTTCCAGGCCCAACTCGGCCAGTCGTCGAAGCCATGCCGCCATGCCGCCATTCCCTCCCCAAACACTCGAGCGGGGGATTCCGCCTCGGACAGCAGCCTCCTGCCCCGCTGTCAGGGACCACCAAACAGCAGATGCACAAAGAAGATGGCCAGCGCAAATCCGAAGAGATCCGCCAACAGTCCGATGGTCAGCGCCGACCGGATCCGCCGCACGCCGACGGAGCCAAAATACACGGAAAGTATGTAGAAAGTGGTGTCGGTGGAGCCCTGCAGCACCGAAGCCAGCCGGCCGACGTACGAATCCGGCCCGTGACGGCGCAGCAACTCCGCCGTGATCGCCAGGGCTCCGGACCCGGACAGTGGACGGATCAACATCAGTGGCAATACCTCGGCCGGCACCCCGACTCGGTGGAGCACCGGACCCAGGGCGTGCGCGACCAGGCGCATGGCGCCCGAGTCGCGAAAGATGCCGAGGGCCGCAAAGATCGCCACGACATAGGGCAGGATTGTCATGGAAAGCTCGATGCCGTCGCGCGCGCCCTCAAGAAACACGTTATAAACGTCGACACGACGGTAAAGTCCGAAAAGCAATACGCCGGCGAAAATCATGGGGATGCTCCAGCGAGAGACCACATCCATCGCATGGACCACGCCGATCGGCCTCCCCCCGGCCTAGCGCGCGCGCCGCCGGCGCAGGACGGCATCCAAGGTCAGCGCCAATACCGTCGAACACAGACTGGCCGCGATGGTGGCGGCGACGATCTCGCTGGGGTGGCGCGAGCCGGCCGCGGCACGGTAGGCGATCACCGTCGCCGGCACCAACGTGACTCCGGCCGTGTTCAGCACCAGAAACGTCACCATGGCATCGGAGGCCGTCTCCTTGTCGGGCTGGTCGTTGACCGCCTGCAGTTCCTGCATCGCCTTCAGACCGAACGGGGTCGCAGCCTGGCCCAGACCCAGCATATTGGCCGAAACGTTCAGCAGGATGGCGCTGAGGGCGGGGCTGTCCCTGGGCAGGGACGGGAAGACGAAGCGGAAGATGGGCCGTAGAACGCGTGCCAGGACCTCCATCAGTCCCGACTGTTCGGCCACCCGGGCAATGCCGAGCCAAAAGATCATGATGCCGGTCAGGGTGATGACGGTCTCGACGCCGAGCTTGGCGGACTCGAAGGCAGCGGATGTGGTGGCGTCGATATGCCCCTGCAGCGCGGCCACCGCCACCCCGACGACGATCAACCCGACCCAGACGAGGTTCAGCACACGACGTCACCTCCGGCGAAGTGGCGAGCCCCGCCCGGACACCATACGTACCGCCCCACGCGGGCATGCCGGCCGGTAAAGCGCGCAGACGTGCCCATCTCGACGGGGTGGCGCATATTTGCGGTTGCTAGGAAAGACGCGCCTTGCGATAATCAGCGACATGTGTCGGCGTCACCGGGCCCGGGGACGGCGGCCGCGCCCGGGCGACGGCGGGGGAGGCAGTGCGCGTGGTCGAGATCGTGTATCTCAACGGGTCGTTTATCCCGTATTCGGAGGCACTAGTGCCGTTCGAGGATCGCGGGATGCTCTTCGCGGATGGTATCTACGAAGTCGTGCGGGCGTACGACGGCAGGCTCTTCGCCCTGGAGGGCCATCTGCAGCGCCTCGTGGCGAGCGCACAGGAGATCCAGTTGGAGATCCCCCCGGCCGCGGAACTGCAGGAAGCACTTTTGGGTGTGATGGAGCGCAGTGGACTGCGGGACACCAGCATTTACCTCCAGGTGACGCGCGGTTTTGCCGGCCCGCGCAGCCACGGCGTCCCGCAGGGCATCCGTCCAACCGTCTTCGCGGCGGCGAGGCCCGTTCCCAGGCCGGACCCGCGGCACGTGGCGGAGGGGGCGCGCGCCGTCACCGTGGTTGATAACCGCTGGCATATGTGCCACGTCAAGTCCATCGGCCTGCTGCTCAACAACCTCGCCAAACAGGCGGCGCTCGACGTCGGCGCGCAGGAGTCGCTCTTCGTGCGCGAGGGCGTCGTCACCGAAGGGGCCGCGACCAACACGTTCGCCGTCTTTGGCGGTGAACTGTGGACCCACCCGGAAGGGCCGCTCGTGCTCTCGGGCATCACCCGCCAGATCGTGATCGAACTCGCGCAGGCGGAAGGGATTGCGGTGCGCGAGGAACCCTATCTGGCCAGCCGGATGTATGGGGCCCAGGAGGTCTTTGTCACCAGCACCAATCTGGAGGTCCTGCCGATCCAAAGCGTCGACGGGCGGAGCATCGGCGCTGGAGTGCCCGGCCCCGTCACGCGGCGCCTGCAGGCCGCGTTCACCCGTCGGACGGCGGCCCTGGCAACGGTCTGACCCGGACCCGTTCCGGTTTCTGTATCAACGCCGCCCGGACGGTACAGGCTATGGGGCACACGGACCGGCGAGCCGCCAAGCCGCACCACCGGCAGCGCCCCGCCATGGTCCTGACC
Source organism: Bacillota bacterium (assembly GCA_021806565.1). Classification (GTDB taxonomy): domain Bacteria; phylum Bacillota; class Sulfobacillia; order RBS10-35; family JAJYVN01; genus JAJZXK01. Next base: position 24,724 of record JAJZXK010000018.1, on the reverse strand, counting down.
GCGGCGGGGAGGCCGAAAATGCCGGGCGGCCAGATCCCTCAGGAACTCCTGCAGCAGATCCAACAGTTTCTCGGTCAGGCTGCGGGTGGAAGTCAAGGCTCCCAGGGGGGCCAGAGCGGTGGCGGCGGCGCCTCGCAGGGAGCCGCCAGCCCCTCCGGCGCCAACCCGGCCGGCCAGGTGGCGGTCCCCGAGCTGCTGCAGTTGGTGATGCAGCAATTGCAGCAGCAGTCTTCGCAATCCCAGCCACCGCAGTCCCAGCAGGCCTCCGCGGCGGCTGGCGGCGGTGCCTCGGGGCAGCAGGGCGGCAATCAGGCCGGGGCCGGTTCGGCGGGAAACGGCGGCGAGGCCATCCCGGTCGCGGAGGTATTGCAACTGGCATTGGCGGCCATGGGGTCCCAGGCCGGCGGCATGGCCCAGTCCGGCCAGTCCGAGGTGCAACTCTCCCAGGAGCTCGCCTCCAACCTTAAGAAGTTGAAGGCGATTCTCGCCGAGACGCAAGACCTGGCGACGCGCATCGAATCCGCCCTCGGCGGTGGTGGCGGTAACGCCAGCCAGGGCGATCGCGGCGGCGGCGGTCAGAGCGGTGGGAATTCGGGATCGAACCATCAGGGCCAGGGCCAGCGCAAGGCACCTTCACCTCTGTAGGACAAGTGGATCCGGCCGGGGCTTTCCCGGCTCGCAGCACGGCATCCAAGCCCGCGGACCCCGCGGGCTTCACGGCAACCCTGCGGGCTCAGCATCGCCGCCTGCCGCGCGCCGTGCCGTGGCCAGACCGACGAGCTGGTCCCAGGCCGGCAATCGCCCCCGAAAGGCCACCACGACGAACTGGGCGGGCACCGGATCCGGAGCCGGCCTGTCGCGGCCCGCCTGCGCGCGGCGCTGTCGCGCGAGCCAGCGCCGGCTGCGGTCGGCAAGGCTCCGCTGCCGGGAATCGTCCACGGACCAGGCGAACGCGCCGTCGTATGCGAGGTAGATGGCGCCAAACTCGGGATCCCCTATCGCGGCGAGCGCCGACGCGAATTGGCCGGGGTGGGCAGGGAGCAATTCCCTGACCCTGGCGAGCGGTACGCCGGCAGCGGCAAGCGTCTTGATCTGGAGCAGGGCAAGGGCGTGCCGTGCGGTGTAGCAGCGGTAATCCGACGCGTCGCGCGTCGGCTCCTTCAGCAGGCCGCGTGCATCGTAGTGGCGCACGGCCTTTACGGTCCCCTGCAGGCGGCGAGTTGGCCGACCCGAGGTGCCGCACGGTGCGCACCCCTTCCCCGTCGCGTCGCGCAGAAACCAACCGACGCCGACGGCCCCGCCAAGCGCACTGCCGCGCAAGGTGGCTGTCGGTTCATGCATCCGCCGCAGGAGCTCCGCGGACAGCGGGCGCTGACCACTTTCCGCGCGGCCGTCACCGAGGTGGAAATCGGGCCCAGCGTAGCTGGTCGGACACGGACGAAGCGAGCCCTCCCCCCGGGTTGTCACCGTGCGACCGGCGCCAGAGGCGCGCAACGCAAAGCGCGCCGTCGCTGCCGGGAACCTTCGGGTGATGATGTCGTCGCGGGCGAAGAAGCTCTTGCGCAGGCCCAGCGGTTCGAGCAGCAGGGAGGCGACGGCGCGTTCGTACGTCAGCCCCATCGACTTTTCGATGATGCGCCCTGCGAGGTTGAACCGAGCCTGGCTGTATGACGCCCGCGCGCCGGGTGAGCAGATCGACTTTGCCCCGACCAGCCCGGTCACACATCCTGAGGTGGACCCCTCCGTCAAGACTGGGACGATCCTGCCCGGACGGTGGGCACGGCGCCTGGGCCAGACAACGCCGCCCCGCACGCCCGGCCGAGATGCGGGCCTTGGCACCCATAGGTCCCAGCGGACGCGGTGAACCCAAGCCGGGCGGGAGCGGGCCGCTACGCGGGATGCGCCGCCCCCGGCGACTGAGTCGAGGGCAAGAAGGACTCCCTGCCGGGAGTCCTTCTTGCCCCCGTGTGGCCATTCGAGGTTCCAGGTGCCGCCACTGGCCCGTGGGGCAATGTGCGGACGGGCGTCTAGGATGTGCTGGCCCCGGAGGCGGATGTCGCCGAACTGGGCGTGGACCGTGAGGCCGCGGCGCCAGACGACGAAGAGGTGGAGGCCGCGGAGGACGAGGAGGAACTCTGGGAAGCGGAGGATGCCGACGTCGCACTCTGTCCCACCGGGCTACTCACGGAAGCACTGGCGCCGGGCGCGGCGGGATTCACGGGGGTCACCGGCGTACCAGCGGTCCCCGCCGCCTGGCGCAGGGCGTTCCAGAAGGAGGGCGTCTCGTAACCCGCACGCCAGAGGGCGAGGCCAGCCAAGTGCAACTGGCGGGCCAACCGGATCTTCGGCAGGATCGCGGTGCTGTCTTCATACCACACCGTGTGTCGGATGCCGCCGACCGTGTACGTGAAATGGGGCGAACCGTTGCGGTTTCGCGTGACGTGCGCGTGCTGTTTGGCGGCCAGCGCGAGGGCCGCTTTCAGACCGACGGTGTTCCCTTTGGTACCGTTGGCCCAGTTATAGCCGTAGTCGGCCAAGCCCAGGATCAGCTTGTTCGCCGGAACGCCGGCTTTCATCGCTTCCTTGACGCGCTTTTGGACCCACGCCAGGGGGGCAATCGGCCCCGGCTTGGACGTGTTGTCGTGGGCGTCATAGGCCATGAGCACGATCCCGTCGCTTTCCTGGGCGAGGGTCCTGAAGTCGTACGCATAGTGAAGGCTGCGGCGGCTGCCGGCCGGGATCACGTCGACCGTGACGGTCTTACCCATCGCATGGGCGTTGGCCGCCAGTGCTTTCACGAAGTCGCTCAACCCAGTGCGGGCCTGCGTCTTGAGCAACTCGAAGTCGATGTTCAGGCCGTGGTAGCCGTTGCGCTTGAGGATGGCGGTCAATCCGGTGACCGCCCGGCTTCGCGCCGACGCGCTCAGCAGGAAGCTGCTGGTGCCGTTATAGTTGGCGACCAACGGCGTCAGCGCGATGTGGTTTGCCGCGGCGTAGGTCTTGACGTTGTTCATGCTCAGGTCACGGACGCTGCCGTTGGGCATCACCTTGTACCACATCGGTGCCAGTGCGGAGACTGCCGCCGCGTTGGCGGCCACCAATGGTAGCGGCGGCTTGCCGGGTATGATCTTGTGGTTCGTCGCAAACGGCAGAACCTTCAGTGCCGGCAGACCGGACGTACCGGACGAGGTGGATGACCCGGTGCCGCTCGGCGCAGGCATGGCCCGCGGCGAACGGCCGCAGCCGGCCACCCCCACCGCCAACACCGCGATTGCCGCGAGCAGCCTGCCGGCACGACCGAGACGCCGGAAACGCATGTGCACTACCCCCCCGGTGCAGGCCCGGGGCCCGCACCGAAGGGCAGCATGCCCATGGAAGGCTCCCGCCATGTGCCCGCCACCCAAACACCGCCACGGGCGGTCGGCGGAAGGCTCTCCCGGGACGGGCGCCATCCTTCGGACGCGGGCTGGCACCGCGTCAGCCCCGCGGGTGCAATCGATCCGCCAGATCTACCGCCCCTCGCCCGACGGGTGCCGCCGGTCCATGGAGCGCGGTGGGAGGTTCGTCTCCGTCCACAGGGAATCCCACCCACCGGTGCGGCGATGGGTGGGTGGGCGGAACGGATACGGCCTTGCCTCTCGGCTTGCCGTTGGCGCGTGAAGATGAACGAATCGTCTCCGCATGCGCTTGCGATACGGCCGTCTTGACCTTGACCAACGTGCGTTTGGTTGCCACGTTCGAAGGCGATCTCTCTAACGGCAGAAGATTTCTGTCCATGCCCCTTGCTTGTCTGGTGAAGGTCGAGTGTGCGGCGCATCGCCAGAAGGCCTATCCTCTTCGCGTTCCCGCAGTGGCCATCGCAGTGGCTGGAGCAATGCTCCAAGGCATCGCGGCTCTGCGTACCCCGATCGGCAATTCTCACCTGCATTGGGCACTGGTGCACGGGTGGACGGGACTCGCGCTCTTGGTGGGCGGCGCCATCTTCTGGTTCGTCCCGCGCGACCAGCGGGTGGTCGTCCTGACAGTCACGGACCATGTGAAAGAGAGGCACTCCTACTCGTTTGCGCGGGAGGATGCCCACGACCTGTGGCGGTTCGCGGGTGTCCTTGCCGGCGCGTCGGCGGAGTTGTTCCGCCCGTAATGTCGTGGTGGGTCCGCTCTTGTGCGCTCGCTCCTACCCAGGCCTTCCGCTCATCTCGCCGGCGGCGCCGGGTGCGAAGTACCTACGGGCGCCGAGGAGCGGCCGCAGCGTCCAAGCCGAGGCCCTGCGGCCGCCGACGGTCGTTGCGCGGATGTCCCGACCGCCGCCCGGCGCCGAGAGCGCCGGAGTTCGAACCGCGCGTCGCTGCGCCAGGAATCCCTCCGATCCTCTCCACGGTCCTGGCCGCCGACTCGGGAGTGGACGGGGCGGGTGGCCCCTGGGCGGTTCACCCAGAAGCCACCTGTCGAAGCAGCCGCCATCGTATTGGATCAAGCCACGGGTGATTGGACGCAACGTCTGGGCTGCATCCCCAGCCTTCGGTCAGTCTCGGGGTGCACCCGCCAATCACTCCGTACGATCCTCGCAAAGCATCCCCGGCCATCCCGTGCCGTCACTGCAGCGGGCCGAGGGTTCGCCATTCCATAGCATGCCATTTTCGGGTGACGACCCTGCTAGCGCAGCGTGACCGCGCCCCATGCCTTGGTATTTCCGAACAAACCGGTACCCGTCCAACTCAGCTGGCCCACATACTTCCCTGTAGAACTGCCATAATCCACCGCTTCGTCAAACTGATACGACTGACCCTTGGCGGGGTGGGTGACCCCCAGTGCGGACCACGGGACGATGAGAAGGGCGTCGTACCCCTTCTTCGCCCTGACGTTGGCAACGCCCTTGAGCGCGCCAAGTGTCACCTTGCTGTTCGGTCCGGCGTACAGACCCCCCGAATATACAAGACCGATCTGACCATCATGAGCACCATACGAACCACTGTGTGCATTCGACCCGCTCACATAAAACTCACATGCGTCGTTCTGCCACCAAGTGCTGGCGGGCGCCGCCGCATGTAACGGCCACGCCTTGACCGAGCACAGTACGTAGAGCGCTTTTGAACTCCATGCTACGCGCACCGAAGCCGAGGACCCGGGAGGGGCAGAGCCGAAAGTGACATTCGTAATCGGTGTCGGCGCGATCTTCGCCCAACAGGTACCTGTGGGCTTATCGACACCCGCATCCGGTTGCCCGACGGCCGGAAGGATCACCCCTTGCGCAGCGCCACCACTGGAGCATGACGACGGCGCCGTTGCGCCGGAAGCTTTCGCGGCTGCCGGTCTTGCGCCGGAACTGCCGCAAGCGGTGGTTAGACACAAGAGCACCATCCCGCACCCGAGCGCCAGCCATCGTCGGAGCATTCAGAAACCTCCTTCTGCCGATCACCGATGTCCGATCCTCGCTCCCATCGCTGTGGCCGCGTATGCCACCCCCCTTCATGGATGCCTGCCCGGTGCATGAAGTCGAACCCGCGACCCTCAGGCGACATCGCAGCACCATGAGATGACGGACTCGTCACGTCCTACGTGCGGCGATCACGCCGTACGCACTGCTCCAGACGGCATCGTGGGTCCGCTGGGTTCAAATGGCGAAACCTAGGGACTATACGGAGGCGCCCGTGAGACTCCTGCTGGCGGTTGTGAGCTTATGGAGGACTCATAGGGACGCGCGGACACGCGGGCCGCAATTGGCTACCCCTGCCAGGCGCTTCCCCGGATGTGCGACGCCGTGGAGGCACTACGTCCCGACGTGGGAAGGCCGCCTCATCGCCTCTCTCAGACCGGCAGTTCCACCGGAGCCCGGGCACGGGCTTCGCTCAGGCCGCAAGAGACCTCTGCGGCCTTTCGGCTGACCAGGACGACGGGGAGTTCCGGCGCCCGCAGCACCTGGATGCTCCTGCCAGCGTGCGCCACGAAGACCTCGCGGCCCGCGCGGGCCAGCGCTTGGGCAAGGTGCAGGTCGCCGACGCTCGCCGTTCCGAAGAGGACCCGGTCGCCCGCCGCGGTACTGGTGACGACGCGGGCGCGATCGTCGGCGCCCGCCTCTTCTGCCAGTTCGTTCTGCCAGGGCAGCAAGACCGGCTCCACCACGCACCCGCCCCCGTGCACCGCCGCGCCACCGCCACCGTCCGCCGCTCGGGCCGGGCGGGGATACCGCCATCCGGCGCCGGTCGCTAAGTGGCGGCGGGTTTCCGCGGTCAGGGTCGAGGCCCTTTGCCTGTCCAGGCCCCGGCCTTGGACGGTGGATACACCCGCGGCGCGCGGGCCCCGGCCGGACCGAGTCCCCGACCGAAGGCCGGGTGGACTTCTCCGCTGTTTCTGCGCCGGAAGTTGGAAAAGGTGCCGCCGAGTTCATCCGGAGAGACCGCCGCGGTCTCCGTAAAGGCGGCGGAACTGGTCCATCGACATGAGCACCTCGCGCGACTTGCTCCCCGAGTGCGGGCCGACGAAGCCACGCTTTTCCATCATGTCGATCAGCCGGCCGGCGCGGGTGAAACCGACCCGCAACCTGCGCTGGAGGTTGCTGACCGAAGCCTGGCCGCTTTCGACCACCACGGCGAGGGCGTCCACAAACAGGCGGTCTTCGTCGGGGGTTTCGAGTCCGGGCGCTCCCTCCTCCTCTTCCACCTCCATCAGGGTCGCGTCATACTCAGGCCGGCCCCGTTCCCGCAGGAACGACAGCACGGCCTCCACCTCGGAGTCGTCGATGAAGGCCCCTTGGGCCCGCAGCACTTTTTGCACCCCCATCGGTCGGAAGAGCATGTCGCCGCGGCCGACGAGCTTCTCGGCCCCGCTGCCGTCCAGAATCGTGCGGGAGTCGATCTGCGATGCGACGGCCAGGGCGATGCGGGTGGGGATGTTGGCCTTGATCACACCGGTGATGACATCCACCGACGGCCGCTGGGTCGCGACGATCAAGTGGATCCCCGCGGCCCGGGCCATCTGCGTCAAGCGCTGGATGGAGTCCTCCACGTCCGATCTGGCCACGAGCATCAGGTCGGCCAGTTCGTCGATCACCACGACCACGAACGGCAGCACCTCTTCACCCCGGGCCACGACCGCGGTGTTAAAACCGGAGATGTTGCGCACGCCCTCTTTGGTGAAGAGGCCGTACCGCCGTTCCATCTCCTTCACCACGACGCGCAGGGTCGCCGCCGCCTTCTTCGGATCGGTCACGACGGGGGCGAGCAGGTGCGGGATGCCGTTGTAGTTCGAAAGCTCGACCATCTTCGGATCGATCAGCACCAGACGCAGGGTCTCGGGCCGCGCCTTATACAGCATGCTGACCAGCATCGCGTTGATGAGGATGCTCTTGCCCGATCCGGTGGCGCCGGCTACCAGCACGTGCAGCACCCGTTCCAGGCTGCAGACCACCGGTTTGCCGGCGATGTCCTGTCCGAGGCAGACGGTCAGCGGCGAGGCGGCGCGCTGGAAATCGGCGCTCTCCAACACATCCCGCAGGTGCACCGCCGACACGTCCGAGTTGGGTACCTCGATGCCGACGACGCCCTTGCCCGGGATGGGCGCGACGATGCGCACATCGCTGGCGGCAAGGGTCAGCGCCAGGTCGTCAGCCAGGGCGACGATGCGCGCCACCTTCACGCCGGGACCGGGCGCGACCTCATAGCGGGTGATCGCCGGCCCCTGGGTCACGTCGACGACGCGGGCCTCCACGCCGTAGCTGCGCAGGGCTTCTTCGAGTTGCGTCGCATGCGCCGCGGCGTCCCGCTTGCGCGCCATCCCGGCCCGAGCCGGCTGACTGCGCCGCAGCAGGTCCAGCGGCGGCGGTTGGTAGGCGGCCGCGGGCGCCGGGCCCACCGTCCCGGCTGCCGGCGAGGCGCCATGCCGGTGACCGATGAGGTCCGGCATCGCGTCTTCGGCGTCTGTCGCGGCCGGCGCTGGAACCTGCATGCCGGAGGCCACCTCGGAAGGGTCCGCGTCCACGCTCGGAGGCTCCTCGCGCGCGAGCGGCCGCGCCGGGTCTGGCTCGGCGAGCGCCGGGGCGGCCATCGGCCGGTCCACCTCCGCAGGCGGGCGCCGCCGCCGCCGCCGGGGGGCGGCCGGTTTGACCACCTCGACCGCGGCATCGAGCACCTCGACTGCGGTGCCCGCCGTTGCGCCGAGTTCCGAGCCCGGGGCTTGCGCCTCCGGCGGTGCCACGGGCTCGGTCATGAACCCATAGACCGCCCGCCCCAACCCGCGCAGGACCGACCAGACCAGGCGGAACGGCCACGCCAGCGTGGGGGCCAGGGAGAACTGCACCAAGAGCAACATCGCCGCCAGGCCAGCCGTCCCCAGCACTACCCAGGCACCGGCCCGACCCAGGATTCCCCGCAGGACCATGTCCAGTACGGCACCCACGGCGCCGCCCGGTCCCTGCCACGCCGGCGTGGCGGGATGCGCGGCGTTCAGCCCCACCCCCGCTGCGACCACGGCGACCAACAGGCCCAACCCCGCCCCGCGCGCTGCGACCGCCTGCGCCCGCGGCGGGAAGAGGACGGCGACACCGAATCCTGCAACGGCCAGCGGCAGGGCAAGGGCGACCCGGCCCAACAACGCCTGCAGTCCGTATTGCAAAGCACCGAGCAACCCGTGGGGCTGCGCTTGCGCGAGGGCCACCCCGCCCAGCGCGGCCAACCCGAACAGCGCCACTGCCAGGACGTCCCGCCGCAACGCCGGCGGCTGGGCGGCCCAAAAGCCCTTGGTCGCGGCGCGCGCCTTGCGCCTGCGCCCCCTGGTCGCACCCGTCGCCGAACCCTCCCCCGCCCGCTCGTCCGATGCCGCGCGGCCCCTCATGCCCGCGGCCGAAACCACCATCCGAGGCACAGCAGGCCCAGCCCCAGGCAATAGTAGCCGTAGCCGCCCAGCCCGCTCCGCGTCACCCGCCCCTCGCAGACCCGGAGCGCCCAAAGACCGGTCACCGCGGCCGCCGCCGCCGCCAGCCCGAGCAGCGCCAGGGAGGGGACCGGCAGGGCCGCCAGGGCGGGGAGTTCCAGTAGCGCGGCGCCCGCCACGGCTGGCACCGACAACAGGAAGGCGAATCGGACCGCCTGGCTGGCCTCGAGCCCCGTGACCAACCCCGCCGCCATGGTCGCACCCGACCGCGAGACGCCGGGGACCAGAGCGATCGCCTGACAGGCACCGATCCAGAGTGCTTCGCGCAGCCGCAGACCGGCAAGCCTCCGCCGGCCCGGCGGGCGGCGGCTGACCGCCACCAGGGCCAACCCGCTGACGCACCAAGCCACGGCGACCGCCGGCAGGGAGGAAAAGAGCGCATCGATGGCGCCTCCGCCCGCCAGCCCGACCACGGCCGCCGGCAACGTAGCGCAAAAAAGTTGCGCTCCCCGCTCGAACCCACGCGCCGGATCGCGCCATACCCTGGCGGCGTCGCGACGATAACGGACGGCGACGGCCAGCAGGGTTCCCAGGTGCACGCCGACTTCCAGGGAAAGCCCGGGGCGTGCGATGCCGAACATATGCTCGGCGAGCACGAGGTGGCCCGAGGAGCTGACGGGCAGGAACTCTGTGACGCCCTGCAAGACGCCGAGACCCATCGCCCGTGCCGCAAACAGCGCAGGCGCGCTGCCGAGCACTGCCAGTATAGCACGGCCATACGAACGCACGTTAGCCGTCACGTGGACCTCCCAGGGGTTTCGGTGCACCCCGGAGCACGGCTATGCCGTAGCCACACGGCTGAGCCCGGCCGCCGCGGGCATACTGCCGCCATGAGGCAAGAAGTCAGCGGCGCCTCGGCGGCGCAGACAGAGGCATCCGCGCAGACACGGCGGTCTCGGTTCCGATCTGGCGACGCCGCGCAGGCCGCGAAGGAGGAAGATGGCCCGCTGGAGCAGGCGGATGCGGGTCAAAGTGGCGGCGGGTCACCCGGCAAGAGCCCCATTCACGTGCTGACGGTGGTCGGACAGGTCGAAGGCCACGTGAGCCTGCCATCCCAGAACAAGACGACGCGCTACGAACACGTGCTGCCGCAACTGGTGGCCATCGAGCAGGACCCGGACATCGAGGGGCTGCTGGTGCTGCTCAACACCGTCGGGGGCGATGTGGAGGCGGGATTGGCGATCGCGGAACTGATCGCCAGCATGCGCACCCCGACGGTGAGCCTCGTCCTGGGGGGCGGCCACTCCATCGGCGTGCCCATCTCGGTGGCCGCCGACCGGTCCTTCATCGTCCCGAGCGCGACCATGACGATCCACCCGATCCGGCTCTCCGGCATGGTGATCGGGGTTCCCCAGACCTATGAGTACTTGGACAAGATGCAGGACCGCGTCGTGCAGTTCGTCGTCTCCCACTGCGGGATGAGCCAGGAGCGGTACCGGGAGTTGATGTTCCGCACCGGGGAACTGGCGCGGGACGTCGGCACCATCCTTGTCGGAAAGGACGCCGTGCGGGAGGGCCTGATCCACGAGGTGGGCGGTATGGCCGCCGCTCTGGACGCTCTGCGGGGCATGGCGGGCGCAGCACATGGTGGTGAATCGGGGACCCGAAGGAGATGACCTGCAATGGTGCTCTATAGCATTCTGCCGCCGGAGACGATCTTCGGTCCGGAACCGCGCGAGCCTCTCCCGTGCGAGTTCGTCCTGGATCAGGGCCCGGCCCGCATCGTTGCCAGGGTCCACGAGGGCCGGGTGGTCGTCGAACGCGTCGCATCCACCGATCCCCGCCACTTCCTGGACGCGCGTTACCAACCGGGCGCCGATGCCCCTGCCCTACCTGCCGCACCACCTCTGTGGGGATGACGCCTGCAGGTCGGTCCACCCCTCTGGCGAACACAGGCGCGGGGGGAGAGGCCGTGGAAATCGCCCGCGGGGTGCACCTGGTGCCCGGCACCGCCAGCGGCAACGTCTGCCTGGTGACCGAGCCGGACATCGTACTGTTTGACACGGGGCTGCCGGGCGACGGGCCGGCGATCCTCAAGCACCTCGCGCATCTCGGGGTCGCCCCCGGCGAACTGCGCAGCATCTGCCTCACCCACGGCCATGCGGGCCACGCCGGCTCTGCGGCTTGGCTGCGCCGCCAGAGTGCCGCACGCATCCTGGCGTCGGCTCCAGAGGCGGATCGGGCCGCCGACCCGCGGGCATGCGGGGCACTGCGCACGTTGTGGCACCTGCTGCTGCGCACGACCCGCCGTCCGGTCGAGGCGTGCATGGTCGACCGCATCCTGCAGGCTGGAGACGAGATGGCCGGGTTCATCGCGGTGGAGACCCCCGGCCACACCGACGGGCACCTGGCCTACTTCCGCGCCAGTGACGGGGTGCTGATCGCCGGTGACGCCGTGCGCGTGGCGGGCAGGGACCTCCTGGCGCCCCCTTTTTGGGACACCGCCAGCGAGGTGACGGCCCGCATCTCACTGGCCAAACTTGCCGACCTGCCGATCCGGCTGCTCATCCCGGGACACGGGCCGCCTTACCGGGCACCGGGAGCCGCGCTGCGCCAGGCCGGCGGTCCCCCCGGGTTCATGCTGGAAACGATGCGGCGGCGCGCCCAACACCAGGCGCGCCGCCGCCGCTGAGGCGCTTCAGACCTCCAGCACGAGGGGAAGGATCATCGGGCGACGGCGCGTGCGCTCAAACAACAGTTGCCCGGCCGTTTCGCGCACCACGCCCTTGATCTGGTTCCAATCGGTCTGGCCGTTGCGCATCCGGCTGGCGATGGCATCCTGCACCCGGGAGCGCGTCTCCGCCAGCAACGGCTCAGACTCGCGCACGTAGACGAACCCCCGCGAGGAGACGTCCACGCTGCCGACGACCTCGCCGGTCTCCCGGCGTACGGCGACGGCCACGACCAGGATGCCGTCCTGGGCCAGTTGCCTGCGATCGCGCATCACAACGTTGCCCACGTCCCCGACACCCAGGCCGTCGACCAGGACGCGTCCGGCGGGGATGCGGCCCGCGATCCGCATGCCCTCGCCGCTGCATTCGAATACGGTGCCGTTTTCCCCCACCAACACGTGGTCGTGCTCGACCCCGGTTTCCTCGGCCATGGCGGCGTTGAGCACCAGGTGGCGATACTCGCCGTGCACCGGCACAAACCAGCGCGGGCGCAGCAGCGTCATCATCAGCTTCAACTCTTCGCGGCTCGCGTGGCCGGAGACGTGCACGCCGGCGTCGCGCTGGTAGATGACGCGCGCGCCCATGCGGTAGAGGTTGTCCACGGTGCGGTGGACCATCTTTTCGTTGCCGGGCACGGGACTCGCGGCAAGGATGACGGTGTCCCCCGGCACTAGGTCCACGAGGCGGTGCTCGCCTGTTGCCATGCGGGACAGTGCGGACATCGGCTCACCCTGGCTGCCGGTGGTCATGATGATAACCTTTTCGGGGGGCGTCCGCCCGATGGCCCCGGACTCCAGGAGGGTACCCTCCGGAATGTGCAGGTAGCCGAGGCGGGAGGAGATCTGCACCGTGTTCTCGATGCTGCGCCCGACGACCGCCACACGGCGCCCGAGTTGGGCGGCGACGTCGAAGCACTGCTGGATGCGGTGGACGTTGCTGGCGAACGTCGTCACCAGCACGCGGCCGGGGGCCTCGGCGACGATCCTGCCGATCGTGCCGCCCACCTCGCGCTCGGAGCCGGTGATGCCGGGGCGCTCGGAATTGGTGCTGTCGCAAAAAAGGGCGAAGACGCCGTCCCGGCCCAGCCGCGCCAGCATCTGCAGGTCGGTCACTTCGCCGTCCACAGGGGTCAGGTCGAACTTGAAGTCCCCGGTGAACACCAAGACCCCCGCGGGGGTGTGCACCGCGAAGCCGACGGCGCCCGGCACGCTGTGGGTGACGTGGAACGGCTCGACGGCCAACTCGCCGAAGGTCATCTTCTCGCCTTCGCGAAATGGGCGGGACCCCGGCGGCAGCCGCAGGCCGTGCTCTGGAAGCTTGCCTTCCACCATACCCAGGGTCAGCCGTGTGCCGTGGATCGGGGCCGGGGCGTCGCGCAACAGATACGCCACGCCGCCGATGTGGTCTTCGTGGGCGTGGGTCAACAGGATGGCCCGCAACCGCGACCTGCGCTCCACCACGTAGCTCATGTCCGGCAGAACGATATCGACGCCGGGCAGATCGTCCTCGGGGAAGGCGAGGCCGCAATCGATGACGATCATGTCCTCGCCGCACTCGACCACCATCATGTTCTTACCGATCTCGCCGACCCCGCCCAGCGGGGTCACGGTCACCTTGCTGCGGTCACGGGAGCGCTCGCGTCCACCGGAACCCGGATGGCCATGTCGGATAAAGGACACCTCCAAAGTATCCCCGCCGGATCCCGCCGGGGAGTGCAATGCCATTGCCGCCCGCTCTCCGGACGGCTCGGACGCTATGCCTGCGTGGCAGACTCACGCAGTTGACGCCATGCAGACTATAGTCCATCCGTCGGCGGACCACAAGCGATCGCGGCCCGCGCCCACGGTCACGGCGAAGTCGGGGCCGGGGCAAGCGGAGCCCGGCGCGCGTGTAGGCGCGATCCACTTCGGCAACGTACTTCAACGACTTGCCGACCAACTGCCCCAGGCCCAAACGGCTTCGCCTGGTGCGCCTGAAGAGCGGGGCCTTCGGGCACAGGGCAGGCCCCGCTCTTCAGGCGCGACCGGAAAACACAAGCGGAACAAGGGCTTGCCCTCATCCCGCTACGGGTCCGCGCCTTGGTGGCAGGTGCTGGATCAGCTCTTGAAGTGCCGTTAGCTGCGGGCTGCGGACGGCGCCGGCTGGGACAGGGGCCAAGACGACAGGGCCGCCCGCAACGCCGCCAGTTCGGACGCTTCCAACTCGCACAGCGGCGGGCGCAGGCCACCGACGGCCCAGCCGCGCAGGCGCAGGGCCGTTTTGACCGGAATGGGATTGGGTGCAAGGAACAGGGCCCGGTACAGCGGCAGCAACGCCAGGTGCCGCGCCCGCGCCGCCTCGGTGCGACCGGCTTCCCAGTCGTGGATCAGCGCGGCGATCGCTTCGGGCACGATGTGGGCCGCGACGCTGACCACACCGCAGCCGCCGACAGCCAGCACCGGCAGGGTGAGTCCGTCGTCGCCACTGTACACATCCAGTGCGGGCAGCAGCCGCACAACCTCGGCGACCTGTTCCAGATCGCGGCTGGACTCCTTGAGCGCCACCACATTCGGCGCCTCGGCCACGATCCGCGCCAGCGTCGCCGGCAGCAGGTTGCAGCCGGTGCGCGCTGGGATGTTATAGACCATCAGCGGCAGGTCGGTGGCTGCAGCCACCGACGTGAAGTGCCGCACCAGGCCGGCCTGGGGCGGCCGGCTGTAGTAGGGCACGACAGCCATGACCCCCTGGGCTCCGGCCGCGGCCGCCTCCCTGGTCAGTTCGATGCTGGACCTGGTGTCGTAGCTGCCGGTACCGAGCCAGACGCTCGCCCGCCCATCGACGGCCCGGCGCACGGCGGCACAGAGGGAGAGCTTCTCGCGCTCGCTCAACGTCGGCGACTCCCCCGTCGTTGCCGCCACCACAAACCCGTCACACCCGCGGGCACACAGGTCTGCGGCGAGTTCCGCCGCCACGTGCGTGTCGACTTCGCCGTCCGCCGCCAGGGGCGTCACCAGCGCCGTCAGGAGACGACCCCGCCCATCCGCCAAGCCCTGCCTCGTGCCCATGGCCGCCCGCCGCGCGGGCTCCGCCCCTTTCATCTGTCCGCGTCGACTTCCATCCCCAGCATTATAAACACCAGCCGGCAGTGCGTGCCTGCCCCAGGTGACCCCATTCACCCACGCCCGTCAATCCGCCGTCCGGGCCGCGTGCGCATCGAGAAGGAACTTTCGATGCAACGCCTGGACCGCCCGCTCCATATCCGCCCGCGTCACCAGACACGAAATGGTGACGTGTGAATCGGCGGTTTGCAGGATGGGGATGCCTTCATCCGCGAGGGCCTCGACGACCGAGGCCATCACCCCCGGCACACCCCGCATCCCGGTGCCGACGACGGAGACCTTGGCGCAATCCGGGTTGAACTGGACCGAAAATCCGGTGTCTTCCAGAAGGCGGCGCGCGCGGGCCGCGTCCCCGCCTGCCACGATGAACCTCCGGCGGTCCGGGGCGACGTTGATCAGGTCGACGCTGATCCCGGCGTCGGCCAACAGGCGGAAGACGCGTACGGTCGAGGCGTGGTCGAGCGGGCCGTCCAGGCTGCACAGCACCACGTGGGCCAGGTGCGTGACGCCGGTGACGACGCGCGCCGGGGCGTCCCATTGGGTGTCCGCTTCGAAGCCGTGGGTGATCAGGGTACCGGGCTCCTGCTCCGGGTCGTCGAAGGTGCTGCGCACACGCACCGGCACGTTGGCGCGCATCGCGAGTTCGACCGCGCGCGGGTGCACAACCTTTGCCCCTTGTTGCGCCATTTGGAAGATCTCCTCGTAGGACAGCATCGACAGGGTGCGCGCCTCCGGCACGATGCGCGGATCGGCCGTCTTGACTCCGCTGACGTCGGTATAGATCTCGACCAATTCGGCCCGTACCGCCACCGCGAGCGCCGCAGCCGTCGTGTCCGAACCGCCGCGGCCGAGCGTGGTGATGTCCCCGGTTTCCGCCATGCCCTGGAACCCCGCCACCACACAGACGTCGCCGCGATCCAGGTGGCGCCGCAGGTGGTCCGGCTGGACCCGCAGGATACGGGCGTTGGCGAAGTTGCGGTCGGTGACGATCCCCGCCTGGCCGCCGGTGAGGACCAGCGCGGGTAGGCCCTTGCGCCGCAGCGTGCCGGCGAGCACCACCGCGGAGATGATCTCTCCGCAGGCCATCAGCAGGTCGGTCTCCCGCGGGGCGTCGTCCGCCCCGACCTGGCGGCCCAGTTCCAAGAGGGTATCGGTCGCGTACGGATCCCCGGCCCTACCCATCGCGGACACCACCACGATCGGCAGCAACGAGCGCCGCGTGGCAGCCAGCACCCGTTCCGCGACCAGATCGCGGTAGGCCGGCGTGGCCAGCGAGGTTCCCCCGAACTTCTGCACGATGATGCGCACCGGCGCACCCTTCCTCCCCGCGCCACCGCCCCGGCCCCACCTGGGCCGCGGCGCGCGGTCCGGGTGGCCCTATAGGCGGATCAGCGCCTCGGCGATCTGCGCGGCGTTGGTGGCGGCACCCTTACGCAGGTTGTCGCCGACCACCCAAAAGTGCAGACCCGACGGATCGCCCAAGTCCTGGCGCACGCGCCCAACATGCGCCACGTCGGACCCCGCCACGTCGGCCGGTGTCGGATAGCCCGTCGGATCCTCCAGGTCATGCACGCGGACGCCGGCAGCCGCCAGCACGGCCCGCGCTTCGCCCGGCGTGCAGGGCCGTTCGGTCTCCACGGCGACCGATTCCCCGTGGCCGACGGGCACCGGGACGCGCACCGCCGTGGCCGTCAGGCGCAGATCCGGCATGGCCAGGATCTTGCGGGTCTCGCGGATCAGTTTCCACTCCTCGGCCGTGTAGCCGGACTCGCCGAAGGCATCGCACTGCGGCACCACGTTCTGGGCCAACGGCCGGGGAAAGACATGCCGTGGTACCGGCCGGCCGGCCGCCGCCGCCTGGACGCCCGCCGCCAACTCCTCCAGTCCGGAGTGGCCGGCCCCGGACGCCGACTGGTAGGTCGAGACGACGACGCGCCGGAGGCCCGCCAGCCTCCGCAAGGGATCCAGGCACAACACCAAAGGGATGGTCGTGCAGTTCGGGCTGGCGACAATCCCCGGGCCGGAGCGCAGCAGACCGGCGTTCACCTCGGGGACGACCAGCGGCACGCCGGGGTCGAGCCGGAAGGCGCTGCCCTTGTCGATCACCACGGCACCGGCCTGCACCGCCAGCGGGGCCAGCTCCCGGCTGACACGGGCGCCCGGCACCGCCAGGAAGCAGATCTCCAGCCCGTCGAACGCCCCCGGACCCGTCGGTTGGACGCGCAGGCGCTCGCCGCCCCACACCACCTCGGTGCCGGCGCTGCGCTGCGTCGCGAGCAGGCGTAATTCCGAAACCGGAAACTTCCGCTCCGCCAGCACCGCAAGGAGCGTCTGCCCCACGGCGCCCGTCGCGCCGACCACCCCGATCCGCCACGCCACGCGACCATCGCCCCCCGTCCGGGCGCAACGGCTGCCCAGCCGCCGCGCACGCTGCGCTCACTGTACACGCCCCCTTTCGCGGGTCGCAATCGCCGGTCTGCGCGCCTGCGCCCATGTCACCGCGCCAGCAGCAGGGGCTGCAGTTGGCGGCCCTCCAGCGCCGCGGCGGCCGCCGCCGGGCAAAGCTCGAAATCGGCGACCAGCGAGGCCGGCTTGCTTTGGGGCGCATCCTGGCCGAAGGGCACGAAATACACGTGGCGCACGGTCAGGAGGCGGGCCAGGTTGACGGCGTTGAGGCCAAGCGCGTCGTTGCTGGTGATCCCGAGCACGACCGGCCGGCCGTTGCGCAGTTGTGCCTTGGCGGCCATGAGCGGCGCTGAGTCGGTGAAGGCATGCGCCAGCCGCGCCAAGGTGTTACCCGTACAGGGTGCGATCATGAGCACGTCCAGGGTGCGCTGCGGACCGAAGGGTTCCACCTCCGGGATGGTGGTCAGCGGCTCCTGGCCGGCCGCGGCTGTAACACGCCGCCACCATTCCTCCGGCGTGCCATGCCGCGTCACCGTCGTCCTCAGGGTGTCCGACAGAATGGGCACCACCACCGCACCGGCCTCGCGCACCCGCGAAAGGACGGGGAGCACCTGGGACACCGTGTGGTGGGACCCGCACAGCGCCCAGCCCACGGTACGGCCCGCCAGTTGTCCATAGGCGTCATCGGTCGCCCGCACTTCCGCCATCCCTATCCCCCCCCCTCGACCCGACTAAGAGATCCAGCACCACTTCGGCGACGATGCGGCCGGCCGTCTCCGGATACAGTCGTCCCGGCAACCCTGGCAGCAGCCTGGCGGGAATGCCGAGGGACGCGGCCGCGGCGAAGTCCGTGCCTCCGGGGCCGGAGGCCAGGTCGACGACGACCGCTCCAGACGGCAACGCCTCCAGGACTCGGGTGTCGATCAGCGGCGCCGGCGCGGTGTTGAAGAGTAGCTGGCAGCCGGAGGCGGCCAGCGCCAACGCCCCTTGGTCGATGGACACCGGCCGCGCGCCGCTCGCGGCGATCGCGGCCCGCTCGGACGGGGTGCGGCCGGCTCCGGTCACGGCGGCGCCGAGCGCCACCAGCCGCTGGACCAGAGCCAGTCCGCAGCGCCCCCCGCCGACGACGAGGACGTCTGAGCCCCAGGCCGTGCGGCCGGCAAGGCGAGTCGCCTCGGAGATCGCGCCCTCCGCGGTCGGGACGGCGTTCAGAGTGGCAAACGCCGACGCGTCCGCGTATGTGTGTACCTCTCCCTGACGCCCGGCCACCTGGTGCCGCAGCCACGGGCCGGCGCTGCCCAGCACCCAGGCCGCACCCCGCCGCGGCGCGTCCAGCCAGGCTTCCCGCAAGGAAAGCGGCGGCTCGCCGGCGCCCCGCCGCAACTGGTCTCCGGCGAGGTTGGTGCCCAGCGCCGGCCCCACCACGGCGTCGGCGTCGGTCAGGGCGGCGACCGCGGATGCCGACTCCAGCGGTCCCCCGACGCCGCCGAAGGTGCGGACCGTATGGCCGAGCCGCGCCATTTCTATCGCGGCCGCCCGCTCGCGCGCGTCGCCGGCCAAGACCGCCAGACGCATGCCGCCGCCTCCCTCCGCACCACAGGATCCCGTCCGCCCACGGCAGCACTATATGGACGGCGCGCGAGACCCGGTGCCAGTCCGACCGGACGGTGGACGCGGCCGCGTTGGACACCGCGCCGCGACGGGCCTCCAGGCGGTGTCTGCGCCCGTCCGGCGTGGCCGGAAGGTGGTGGGTCTGGGTGCGGACCTGCCGCTCGGCGGCCGCGCGTAACAGGATGGTTGAGGTGGGTTGTCCCCAAGTGCGCGGAAGCCGCCCGTAGTGCGGCCACCTGTGCAAGACGCGCCGCGACGGCGCGTCTGTGGACGTCCAGGCGCCCTGACGGCACCGGGGCGCGGTCGTGCCCGGTAGGGCGGAGGGTGTGGGTGTAGCCAGTGCGGGCCCGGCGGGCACGGGTTGCCGCGGGTGGCGGGCGGCCTTCGCATCCGTCCGGACGCCGCATCTCCAGGGCGGGCGCCTCCCACAACGGGGAGAGCCCGCCCCCTCCGGCGTCCAAGGCGGTGGGATCAGTCGCTTTCGCGACCAGGCCAATCGTCGAAGTCGGCCGGCGGATCGGCCGAGGCCACGACGGGCCGGTAGAGCGTCGTCTCGGCCTCGATCAGCCGCCCGTCCGGCAGCAGGAACTGGTTGGGTCCCTTGGCGGCGGTCCGCTTGGGGTAGCGCTCGCGCAGCGTCCGGGTCCCCTCCTCGCGCCCTCGGGCCACCTCGTCCCACGAGAACGCCTCGGACGCGGCATGCCGGGCCTGGGCAAGCGCCTCGGCCGCATCGCCGGTCGCGCCCGCCGCCTGGTCGTGCAACTCGCGCGGATCGGAGTGCAGGTCGAACAGCAGCTCCGGGGCGTCCCGAAAGGCGATGTACTTGAACCGGTCGTGGCGTACGACGCGGAACTCGCTACCCTCACCCCAGCGCGGGACCAGAGACTGGCTCACCACCCTCGTGCGCGGCACCGGCGCGGGCGCACCGCGCGTGACGCCGGAAAGGTCCAGGCCGTCCACCCCCTCGGGCTGTGGCAACCCCGCCAGCCCGCAGAGGGTCGGGAAGAGGTCGATCAGGCTCGCCGTGGCGTCCGAGTATCGGGGCTCCTGAACACCCCGGCGCTGATCGGGGACCTGTACGACGAAGGGGATCCGGGTGGAGGCCTCGTGCCAGGTGTGCTTCCACCAGAGTCCGTGCTCCCCCGCCATCTCGCCGTGGTCGGAGACGTAGGCGATGATCGTGTTTTCCAGCAGGCCGCTGAGCTCAAGGGTCCCGAGCAGATCGCCCAACACCTCGTCGAGGTAGTCCACACAGGCGAAATACGCCGCCCTGGCCCGCAGTGTCTCCTCTTCACCGATGGCGTCCGTATGAAAGCCCCTGCGCACGCCGAGCGTGAACGGATGCTCCGCCGCATCACCGCTGCGGTCCACCCACGGGGGGGTGACACCGGAGGGCCAGTACCGGTCCAGGGCCCGGCGCGGGGCCGTCAACGGGAAGTGCGGCCGGCTGAAGGAGGCGCACAAGAGCCACGGCGTGTCCGGTTCGCGCGCGCTGTGCTCGCGCAGGAAGGCGATCGTCTCGCGGGCCACGACCTGTTCCTGCAACAGCGCCTCCGGAATGGTGGTCACCCCGGCGCCGGCTGTCCGGGTCAGCCGGGGCTCCGAGTCCCCCACCCTGGGCAGCGGGTCGGGCTGGTGGGACGGGGCGCCGCCGAAGTCGCCGAAGGGCCGGTGGCGGAAACCGTGGAACTGCAGGCTGCCGCCAAAGTGCATCTTGCCGACCAGACACGTCTCGTAGCCGTGTTGGGCGAAGTGGCCCGGCAGGGTCGGCAGGCGCGGGTCCAGGATGGAACCGTTGTTCCACGCCCCACAGCGGTCGGCCGCGCGGGCGCTGAGAAAGCACATGCGCGCCGGCGTGCACAGGGGCATCGGGGTATAGGCTTGGTCGAATACCGTGCCGCGGGCGGCGAGACCGTCCAGGGTCGGGGTACGCACGGGTTCGACGTGGTTGCGCCCGCGCCGCCAGCCCAGGCAGCGGATGCTGTGCTCATCGCTCATGAGCACCAGGATGTTGGGGCGGTTCATGGCGTGTCTCCTTTCACCTCGCGTCACCTCGCGTCATCTCACCATCTCACGAGGCCCATGCGCCGCCGGGGCTCGGCCAGCGGGCCCGCGCCACAACGGCGGTCAGATACCCCACTTCTCATTGAGCCAGCGCTGGTAGGCATCCACTTTACCGTCGAGCACGTCGCGCACCCGGACCGCCTGGCCGCTGAGCGATGACTCGTAGATGGCGAAGGCCGCGGCCTTCGCCCTGAGGCCGTCTTCGGCCGAGACCTCCACCTCGCGGCCGGTGGCGACCGCCTGCGCAAAGTCGTAGCACTCCAGGGTAAAGCCGTCCGTGAAGCCGTGGGGAAACAGGCGCTCGCGCCGCTCTGGGCTCAGGGACGCCAGAAACTCCGGGTAGATGTCCTCCAGCGTCCGCGGCGCCTGGCCCTCGACTCGGACCTCGGCGTGTGGCCTCGGCCCGTGGAAGATATCCCCGGAGGGGTCGACGATCGCGCCCCGCGACCCGTAGATGGCGCACTGAAACCAGTCGTGCCCCGGAAACACGGTGGTCCTGGCCCACTGCCCCACGACGCCGCTTTCGAACTGCAGGATCGCGGCAAAGAAGTCCTCCCGCTGGTCGAAGGCCCGCAGGCCGTCGTGGACCATGGGGTGCGGCACCACGTCCCGCACGCACCCGTACACGCTCTCCACGTCGCCGAACAGGTAGCGCACCGTGTCCATGAAGTGCGCCCCAGAGTCGATCACCCAGCCGCCGGCTGAGCGGGTGCGATCCGCGCGCCATACCCACGCTGGCGCCTGTGCGGGTTCCGCCGGAGGCTGGTGCTGCACGCGCTGCATGCAAAAGCCCTGGGCCGACCCCAACCGGCCCGATTCGTGCAGCAACCACCAGGCGGTCCGCTGGGACGGTCCGCGGCGCACGTTCTCCGCGGTGGCCAACACCAGGCCGCGCCGATTGGCCTCCTCGATCATGCGCTTGGTCGCCTTGACCGTGAGTCCGGAGGGTTTTTCCACCTGGACCGCCACACCGGCCGCGAGGCACTGCAGGGCGACGACGTGGTGCAGGTGATGCGGCGTGCAGACGTCGGCCGCACGCACGCGGCCGGCGCGCAGCATCTCCTCCACACCCTCATACACCTCGGGACGGCTTGCCTGGAAGCCCGCCACCTCGTCCGCATAACGCTCCGCCGAGGGCCGGTGGGCGTCGCACGTGGCCACGATCTCCACCAGATCCGGCTCGCGCTCGCGGACCTGGCGCCAGGCCCGCTGGTGCTGTTTGGCAATGCCACCGCAACCGACCACGCCCAAAGGCACCCGTGCCACCGCAACCACCCCCTGTCCGAGGGCATGCTGCGGACGGACGCCGCCACCTGCGGCGGGGCGTCCGCTATCCGGTCGGTGATCTGTTCACCACTGCAGCAGCAAGCGGCCGCCGCGGTCGCAGCGCAGGGATCAGCCGACGGATGCCCGGCGTGGGTTTTCGGTCGCCGCGAGCAGGCCTTCCAGGTCCTCAGCCAGCCCGCGCATGGCCATCACCCGGCGGGCGGCGAGCACGACGCCGGGTCCGAACGACGAGCGGTGCAGCGTGTCGTGTCGGATGGTCAGCGTCTCCCCCGGCCCGCCAAAGATCACCTCGTGGTGGGCGACCAACCCGGGCAGGCGCACGCTATGCACGGGGACCGGTGCGTCGGCCCCGGCGGATTCCAGGACGCGGGCGATGCGGGCGGCCGTTCCCGACGGCCGGTCGCGCTTGGCCACGTGGTGGGATTCGACCACCTCGACGGCGGGAAAATACCGCGCCGCCTCGCGGCAGAAGCGGTTGAGCAACAGCACCCCGAACGAGAAGTTCGGCACGAGAGCCGCCCCGGTGCCGCGCTCGCCCACCAGGCGCCGCAGGCCTTCGACGTCGGCCCCCGACAGCCCCGTGGCGCCGATCACCGGACGGACGCCCCGCTCCAGGGCCAGGCGCGCGTGCATCGCCGCCGGTTCGGCGAGGGTGAAATCGACAAGGACGTCGGGTTGTGTGCGCTCGATGGCCGCGACGACGTCCGACTCAAGCGGTAGGTCCCAGGGGGCCTCGCCGAGGGCGTGGCCGAGGTCCTCTCCACGGCGCGACCGGGCCACCGCGGCTACCAGCGCGATCCCTTCGGCCGCGCGCAGGGCCCTGGCAGCTTCACTCCCCGTCCTTCCGGTAGCGCCGGCCACCGCGACCCGCAACACACCACCGCTCACCGCGTTCACTCCCCAGCCCGGCGTGGGAGCGGCCAGACCCGTCCCACTATACGCGGCGTGCGGCCGGAGGGACAACCATACGAAAGCGGACGGGAGAGGGCACACCCCCCGTCCCGTCCGCGCCGCGCCGGCGCATCTAGTCGATGCGGACATCCGATGCGCCCGAGTCCTGCAGGCACTGCTGTGCCTGCTGCGCATTCTTGGATGTCTTCAGGACGGCCAGATACTTGCCCTCCTTGACCTTCGCTTCATACTGCTTGCTCTGCCCCGAAGGGATCCCGAAATCCACCAGGGCCCCGGCGATGCCGCCGCCGGCCGCTGCGGTCAGCGTTGCGGCCAACGGACCCATGGCGAGGACGGGACCGAAGCCCGGGATCGCCAGGGCCCCGGCCGTCGCCAAGAGGCCGGCGCCGGCGCCGAGTCCCGCGCCCCAGGTCGCCCCGTCACCCACCCCGTCCCCATGTCCGCCGTGTTGGCCATGCTGGCCGGAGTCCTTACCGACCACCGAGATCTCATTGTCGGAAAAGCCCGAACGCCGGAGTTCGGACACGGCGCTCTCCGCCGCGTGCTCGCTGCCGAAGACACCGATCACCGTCTTGGTCTGGGCCATGCGTGCGCAGCCCCCTTCTGCCCGGGACCGGGCGCCCGTCGCCCCGGTGCCCGGAGCCGCTTTCAGCATGCGCCGCCTCTGGCCCACCGATGCGGACCAGCCCTTACGCCTACGTGCCGGTGCTGCCAAAACCGCCCGCGCGCCTACCGTCCGCGGCGTCGCCGTCCGCCAGCCGGAATGGTTGGAAGATGCCCTGGGCGATCCGTTCTCCGGCGGCGAGTTCGACCACCGCATCGCCGACGTTACGCAGGGCGATCAGGATGTGCCCACCTCCCGGGCTGTCGATGTAGTCGGCGTCGATGACGGCGACACCGTTGGCCAGCACGAGGCCGCGGCGCGTGGCCACGCCGCTGCGCACATATATGGCCAGGAACTCGTCCGCCGGCAGGCGCACACACAGGCCGGTCGGCACCAGCGCCACCTGGCCGGGCGCCAGGCGCACGGCCTCCGCCGCCGCCAGATCGTAGCCGGCCGCCCGTCCCGTCTGCCGCCGCGGCACCACCACCCCGCGCGCCGCCCATCCCGCAAGCACCTCGAAACGCCGCGGGGCCGACTGGGCATCATGCGTCACGGGCCTTCCTCCTCCCATCGCCAGCTGGCCGGGGCCGACGCCGCCGGCCCCACATACGCGGCCGCCCACGCGGCCGGATCCCCCAGGGCCTGCGCCTGAGCGCGGACATCCCGCGGCCGCACAGCGCGTAGCGCCGAGGCGACCGCGGCCGGCGACAGCAGCGGCAGACCGCAGACGGCAAGCCGGCCCAACCGGGTCATCCGCGCCTCGCACCCTTCCAGCGTCATCCAGAGTCCAGCCAAGAGTTGATCGCGGTGACGCCCAAGCTCGTCCGCCGGCACCCCTTCGCGTGCCAGGCGGCGCACCTCGGCCAGCGCCCGTTCGGTGGCCTCGGCCGTGTGTTCCGGTGCCGTCGCGAGGTAGACGGTCAGTTCTCCCGCATCCGCATCGTCGCTGTAGCCGGCCCCCACGTCGTAGCAGAGGCCGCCGTCTTCACGCACCGCCTGGAAGAGACGCGAAGACGGGCTGCCGCCCAGCGCGCTTGCCAGTAGGGTGGTCGCCCAGTGCCCCGCATCCGCCGCAGTCGGGGCGGAGGTGGAGCACAGGACGTGGGCCTGTGCGCAGCGGCGCAGGCGGCGGCAGGCCCGCGGCC
>JAJZXK010000017.1 GCA_021806565.1 Bacillota bacterium | reverse complement strand
CCAGTGTGCCGCCCGATCTGCGCACCGTGGTCCGCTGGATCGCCAAGCTTGGCGGGTTCATCGGCCGCCGCAGCGACGGAGAACCCGGCGTCAAGGTCATCTGGCGCGGGTTGCGCAGGTTACCCGACATCACCGCCATGTGGCGCATCATGCAGCGGCGCGGCTGACATCGCTCCGAACCGGCATCCCGCCGCGAAACACCATCCCTGTTCCGCCACCCTGGTTGCCGGCTACACCCACTTCTCCCGCAAACCGCAGACTCGTCCCCCCAATCGGCCCTCTCCCCGCCGCACTTCACCGCGGCCGACCGCTCACACCGCATCGAGTGCCCACCCCGCGGTTCACCATCCAGAACGTGAACGCCTGTTATGGGTAACGGTAAGGACCCAGGGGAGCCGACGGCAAGTATCCGCGGCGCTCATGGACCATCGACGGCACACGCCGGGACGCGGAGCGCGAGGAACGCCGGTTTAAGGCCGCGATCGAGGCGCAGCACGCGGCGTTCGTTGATCCCACCAAGGACACCGTAGCGCAGTACCTGGCCGGCTGGCTGGAGCGCGCAAGCGGGCCGAGGTGGCCGACACGACGGCTGAGAGCTGCGCCCGCATGGCGCGCGTCCACATCGTTCCGGCGCTGGGCGCGGTGCGCCTTGCGGACCTTTCGCCGGCTGCGGTGCAGGGATGGGTGGATGGCATGCGCGGCCGGGTGTCGGCGCGCACCGCGAGCTACGCCCGGACGGTGCTGCGCATCGCACTGCAAGACGCGACTATGCTGGGGATGGTGGCCGCCAATCCCGTGGACCGGACCCGCGGGCCCAAGCAGGAGCCGCGCAAGGTGGCCGCGTTCACCCTGGCGGAATGCGAAGCCCTTTTCGACCGCGCCGAGGGTAGCCGCATGGAGCCGCTGCTGCGGTTTGCGGCGTACTCCGGGATGCGCCGCGGCGAGGTGCTGGGGCTGCGGTGGACCGACGTGGACATGCAGGCCGGCGCGGTGTCGGTGCGCCAATCGCGGGTGGCTCTGGCCGGCAAGACCACTGTGCATGCGCCCAAGACGGAAGCCGGGATGCGCACGATTACCGTTCCCGGTGCCGCCATGGACGCGCTGCGGGCGAGGTGGGCGCAACAGGCCGCCGACCGCCTGAAGGCCGGAGCCGCCTGGCGCGACGAAGGATGGGTGTTTGCGACCGCGGCCGGCGGCCCGCTGGACCCGAACCACGCCTCCCGTGACTTTCGCCGGCTACGGGATGCGGCTGGTCTACCAAAGGAACCCTTCCATGCCCTGCGGCACACCGCCGTATCGGTGCAGTTTGCCACACATGTGTCCCCGGAGGTGGTAAGCAAACGCATCGGCCACAAGCGGACGGCCCTAACCATGGACGTCTACGGCCACATGCTGCCCCAGGCCGACCAGGAGGCCGCCGGCAAGGTGGACGCCTTCCTGCGGCGCCACGGGCGCGCGTAGGGGGTTTACGCCAGGGGTTTACGCCAACCGTTTCGGCGGGATGCATTTACGCCAGACTTACGCCAAAAGGCCCCGCCCAACACCGAAGCCCACCAGATTCCTCCTGGTGAGCTTCGTTTCTTCCTAGAGCATCTAGGGTTCTTTTGGTGGAGGTAGGCGGGATCGAACCGCCGACCTCGTGAATGCCATTCACGCGCTCTCCCAGCTGAGCTATACCCCCACGCACACAACGCGCACGCCGACCGGCGCAGCGCTGAGCATACCCGGCGCGCCGCCCACCGTCAAGCCCGGATGGCCATCGGCTCGACCGTCCACTCCGCGCGCGGGGCGTCGCCCCACAGGCGCTCCAGATCGAAATACTCCCTGACCTCATGCTGGAAGACATGGATGACCACGTCAGCGCAATCCAGGCAGATCCAGCGGCCCTCCGCGTAGCCCTCCACACGCGGCGCGCGCCCGCCGTCCGCCGCCACCGTCTCGCGGACCGCGTCGGCGAGGGTCTGGACCGCAATGCGTGAGGCGGCGCTGGCGATGATGAAGTGGTCCGCGACGGCGCTGAGCTTTGAGACCTCGAGCACCGCGATCCGGCTTCCCTTGCGGTCCGCCAGTGCGTCACAGATCCGTGCCACCCGGTCCGGCACCGTGACGATATCGCCCGTCTCGATCCCTCCCGAAGGGTCGGTCCCAGCCGACCTTCTTACCCGCATCCTATGTCCGCGCCCGGTCCAGGTCAACCAGGAGCATCTGGAGAACGTGCCAGGCCCTGCCCCGCCCGTACCAACAGCGCGTTGCGGGCCGCCACCGTGCGCAGATCGATCCGCCGGACCGACTGCACCAGCCGCACGATGCCGGCGCCCATCCCCGCCAGGGTCGCCGCGTACAGGTCGCGTTGCGCCAACGTGCGCAACGCCTCGACCCCCGGATAGCGGTGGCCCGGCTCGATCAGATCCGCCACGTAGATCAGGCAGTCGAAGGCCGTCATCCCGGCATCGCCGGTGGTATGCCGGTCGATGGCGTCCAGCACATTCTGTGAGAGGCCCGGCCACCGACGGGGCAACCGGCGCGCCGCCACCGGTCCGTGCAGCACCGCCGGTACAATCTGCTCGTCTGGGACGTCGGGGGCCACGACCCCGCAGCCACGGGCCAGCGCGAGGATCTCCCCCGCACCGCACTCCCGGTACCAGTCGTGCAGCAGGCCGGCCAACTCCGCCGCCGCCGGGTCCAGGCCATGGTGCCTCGCAAGCGCGACGGCCGTGTCGGCCACCCGTTCGCAGTGCGCCGCCCGGCCGGGGCCGAGCCGGGTCCGCAGCGCCGCCCGCACCTCAGCCGGTTCGACTGCCATCGCCCGCTCCCCCCCCGCCGCCCGCCCCATACAACCGCTGCGCGCTGATATGGGCGCGAACCGCCTCGGGCACCAGGTAGCGCACCGACGCCCCCGACGCCAGCGCGGCCCGCAGCGCGCGCGCCGAGACGTCCAAGCCCGGCACGTCCAAGACAACGATGCGGGCAGCAAACGCCCGCCCCGGCCCGCCGCGCCACGCCTCGACCGCATCGCGCGTCCACCCGGGCCGCAGCAGCACGGCCAGCGTCGCCAGGGCACAGACGCGCTGCGGCGCCCGCCAGGTATGCAGTTCGACGAGGCTGTCCGAACCCATCAGCCAGAGGAGTTCCGCGTCCGGATGCTCGCGCGCGAACTCCGACAGCGTCTCCACGGTGAAGGAGGGTCCGTCACGCTGCAGTTCGCGCGGGTCGACCACAAAGCGCGCGTTGTCCGACGTCGCCAGGCGCAGCATCGCCAACCGGTCCGCGCTGGAGGCCCGGGCTCCGGCGGGCTTGTGCGGCGGAGCGCCGGCGGGCAGAAAGACGATCCGTTCCAGACCGAGGCGGTCGCGCGCCGCCTCGGCCACCGCCAGATGGCCGACGTGCACCGGGTCGAACGTGCCACCGAACAGCCCGATCCGTCCCGGGTCTGTCACGGTTCCGGCGCCTCCAGGCCGTCTTGGGCGTAGGGAACCGGCGTTCCGTCCGTGTCGATGGTGAACGTCCAGGGCCCCAGGGCCACGGCATCCCCGGGACGCACACCGGCGTGGCGCAGCCGGGCAGCAAGCCCGCGGCGTGCCAGCTGACCGCAGATGTAGTCGACCGCCTCCGGGTTTTCCGTATCGCCCATGGTGACCAGCCGTTCCAGGTCCTCATCGGACACCCGCCAGGCCCCGGGAGACTCGGCGTTCACCCGCGCGTGCGCCCGCCTCGGTCCCGCGGTCACCGTCACCTCGACCTCGTCACCGCCGGCTTCCCCGGGTGGCTCGGGCTCGGGGGCGTACCGGGCCGGCAGGTGCGCCACCGCCTCGAAGAGGTACGCGGCCAGGGCGGCACAACCCGCACCGCTGGCCGCACTGATGGGGAAGGCGGCCAATACCCCGCCGGCCGCTGCGCACAGCCGCTGCCAACCCGGCTCGAAGTCCGGCAGGTCGAGCTTGTTGCCGACCAGCACCCGCGGCCTCCGGGCCAGGTCCGGGTGGTAGCGTGTCAGTTCGTCCTCGATCAGCCGGTAGTCCTCCACCGGGTCGCGGCCCTCGGTGCCGGGTGTATCGACCACGTGCACCAGCAGGCGGCAGCGCTGCACGTGCCGCAGGAAGGCATGCCCCAGGCCGCGGCCCGCATGGGCCCCCTCCACCAGACCGGGGATGTCCGCGCAGACCAGTTCCTGCGCTCCGTGCCGCAGGACGCCGAGTTGGGGTTGCAGGGTGGTGAAGGGGTAGGGGGCGATCTTCGGGCGGGCCGCCGAAACCGCCGCCAGGAGCGTGGACTTGCCGGCGTTGGGCATCCCGACCAGCCCGACGTCGGCAAGCACGCGAAGTTCCAGTTGCAGGTCGCGCCCCTGGCCGGGCTCGCCGCGTTCGGCGAAGCGGGGCGCCTGGCGGATGCTGGAGCGGAAGCGGGCATTGCCGCGCCCGCCGCGCCCGCCCCGCGCCAGTAGCGCCCGCTGCCCCTGAGCCACGATGTCGGCGAGGAAGCCGTCCTCAGAGCGCAGCACCGTACCCAGCGGCACGGGCACGTCCAGGGACGCGCCGTCGGCACCCCGACGCAAGGCCCCGGCACCGGCCACACCGGCACCGGCTCGAAACACCTGGCGGTGGGCGAAACGGATCAGCGTGGCGAGCGCCGGGTCACCGACCGCCCACACGTCCCCGCCATGGCCACCGTCCCCACCATCGGGACCGCCAAGTGGCACGTACTTCTCCCGGCGGAACGACACGGCCCCCCGGCCTCCGTCCCCCGCCTCGACCCGGACCCGCGCCTGATCGACGAACACGGCCCAATCCCCCCGCCGGCAGGTTGCCCGCGCGGCCGCGGCCGGCGGGCAGACCGTCCTAGCGGACCGCCGCCTCGGCCGGTACCACGACGCTGACTTGCTTACGTCCGCCCTGGCGGGAGACAAACTGCACAACCCCGTCGCAGGTGGCGAACAGGGTGTCGTCCGAACCCCGCCCGACACCCTCACCCGGCCGGACGGGCGTGCCGCGTTGACGGACGAGGATCGTCCCGGCCCGGACCCGCTCGCCCTCGAACCGCTTGATCCCCAGGTGCTGAGGGTTGCTGTCGCGACCGTTACGCGAACTGCCGCCACCCTTTTTGTGCGCGAAACGCTGGAGGTCAAATCCCCAGCGGATCATGATCGCCATCCCCCTGTCCGCGGGCCGGCGGCCGCGCGCCGCGCAGGCGGATCGCCTGCGGGCGCTGGGCGGCGACCGCCTCCAGCCCAAGGCACATCGTCTCCAGGATATCCTGTGCGCGAAGCCACCACGCCTGCGGGACGGCATCCGGAAGGCGGCACTCCAGCAGTCCCGGTCCCGCAGCCAGTTCGACCGCGATCCCCAGATGCTCCTGAAGCCCGAGCACCGCGGTCTGCGTGAGGGCAGAAACGGCCGCGCATACGATATCCTGCCCGGCCGTCCCGCAACCGGTGTGCCCGGATGCCCGAAACCCGCAAATTCCACCATCGGCCGCGCGGTCTACGGTCACCCGCACCACGGGCGCCGCCTCCAGACCCGCCGGCGCCTCAGGCCTCGGAGGCCGCCGGTTCCTGCGCGCCGTGGCGGATGGCCACGATGCGCACCCGCGTCAACGCCTGCCGGTGCCCGGTCTTGCGACGGTAGTTGACCTTCGACTTATAGCGGAACACCACGATCTTCGGCCCGCGCACCTGCGCGAGCACCACACCTTCGACCCGTGCCTCGGCGACCGTCGGGTTACCGGGCACCATCCGGCCATCCCCGGCAAGACAGAGCACGCGGTCGAAGACGACCGGCTCACCGGGCGCGGCGTCGCACTTTTCGATCTCGACGACGTCGCCCTCATGCACCCGGATCTGCTTGCCGCCGGTTTCGACCACAGCGTACATCAGGCTCTTCCCCCCACCGCGCCTACTTCACCTTGGCGGTGGCGCCCGCTTCCTCGAGTTGCTGCTTGAGCGACGCCGCTTCTTCCTTGCTGACCTTCTCCTTGACCACGGCCGGGGCCGACTCGACCAGGTCCTTGGCCTCCTTGAGGCCGAGCGAGGTCACCTGGCGCACCACTTTGATCGCCTGGATCTTCTTGTCGGCCGGCACGGACTCGATCAACACGTCGAACTCCGTCTGCTCCTCGGCCGCCGGGGCCGCCGCCGCCGGGGCCGCCGCCGCCGGAGCCGCCATCGCCACCGCCGCCGAAACACCGAAGCGCTCCTCGAAGGCCTTCACCAGGTCCGCGAGTTCCAGCACCGTCATCCCTTCAACCACTTCGAGCACCTGCGCCACCTTCGACAACGGACGCACCCCCTCATTGCGCGGCCGGGACACGGCCCGGCCGCCTGCCGCGCCGCTTCAGGCGGCTCCGGCCGAATCCCGCTGCTTGGCCAACTGGTCGGTCACGGTCACCAGGTCGCGCAACGGGGCGGCCAAGACCCGCGCCATCGCCACCAGGGGGCCGTTGAGGGCCACGGCGACCTGCGTCAACAGCACCTCGCGCGACGGCACCGCGGCCAGAGCCTCCACCTGCTGGGGGCCGATCACCTGGCCGTCGAGGACGCCGCCCTTGACCACCAACTGTTGGTGGTCCTTGGCGAACCCCAGCAACTCGCGGGCCGCGGCCGTCGGGTCCTGCCCGCTGAAGGCGACCGCCGTCGGCCCGTACAGCATGCCGTCCAAGCCCTCGATCCCGGCGCCGCGTGCCGCCCGCGTCACGATGGTGTTCTTCAGCACGCGGTACTCGACCCCGGCCCCGCGCAGCCGCCGGCGCAGTTCCCCGTCATCGCCGACGTTCAGGCCGCGGTAGTCCACCACCACCGTGGCACTGCTGTCACGCAGCCTGGAGGCCACTTCGTCGACCGCCGCCGCCTTGGCCTCGAGGCGGGCGGTGCCCACCTTGCCCCTCGCCACGCGCATCCCCCTCTCCGACCCGCAAACACAAAAACACCCTCCGCACCGCAGGCGGAGGGCGCGGCGACCACCGGCACGGCGGTCGCTTCAACCCACCTCGGCAGGCGGCGCCTGGGGCGCCTTATCCCTCAATGGGACCTGCGGTCTGCGGTGGCGGTACCGAAACCATCGGGATCCAACGCACCCTAACCCAGCCGGCGGTCCGCGTCAAGACGAGGCGTCAGACCGTCAGACCGCGGGAGCCGCGGAGACCAGTGGATCGATCACCACGCCCGGCCCCATCGTGGACGAGATCGTGATGGAGCGGACATAGACACCCTTGGCCGCCGCTGGCTTCGCCCGATACAGCGCATCGAGCAGCACCTGGAAGTTCTCGGTGAGCGCCGGCGTCTCAAAGGACACCCTGCCGAGCGGGGCGTGCACCACGCCAGCCTTTTCCGTCCGGTATTCGACCTTGCCGGCCTTGATCTCCCGCACGGCGGTGGCCACGTCGTTGGTGACGGTGCCCGACTTGGGGTTGGGCATCAGGCCGCGCGGACCGAGCAACCGGCCCAGCCGACCGACGGAGACCATGAGATCCGGCGTGGCGACCGCGACGTCGAAGTCGAGCCAGCCCCCCTGGATCTTCTGCACCAGATCGTCGTCCCCGACGACATCCGCCCCGGCCTCAACGGCCTCCTTGGCGCGGTCGCCACGGGCGAAAACCGCCACGCGCACCGCACGCCCGAGCCCGTGCGGCAAGGCCACCGCCCCGCGCACCATCTCGTCGGTATGGCGCGGATCCACGCCGAGCCGGACCGCAACCTCGACCGTCTCGTCGAAACGGGCGCTCGCCAACCGCTTGACGAGGTCGAACGCCTCCGCAGGCTGGTGGACGCGCGCCTCGACCGCCTTGGCGGCCTCACGAAACCGCTTGCCGTGCCTCTTCACCGGATGCTCCTCCTCCGCCCGAACCGGCAGCCGTCAGGCGTTCTCGACGATCTCCAGCCCCATGCTGCGCGCCGTGCCCTCGATCATCCGCTCCGCCGCCCCGAGGTCGACCGCGTTGAGGTCTGGCAGCTTCTGCTGCGCGATCCCGCGCACCTGTTCGCGGGTCACCTTCCCGACCTTGCGCGTGTTGGGCGTGGCGCTACCGGACTCCAGCCCGGCCGCCTGCTTCAGCAGGACGGCGGCAGGCGGCGTCTTGAGCACGAAGGTGAACGAGCGGTCCGCATAGACCGTCACCACCACCGGGATGATCAGCCCGGCCTGGTCCTTGGTCCGCTCGTTGAACTCCTTGGTAAACGCCATGATGTTGACACCCTGCGGGCCGAGCGCCGTACCCACCGGGGGAGCCGGCGTCGCCTTGCCGGCCGGAATCTGCAGTTTGATGAGCGCCTGGACCTTCTTCGCCATCCTGCGCCTCCCGCTTGTCCACCGTCGCAACCCGGAAATCCCGCGGAACCGCTCAGATCTTCTCCACCTGCGTGAAGTCGAGCTCCAACGGCGTCTCGCGTCCGAACATGGAGACCAGCACCTTGATCTTACCCCGTTCCTCGTCCACGGCGTCGATCACGCCGATGAAGCCGTCGAACGGCCCCGTGCGCACCCGGATGTTCTGTCCGGCCTCGAGGTCCATCTTCGGCCGCGGACGCTCCTTCCCCATGCCCATCTGGGCCAGGATGCCGTCCACCTCATCCGCCCGCAGCGGCAGGGGCCGGTTCCCCGAGGCCACAAAACCGGTCACGCCCGGGGTGTTGCGCACAACGTACCAGGAGTCGTCGTCCAGGATCAACTCGACGAGCACGTATCCCGGGTAGATCTTGCGCTTGACCGTCTTGCGCTTGCCTTCCTTGGTCAGTTCGAGTTGCTCTTCCTCGGGGACGAGGATACGAAAGATGCGGTTCTCCATGGACATGGAGGTGACGCGCTTCTCAAGGTTGGCCTTGACCTTGTTCTCATAGCCGGAATAGGTGTGGATGACGAACCAGCGTCGCCCATCGGCCGGTTCGGCCTCCGCCGCGGCACCCTCCGCGGCGTCCGCGGGAGCGACCGCCACATCGGCCGCAGTGCTTTCGGCGGGCACCTCTTGTGGTTCCTGCGTCGTGTCCACGGTTTCGTCCCCCCCCGAAGCGCTCGCGGCCCGGCCACGCCGCACCCGTTTCAACCGATCAGCAGTATCCACAACCAGTTCAACAACTGGTCAAAGGCGTACATGAGGCCGGTCAACACCGCCACGGACACCACGACCACGGCGGTGAAGGTCATGATCTGGCGCGAACTCGGCCAGATGACCTTTCGGGCCTCGGCCCGCACTTCGCGCGCATACACGGCCACCCGATCGAGCACGAGCCCCATCCCACCTCGAGCGCCAGCCACGCGGCCGGCGGGCGATCCACCGCAAGCTGCAACCAAACGTCGGCCGGCTCAGGGAGCCGGCCGCTGACAACATCGTACGCGCATTCTGGCAGGCCCGGAGGGATTCGAACCCCCAACCAACGGATTTGGAGTCCGCCGCTCTACCAGTTGGAGCTACGGGCCTGTCCGCCCAGCCGATCGGGACCTAGCGAGTCTCGCGATGCACGGTGTGGACCCGGCACCAGCGACAGTACTTGCGAAGTTCCAGCCGCCCGGAGGTGTTCTTCTTGTTCTTCTCCGAGTGGTAGTTCCGCCGCTTGCACTCTCCGCACGCAAGCGTCACGAGCACCCGGTTCTGTGCCGCAGCCACCCCCGCACCCGCCCTTCACCCCACGCTGTCTGTGCGCCGACATACTGTAGCACCGGGGTCAGGGCGCGTCAACACTGGACCGGCGCGGCTCTCCGTCCTGCGGGGCAGCGCCGGCGCGCCGCGCGAACCGGTGATCGAGTGCGACCGCGGCGCGGCGGCCTCATGGGCTCCGGAAGGCCGGCGGGCACCGGTTTCGGGAAGGAAAGGGCCCCCGGCCGGTGAAAGCAACGGGGCTTGCCTTGGCAAGCTTGGAGTAGCCTGGGAGTGGCGCGCATCCGGGGCCGGCCGCCGGCCTAGCGCAGGCCAAGCCCGCATAGGACCATGAGAACGGTAGAGGCCGCCGGATGTCCTTGGCGCAGATGGGGCAAGCTGGCGGTCGGCGCCTGTACTGTGGCGGACAGCCGGTCGTGGCCCTGGGGACGAAGGGGCGGTGTCGGATGACCGGGGCGACGCGCGCGGCATGGGGCAGTGGAGCGTGAAGCGCGGCAGCGTAAGGGAGCGACGGCGCATGGGGGCCGTGCCGTACCGGGCGGCCGGGCGGCCGGCGCGCATCGCGCTTGCCCCCGCTCAGCATCAGGACATCCTCATCCTTTCCGCGCGGTACGGAGCGGGGCACTGGCAGGCCGCCATCGCGGTGCGGGAAGCGATGCAGACGCTATACCCGCGCCACAGTACTCTGCTGCTGGACTACATGGACTTGGTCAACCCGAGCTTCAACCGCACAGTGCAGCGGCTGTACCTGGCGTCGATCCGGCACTTCCCCGGCACCTACGGCTGGTTCTACCGCGCGACCAGCACCCTGTCCCCAGCCTCTCCGTTCCAGACCATGCTCAACAATCTGGGTCGGGAACGGTTGGGCCGGCTGCTGCGGCAGATCACTCCCCGCTGCGTCATCTCGACGTTTCCCACGCAGGCGGGCGTGCTATCGGAGATGCGTCGGCTCGGGCTGTGTTCCACGCCGACGGTGACCGTCATCACGGATAACACCGTCCACAGCCAATGGGTGCACCCGAACACCGACCTCTATTGCGTGTCGAGCCCGGACGTGGCGGAAAACCTCTATCGGCGCGGCGTCGACCGGTCGGCGGTCGAAGTGACCGGCATCCCGCTGCGCCAGGGGTTCACACACCCCATGGACCCCGCCGACGTCCGGCGCCGGTACGGCTTCGATCCGCACTTACCGGTGGTGCTGGTGATGAGCGGGGCCTTCGGCGCCCTGGGCGGCGTGGGAGAAGCCTGCCGCGTCCTGACCCACATGGGCCGGCCGCTGCAGATCGTCGTCGTGGCCGGACGGGACCAGCAGTTGGCGCGCAGGCTGCGGCGGCTGCAGCGCCACTTCCCGTACCCCGTACACGTCTTCGGGTATGTCGAGTCGATCGCCGAGTTCATGACGGTCGCCGAACTGCTCGTGACCAAGGCGGGCGGCGTCACCACCGCCGAGGCGCTGGCCCTGGGCGTCCCCATCGTCATCTTCCGCCCCATCCCCGGCCAGGAAGAAGCGAACGCTGACTACCTCTGCGCACACGGTGCGGCGGTGGCGGCCCGCCACACCGAGGACCTGCGGGGCGTCTGCGAGCACCTGCTCGGCGACGCGGTGCTGCGCGCTTCCATGCGCCGGGCCGCGCGCAACCTCGGCCGTCCGCACGCCGCGCGCAACGTGGCCCGCCTGGCGCTGACCCTCGGAGGTATCGAAGTGGGCGAAGTGGAGACATGAGGGAAATCGACGGCCACCGCATCGGCGAGCCGCTGCGGCGCCCGCGACTGCAACGGCCGAATGGCCGCGACGAGCCTCTTGGCGATCATCATGACGACCATAGAGACGGCCCGCGGCTGTCGCCGCGGGAGTTGGCTCGCCGTCCGCAGATGTGGGGATTCGTCGCCACCACCGCAAGCGTGGAGTTTTGCCGCGGCGCACTCTTCCTCTCCCTGCTGCCCGCCTACCTCACCCAGGCGCAGCACCTGAGCGTCGCGGAACTGGGCGTCGTCATCTCGGGCCAATACCTCACCGACACCCTGTGCAAGATGCCCGCCGGCTGGCTGGTCGACCGCTTCGGGCCCTGGCGGGTGCTGCTGCCGTTCCTCGGACTGGCGGCGGCCGCCGTCTACCTGATGCCGCGCGCCCACGACCTCATCCCCTTCCTGCTGCTGTCGATCGCCTTCGGCCTGGGGACCTCCGCCAACTGGCCGGCCGTGCTGGCGGGCAGTGTGCACCTAGCCGGCATGCGCTCCCGGGCCAGCGCCACCAGCATCACCTTCCTGGCGTGGCTCGCCGGAGGCGGCATCGGACCGGTGCTGATCAACTTCCTGGTCGGCCGCAGCTTCCGGACCGCTTTCGATGTCCTGGCCGCGGTGGCGATCATCGGGCCGGTCGCGGCGGCCGTCGGGTTGTCCGGGCTGCTGCGGTCGCCCGAAGACCCGCCCTGGCGCGAGCACGAGGGAGAGGACCTCGCCACGACCATGCGCGAGGCGTGGCAGAACCTGCGCCAGTCCGCGTGGATCATCCCGGGTATGTTCGTGCAGATGCTCGCCCTCGGCATCGTGGTCCCGGTATTGGTGCCGTTCGCCCGCACCCAACTGCATCTGACCCAGCCGCAGTACGGGTTGCTGCTTCTGGCCGGCGGCAGCGTCACCGTACTGTGCCTCATCCCCTTCAGCCGCCTGGTCGACCACATCGGCTCCAAGCGGCCGCTGGTCGCGGGCTTCGTGCTCGCCGCGCTGGCCGTGCTGCTCCTGGGCTGGGCGGGCGCTGAGATGGACCTGCTGTGGCGCGTCGCGCTACTCGGCCTGGCCTACGCGATGGTGCTGCCGGCGTGGAACGGACTGACGGTCGGGCAGATCGACTCCCAGCGCCGCGGATTGCTGCTGGGTGTCTTCATGACCATCGAGGGCATGGGCATCGCCATCGGGCCGGCCATCGGCGGCGCCCTCTACACCTGGGCCGTCCGCGCCCCGTTCGTGGTGGCCGCCGTCATCCTGCTTTGCGTCGCCGCCTTCTATCTCACCGTGCCGGATGTCCGCTTCGGCACCCGGAGGTCGTCGGATGCGCCCCGCTGACTTACTGTGGATCCCCGCGTCCGCCGTCGCCGCCTACGACATCGTGCCGGACGTGCTCGCGCGCCGTGGGCAGGCGGCGGTGCGCCACGGACCGGCGGCGAGCGGCGTCGTGGCGCTCAGCTTCGACGACGGGCCCCACCCGGAAATCACCCCGCAGGTACTCGCCGCCCTGGAGGCCGCCTCGGCCCGCGCCACCTTCTTCATGGTCGGTGAAAACGTCCGCCGCCACCCGGAACTGGTGCGGCGGATCGCGGCCGGCGGCCACGCCATCGGGGTCCACACCGACCACCACCGCCACGCCTGGCTGTGCCCCCCCGCCCGGATGCGTGCCGAAATCGCGGGCGGCCTGGAGGCGATCGTCGCGACGGTCGGCGCACGGCCGCTGTGGTTTCGCCCCCCCTGGGGCGCCTTCAACGCGACCAGCTTCCGCTGCGCCCGCGCGCTCAGCCTGCGCATCGCGCTCTGGAGTTGTGACGCCGGCGACTGGCTGCCCGGGACCAGCGGCGCAGCCATCGAACGGCGCGTGGTGCGCGGGCTGCAACCCGGCGCCATCATTGACCTGCACGACGGCGGCCAGACGCCGGCCGGCTGCGCCGCCATGGCGCGGGCCCTGCCGGCCGTCCTGGCGGCGGCGGTCGCCCGCGGCCTGCGCGCCGACCACATCGGCGCCCTGTTCGACCTCCCCCCGCTTGGCCCCCTGTCCGGCCTTACGCCGTAACACCATGCAAGGCGGCCGGTGCGATGGCAAAACCGACGGTTCCTCTCCTCATAGGGTTTTATAGCACGTTATTTATGGCATTGTGTTCCCGGCCACTTTCGCGGTCCGTTTCCGGCTTGGAGATTCCTGCTTCACAGCAGCCGGTTTCACCAGGCCGTCCTCCTGGCCAGAGCCTTCTGCTCCACAGGCGTTTTGCGCCTCCGGGGAACTCCCGGCAACGGCGACGAGGTTTCACGCCGTGCGTGCGACGCTCTTCCACCGCGCCCAGTCGAAGAGCTCCATGCAAACACTATCCATCATGCGGCGCGGGGAGTGTTGCGTTCACGCGACAGCGGAAGCCGCTCCCACCCTTGCGTTGTGGCGCCGGGCGGTTCTCAGCGCGTCCGACGTCGTCTACAATCGCCATGCGGCGGGACCTCCCGCCGCGCGTGCTGCGAAAGGCGAGCCAGCCGGACCAGGAGGCGCGGCGCCGTTGGCACATGATGTACCACCGCTGGGACGACCCCGGGCCGACGGCGGAACACCTCTGCCCCGGCAACTGTTCGGACCCGTCGAGTGGCTCTTCCGCCGCCTGGAACACAGCCGGCCGGTGCCCGGGTCGCGCGGCACCTTTCTCGTGGCCTGCCACCGCCACTTCGGCCGCCCGATCTCGCTGCCCGACGGGGTCGTCGTCCACCGCGGCGACCACGTGGCCGAGATCCATTTCTGGAACGAACGCTTCGCGCAGCGCGAGGCCACCGACACGCGCAGCCTCACCTGGTCGGTGATGCGCGACCTGCGCGCGGACCTCAGGTGCCTGGCCGCCGCCATGCGCGACGGTACCCTGGCCGCCGGCGTGCGCGCGATCTACGGGGCCAGTCCGGTCGCGGCCGCGGCCGCCCGCCTCGGCTTCACGGTGCGCCCGCTTCCCCCGGGCCCGCGGCGCACTCTGCTGACGCTCTGGCAGCGCAGTTTGCGCCGGGCCTTCCGCCCACTGGCGGCCCAGGCCGACACGCGCTCCGAGACCACCGAGATGTGGATGAGCGCCGACACCTTCGTGCAGCGCTTCGCGGGAAGCGGCGTCCCACCGCAAACCCCGACTCTGCGGTAGACTGGGGCCCAGCGGCGGCTGTTTCAGCCTCCGTGCGCCGCAGCGGCGGCTGGAAGGGGGCGGGGCCGGCGCGCGCTGGGCGCGTCCGGCGGGCACGTTTGAGTCTGATGGCCACCCTGGCCCAGGTTTCACACCACATGGTCAGCCAGTACGGGCTTGCGGGCGTGGTGGCCGCGATGACGCTGGAAAGCGCCGGGATACCGCTGCCCAGCGAAGTGGTCATGCCCCTAGCCGGGTTTGTCAGCGGCGGCGCCGCCGGTCTGGCGGCCGTGATCGCCGCAGGCACGGCGGGCAACGTCCTGGGATCGTGGGGAGGCTACGCCATCGGCGCCGCGATCGGCAGCGGCTGGCGGGGCGGCCGCTGGTTGCGCCGCGACCACTGGGAGGCCGCCCACCGCTGGTTTGAGCGCCACGGGGACCGCGCCGTCTTCATCGGCCGGTTGCTGCCCGTGATCCGCACCTACATTTCCTTCCCGGCCGGTGCTGCGGGCATGCCCCTGGGCCGCTTCACCCTGTATACCCTGCTGGGGTCCCTGCCGTGGTCGGCGGCCCTGGCCCTGGCCGGATACCTCCTGGGAGCCCACTGGAAGGCGGTCATCCCCTGGTTCGACCGCTACTCCCTGGCCGCCCTGGCCCTGACCTGCGTGGCCGCGGCGGTGTGGTTTGCGCGCGCGCGGCGCCGGCCGACCTGACCGGCCCGCCGCCCCGCGGCCACCTCAGGGCCTTTCGCCCATGTCGGGTCGCCACTGTGCGCCCGGGAAGCGCACGGCCTCAACCGCGGCGTAGGCGCGTTCGCGCGCTCGCGCCAGGTCGCCGCCGCGGCCGACCACGGTGAGCACGCGGCCGCCGGCCGTCTGCCAGCGTCCGTCCCAGCGGGTCGCGGCGTGAAAGCAGAGCACGTCTTCATAACCCGGAATCTGGCCGTCCGGCCCCAATCCGGCGATCGGCACCCCCAACTGCGGCGCCACCGGGTAGCCGGGCGCGGCGAGGACCACGCCGAAGGACGCCCCGGGCCGTAGCACGGTCTGGCCGTCGCCGAGTTCGCCCCGGGCCGCCGCCAGCCACTCCAGGGCCACATCGCCGCCGATCTGTGGTAGAAGCGACTGCGCCTCGGGATCCCCGAAGCGGCAGTTGAACTCCAGCACCCGGGGCCCATCGGCGGTCAGCATCAGACCCGCGAACAGGAAGCCGACAAAGGGGCAGCCCTCGTCGGCAAGGGCCGCCACGGCCCGCTCCAGGATGTCGCGGATCGCGGCCAGCGTCGGTGCGTCCACGTCCGCCACCGGGGTGTAGGCCCCCATGCCGCCGGTCATCGGTCCGAGGTCGCCGGAAAGCAGGCGCTTGTGGTCGCGGGCCACCCCGTAGAAGCGGGCGGTGCGCCCGTCACACAAGGCGAAGGCCGAGACCTCCCGGCCTTCCAGAAACTCCTCGAAAACCACCGGACCGCGCGCCGAGAGCGCGCGCGCCGCCTCCACCACCTCCGCGCGCTCGGCGGCCACCACGACCCCTTTGCCGGCGGCCAGGCCGTCGGCCTTCACCACGGCCGGCAGCGGCCACGCCGCGGCCACCTCCAGCGCCTCATCGGGGGTCGCGCAGACCTGGGACCGGGGGGCCGGCAGGCCGTGGCGGTGGCAGAGGTCCATCGCCCATGCCTTGCTCCCCTCGATCCGGGCGGCGGCCGCCGACGGTCCGAGGACCGCCAGCCCCTCCGAGCGCAGGTGGTCGGCCAGCCCGGCGCACAGCGGCTCCTCCGGACCGACCACGACGAGGTCGGCGCGCTCATGCCCGGCAAGCGCCGTCAGCCGGGCCCGGTCCGCGAGCGGCACCGATCGGCAGCGCGCCACCTGCCCCATCCCCGGATTGCCGGGCGCCACGCTGACATCTTCCACGGAAGGGCACAGCGCCAGCCGCCACGCCAGGGCGTGTTCGCGGCCCCCCCCACCGATCACCAGGACGCGCACCGGCATCTGCCCCCCGTCGCGGCACTCAGTGGCGGAAGTGGCGGATCCCCGTGACCACCATCGCCAGGCCCGCACCGTCGCACGCCTGGATGGAATCAGAGTCCCGAACGCTGCCCCCGGGCTGGACGATCGCGGTGATCCCGGCGGCGGCCGCGGCGGTCGCGACATCGCCGAACGGGAAGAAGCCGTCCGATGCCAGCACCGCCCCCCGCACCCGTTCCCCTGCCTGCGCCAGCGCGGCGCGCGCCGGATCGATGCGGTTGGGCTGGCCGCCGCCCACGCCGAGGGTCTGTCCCCTGGAGGCCACCACGACGGCGTTGCTGCCCACCGCGCGCACCACCTCCCAGGCGAAGGCCAGGTCGCGCAGTTCCGCCGCCGTCGGCGCCCGCCGCGTCACCACCTTCCAGGCGGCGACATCGGCCGCCACCCGGTCCTCGTCCTGCACCAGGACACCGCCGGAGATGCGGCGCAAGCGGTAGTCCAGCGGCCGGTCCGCCCGTGGTGCCGGGCAGGTCAGGACGCGCAGGTTCTTTTTCGCCTTCAGCGCGGCCGCCGCCTCGGCGGTCACCTCGGGGGCGATGAGCACCTCCAGAAAGAGGTCCCCCAGCGCCGCGGCCGTTTCCGCGTCGAGCGGCCGGTTCCAGGCGACGACCCCGCCGAAGATGGAAACCGGGTCGGCCTCGCGCGCTCGGCGGAAGGCCTCGGACGCGTTCGTCCCCAGGGCCACGCCGCAGGGCCCCGCGTGCTTGACGGCCACCACGGCCGGCTCGGCGAAGCGCCACACCAGGTCCCAGGCGGCGTCGGCGTCCATCAGGTTGTTGTATGAGAGTTCCTTGCCCTGCAGTTGCTTGGCGTCCACCAACCCGGGCGCCCCGCCCAGCGCGTCCCGATACAGCGCCCCGCGCTGGTGGGGATTCTCGCCATAGCGCAGGTCCATCGCCCGGACGTAGGCCAGCGGCAGTTCCGCCGGGAAGTTGGGGGCATCCCCCTGCAGATCGCCCAGCGGCTGACCGCCAGCCAGCCAGGCGGCGATGGCCGCGTCATAGGTGGCGGTATGCCGGAAGGCCGCCAGCGCCAGGCGCTGGCGCGTCTCGGGCCGCACGCCTCCCGCGCGCAACTCGCGCAGCACCACGTCGTAGTCGGCCGGACGGCACACGGCGCTCACGTGCGCGTGGTTCTTGGCGGCGGCCCGCAGCAGCGCCACCCCGCCGATGTCGATCGTCTCGATCCCCGGCCGCTGGCGGAAGGGGTAGAGGTTGACGACCACCAGGCCGAACGGCTCCGCCCCCAGCCGCCGCAGGTCGGCGACGTCCTCCGGCCGGTCCGGCCGCGCCAGGATCGCGGCATGGATCTGGGGCTGCAGCGTCTTGACGCGGCCGCCCAAGACCTCGGCGATGCCGCCCAGGTCCTCGACGCCGCGCACCGCCACGCCCGCGTCCACGAGCGCCGCCTGCGTCCCGCCGGAAGCGAACAGTTCCCAGCCGAGCTCGGTCAAGCCCTGGGCGAACGGCACCAGGCCGGCCTTATCCGAAACCGAAATCAGCGCCCTTGGCAACCCACATCCTCCCCCGTCTCCGTCGGCGGCAGGATGTGCACCCGCCGCCCCTCCAAGCGCAGGCGCCCCTGCGCGATCAGCCGCACCGCCGCGGGCAACAGCCGCCACTCCGCCTGCTGGATGCGGCGGTGCAGCGTCTCCGGCGTGTCATCGGGGTGCACGGGCACCGGCTCCTGCAGGATCACCGGCCCCGTGTCCACCCCTTCGTCCACGAAGTGTACCGTACAACCGCTGTACCGGACCCCGTACTCCAAAGCCTGCCGCGGCGCGTCCAGCCCTGGGAACGCCGGCAGCAGCGACGGGTGCACGTTGACGCAGCGCCCGCTCCAGGCGGCGAGGTAGGCCGGGCCGACGATGCGCATGAACCCGGCGTGCACCACCAGGTCCGCGCCAGACTCCGCCAGGGCCGCCGCGAGGGCCGCATCGAACCCCGCCCGTTCCGCGAAGTCCCGCGGCCGCACAACGCGCGTGGGCACGCCCGCCCCGCGGGCCCGCTCCAGCGCAACCGCTGAACGCCGGTCGGACACCACCCGGACGATCCGCGCCGGCAGATCGCCTGCGGCGGCCGCATCCAGCAACGCCTGCAGGTTCGTGCCGCCACCTGAGACCAACACCGCCACGCGCAGTACGCTCACCGAAAGCGCACCCGCCCCTCGCCCGC
The DNA here is from genome assembly GCA_021806565.1 of Bacillota bacterium. Lineage (GTDB taxonomy): Bacteria > Bacillota > Sulfobacillia > RBS10-35 > JAJYVN01 > JAJZXK01. The sequence goes on along the minus strand of JAJZXK010000017.1, from coordinate 24,920 downwards.
CGCAAGCCGTCCGATCCTCCGCGCCCCGGTCAGCAGGGCGCAGACCGCCTCCGCCTCAGAGGCCGGAACGATCAGGCAGAAGCCGATGCCGAGGTTGAAGACGCGCCGCATCTCCTCGGCCGCGATGCCACCGAGTTCGGCCAGCCAGTCGAACACCGCCGGCCGAGTCCAACTCCGTTCGTCCAGATGCGCGTCCACCCCGGGGCCAAGCGCCCGGTCCAGGTTGCCCGGCAGCCCGCCGCCGGTGATGTGGGCCATGCCGCGCACCGTCGCCCCCGAGGCGCACACCCGCGCGACGTCCTCGCTATACAGCGCCGAGACGGCCAGGAGCGTGTCGGCGTGCCGCCGCGGGTCGGTGCCCGTCCGCTCCAGGATGCGGCGCACCAGCGAAAACCCGTTGGTGTGCAGCCCGGAACTCGGCAGGCCCACCACCACGTCACCGGGCTCGCCGCAGGGCCGGACCAGCCGGCCGCGCTCCACGACGCCGATCAGGGTGCCGGCCAGGTCCCAGGCACCCTCCCGATACACCTCCGCCAACTGCGCCGTCTCCCCGCCCACCAGTCCGCAGCCGGCCCGACGGCAGGCGTCCGCCACGCCCTCCAGGCATTCCAGGGCGACGTCCGCGTCCAGGCGCTGTACCGCGAGGTAATCGAGGAAGGCCAGCGGCCGCGCCCCGCTCGTCGCGACGTCGTTGGCGCAGTGGACGACGATGTCCTCCCCGACCTCGCGGAAGCGGCCGCAGGCCGACGCCAAGAGCACCTTGCTGCCGACCGAGTCCGTGCTGGCGACCAGCACGGGGTCGTCCATCCCGCCCGGCAGTGCGAATGCGCCCGCGAACAGCCCGACGCCGCCCAGCGACCAGGGGCGCGCCGTCGTGGCAGCCAGCGGACCGAGGCGGCGCATGAGCGCGGCGTGCGCGTCCAAATCCACCCCCGCGCCGCGGTAGGCGGCGGCCGTATCCGCCCGATCAGCCCCCCCCGCTCCCCCCGCCGCTTTCACGTCCGTCCGCTCCCTGTCGCCCATCCGCCATCCCTCCGCTCGGTTGACCTCCTCCCCACGGCTAAAGCCGGGGGATTCCCGATGATCGCTCAGCGGGGCTTCCTGCTTCGCCGGTTCACGTCCCGGTCCAGGGCAGCACCACACTCAGGGCACTGCCAATGCCGCGCTGCAAGCGGCAACACCGCCACGGTGTGCCCACAGGCATGGCACCGCTTGCTGCCGGAGTGGAAGCGGTCGATTCGGACAAAGGTGCGGCCGTACCACCGTGCCTTGTATTCGAGCTGCCGCGGCGGTTCGCCCCAGCCCACGTCCAGGATGCTCTTGGCCAGCGGCGGATGCGCCAGCATGCCCTCCACGTTCAAGCCCTCGGCACACACCACTTGGTTTTTGCGGAGGATGCGCGTGGTGGGCTTGTGCGTGCAGTCCCCGCGCCGGTCGACCACGCGGGCATGGCGCGCCACCTTCACTCAAGCTTGGGCGCGATGGCGTGAGCCCTTCCGCCTGCGGGCCGAACGCCGTTGCGCCTTGGCCAGCCGCTGCTCGTCCTGGCGCAACCGCCGCTCCTTTCCCACCTTCTCTGCCGTTGACCGATCGGCTCATCCCCTTGGCTGAAACCAGGGGCCTGCGCCGCGCCGCCCTGGTCATGGCCGCGGCCCGCCGCAGGCACCGCCCACCGCGTCGCGGGGCTCCACAGGATAGCGGCCGTCGAAGCAGGCGGTGCAAAAGCCGCCGCCGCCCGCGGCCTGTTCGGCGTCAGACAGGTCCAAGAACGCCAGACTGTCCGCGCCGACCAGTTCGGCCATCTCCGCGGGGCTGCGACCCGGGGCGAGGAGCTCCTGCCGCGTCGGGATGTCGATGCCGTAGTAGCAGGGGTGGACGAAGGTCGGCGACGCCACACGCAGGTGGACCTCGACGGCCCCTGCGCGCCGGACCAAACCGATCAGATGGCGCGAGGTCGTGCCGCGGACCACAGAGTCCTCGACCAGCACCACCCGCCGGCCCGAGAGCACGGACGGCACAGCGTTGAGCTTCATGCGTACCGCCACCTCGCGCAGGTCCTGACTGGGCTGGATGAAGGTCCGCCCCACGTAGCGGTTCTTGATCAGCCCCAACTCATAGGGGATCTTGGTCTGCTCGGCGTAGCCCACCGCCGCGGAGATGCCCGAATCGGGCACACCCACCACGACGTCGGCCGCGACCGGTGCCGCCAGTGCGAGCCGGCGCCCCATCTCCTTGCGCACCAGGTGGACGTTGTGGCCCTGCAGTTCGCTGTCCGGCCGCGCCAGATAGACGAACTCGAAGAGGCAGAGGCGGCCGCCTGGACTGGACACCCGGCGCACCGTGCGCAACCCCGTCCGGCTGAACTCGGCCACCTCCCCCGGCTGCAGCGAGCGCAACGGGGTGGCGCCGATGGCGTCCAGGGCGCACGACTCGGAGGCCGCCACCAGCGCCCCGTCGAGTTGGCCGAGCACCATAGGCCGGATGCCATGCGGGTCGCGGCAGAGCCAGATGCGGTCCGGAGAGGCGACCGCCAGGCTGTAGGCACCCTCGACCCGCGCCAGAGCGGCGGCCAGGGCGGTGCCGACGTCCCGCGCGTCGGACCGGGCCATCAGGTGCGCCAGGATCTCGGTGTCCGTGGTCGTCTGAAAGATGGAGCCGGCCGCCTCGCATTCGGCCCGCAGGCTGGCGGCGTTGGTCAGATTGCCGTTGTGGGCGATGGCCACCGTGCCGAGCCGGTAGTGCAGGAGTAGCGGCTGGGCGTTGCCCGCCACACTCGCACCGGTCGTCGCGTAGCGCACGTGCCCCACGGCGAGGTTGGGCCTCAGGGCGTCCAGGGCCTCGAGGTCCGAAGCGCGCAGGGCGTCGCCGACCAGGCCCGGACCCCGGCGGACCTCCAGGCGCCGCCCGTCTCCCGCCGCGATGCCGGCCGCCTCCTGGCCGCGGTGCTGCAGCGCGAACAGGGCGTAGTACGTCAGGCGGACAGGATCCGGATGCCCGTAAACCGCGAACACGCCGCACGCGTGCCGGATGCCCTCCAAGGGCACGCCCGGTTTCAACCGCCCGCCGGCTGACCGTCCAGCCATGCCCCCACGGCCCCCTTCCACACACCGAGCTCGTCCCCGCCCAGATCGCAAAGGACGCGCCCGCCGACCGCCAGCCGCAGCCGCGCGCCGCCTGGAACCGTGCGACCAATACGGCGGCAGGCCAGGGCCTCAAGGGCACACCGCTCAAGCAGCCCGGCTAGCGCGTCCTCGGCCAGGGTGACGACGACGCGGCCCGGGCCTTCACCAAACAGCAGGCTGTCCAGTCGGAGAGCGGTCCCCTGACCGCGCGGGGCGGGCAGGTCCACATCCAGGCCGACCGTCCCGTCGGCCGTCAGCACGCACTCGGCCAGGGCCACCGCGAGTCCGCCCTCCGCCGCGTCGTGGGCCGAGGCCAACCCCAGGTCCGCATCCCCCAACACCGAAAGCAGGGCCCGCTCCACCGCCCACTGCGGAGCCAGCGGCCGCCCGGCGCTGCGGCCGAAGCGCATCACCTGATACTCCGAACCGTCGAGGCGCGCCCGGCCCGCCGGGCCCAGCAGGCAGACCACCTGGCCGGCGGCCGCCGGCCCGCTGCCGCGCGCCGCGCCGGCGTCGGCCAGCACGCCCAGCATCCCGACGGCCGGGGTCGGATGGATGGCCCGGCCGGCGGTCTCGTTATACAGGCTGACGTTGCCCCCGGTGACCGGGATGACCAGACGCCGGCAGGCCGCGGCCATCCCGTCGATCGTGCGCACGAAGGCACCCATCACCGTGGGCCGCTCCGGATTGGGGAAGTTGAGGCAGTTGGTGATGCCCAGCGGCCGCCCCCCGGCACAGGCCACGTTGCGCGCCGCCTCGGCCACCACCAGCGCGGCGCCGGTATAGGGATCCAGGGCGCACAGCCGCCCGCCCATGTCCAGCGACAGGGCGATGCCCCGTCCGGTCGGGCGGTGGCGCAGCACGGCGGCGTCGCCCCGGCCCGGCGGCAGCACCGTGTTGGTCTGCACCTGATGATCGTATTGCCGATATAGCCAGGCCTTGCTGGCGATCGTCGGTCGGGCCAAGAGCGCCAGCAGCGTCGGCGCGACATCGCCCGGACGCAGATCCGGCCGGCGGGGCCCTGGCGACCAGGCCGTGGCGGCGGCCGGCCGGATCTGCCGCCGTCGGTAGCGCGGCGCCCCGTGGCTGAGGGCGGCCGCGGGGATGTCGGCGACGACCTCGCCGTGCCACCGCACCCGCAAGCGGCCGTCGTCGCTGACGCTGCCGATGCGGGCGCACTGCAACCCGAAGTGCCGGCACACCGCCTCCACCGCCGCGACGTCATTCGGGGCCGCCACGGCCAGCATCCGTTCCTGTGACTCGGAGAGCATCACCTCATAGGGGGTCATGCCCTCCTCCCGGCAGGGCACCGCCTCGATGTCGAGCACGACGCCGGTGCCCGCCCGGCCCGCCGTCTCGGCCGCCGCGGAGGTGATGCCGGCCGCGCCCAGGTCGTTGAGGCCCCGCAGCAGGCCGCGGGTGGCGAGCTCAAGCGACGCCTCGATCAGCAGCTTACCGACGAACGGATCCCCGACCTGCACCGCCGGCCGGAGACCGGAGGCCTCCGTCGCGAAGGTACGCGAGGCCAGCAGGCTCGCCCCGTGGATGCCGTCCCGCCCGGTGCGGTTGCCGATGAGCAGCACGGCGTTGCCCGGGCCGGGCGCCGCGCCCCGCTGCAGGTGACGCGTCTCGAGGTAACCGACGCACAGGACGTTGACGAGCGGGTTCCCTTCGTACGCCGGATCGAAGGCCGTCTCGCCGCCCACAGTCGGCACGCCGACGCAGTTGCCGTAATGGGCGATGCCCTCGGTCACCCGCGCCGCCAGGTAGCGGTTGCGCTCGCCGTCGGGCAGGCCGAAGCGTAGCCCGTCCAGCAGGGCGACGGGACGAGCCCCCATGGTGAAGATGTCGCGCAGGATGCCGCCCACGCCGGTCGCGGCGCCCTGGAACGGCTCGACCGCCGAAGGATGGTTGTGCGACTCCATGCGCAACGCGACCGCGTGGCCGTCCCCCAGGTCGAGCACCCCGGCGTTTTCGCCCGGGCCGACCAACACCTGCGGCCCCTCGGTGGGCAGGCGCCCCAGGAAGGCGCGCGAGGACTTGTAGGAGCAGTGCTCGGACCACATGGCGCCGAACATACCCAGTTCCACGTCGTTGGGCTCCCTGCCGAGGCGGGCGCAGATGTCCCGATACTCTGCCGCCGTCAAGCCGACCTGGGTCCAGACCGGGGCCAGCCCCCGCTGTTCAGCCACGGGCGGCCGCCCCCGCGTGCGCCCGGGTGGACCAGCGCAGAACGGACTGCAGGAGGACCCGGCCGTCGGTGCCGCCCAGTAGCGCGTCCACGGCCCGTTCCGGGTGCGGCATCAAACCCACCACATTGCCCTCGGGGTTGCACACCCCGGCGATCTGATCCAGCGAACCGTTCGGATTGGCCTCGGCGGCCGCCTCCCCGGAGGCGTCGCAGTAACGGAAGACGACGCCGCCCCGCTGCCGCAGCGCCGCCAATTCCTCGGCCGCCAGCCAGTAGCGGCCCTCGCCGTGGGCGATGGGCAGCCGCAGCCGCTGCCCCGGCGCGCAGGCCGACGTCCAGGCGGTGGCGGGCTGGTCGACCCGCACCGTCGCCGTCGTGCAGACAAACCGCAGATGGGCGTTGCGCCCCAGGACCCCCGGCAGGAGACCGGCCTCACAGAGGATCTGAAAGCCGTTGCAGATACCGAGCACGGGCAGTCCGCGGCCGGCGGCGGCCACGACGGCCTGCATGGCGGGCGAAAAGCGGCACAGCGCCCCGCAGCGCAGGTAGTCGCCGTACGCGAACCCACCTGGGAGGATGGCGACCTCTGCGCCGCCGAGGTCCGCCGTGTCGTGCCAGATGCGGACGGCCGGACCGCCCGTCGCCTGCTCCCAGGCCCATGCGGCGTCGGCGTCGCAGTTGCTTCCCGGGAACACGATCACCGCGGCCCGCATCACCACACCCCCAGGACCAACCTACCGTGCCGGTTCCGCCTGCGGGCCGGGGGCGCGCGACCGCCGACGCGCCGGCCGCACGGCTGTCACCGCGATCCGGTGGGTCTCCATCACGGGGTTGGCGAGCAGCGAAGCGCACATCTTCTCCGCCTCCGCCTCCGCCGCACTGGCGTCTTCCGCCTCCAACTGCAGCAGCAGGTGCTTGCCGACCCGCACGTCCCGCACGCCGTCATGGCCAAGGGAGCGCAGCGCCGCCGCCACCGCCTGTCCCTGAGGATCGAGGGCGGCGGGTTTGAGGTGGATCTCCACCGCCACCAGGAACCGTTCCATGCCTACGCCTCCTCGCCGGCGAGCCCGAGTGCCGCATAGATACCGGGTACAAACCGTAGCTGGTGCCCAAGGTCGAAACAGCGCCCGAGGCCCTGCGGACCGAGCACGCCGGTGATGCGTTCGTCGTCGCGCAGCCGCGCCTCGAAATCCGGTCCAGCAGGGTCCTGCCAGGCCGCCATGGCATGTCCCTGGACGAGGCGGTACGCCTCCTCGCGGCCAAGACCGGCGGCGATCAGGGCCAGGAGCACCTGGCCGGAGGCCCACAGGCCGCGCGTACGGCCGAGGTTGGCTGCGACGGCGTCGGGATAGACGTGCAGATCCGCCACGATGCCCCGCAGCAGTTCCAGCATGTAGTCCAGGGCGATGGCGCTGTCGGGCAGGATGAGCCGCTCCGCCGAAGAGTGGGAGATGTCGCGTTCGTGCCACACCGCCTGATCCTGCAGGGCGACCAGGGCGTTGCCGCGCAGGATCCGGGCCAGACCCGAGATCCGCTCGCACTTTTCCGGGTTGCGCTTGTGCGGCATGGAACTGGACCCCTTCTGGCCGGCGCGGAAGGGCTCTTCGAGTTCCCGCACCTCGGTGCGCTGGAGGCCGCGGATCTCCGTGGCGATGTAGTCGAGCGAACCGGCGAGGACCGCCAGGGAGCACACCCATGCGGCATGCCGGTCGCGCGGCACGATCTGGGTCGCGCCGTGCGCCGGGGTCAGGCCGAGCCGCGCGCAGACCGACGCCTCGAGCCGGGGATCCAGACCGGCATACGTGCCGACCGGGCCCGAGACCTTGCCGACGGCGACCTCGGCGCGGGCCAGGCGCAGCCGGGCGCGGCCGCGCTCCAGTTCGGCGTGCCAGCGCGCGAACTTCAGGCCGAGCGTCACCGGCTCGGCGTGCACCCCGTGGGTGCGGCCGATGGCCGCCAAGTCGCGATGCCGCGCCGCCTGCACGGCCAGTGCCGCCTGCACGGCCGCGACGCCGTCCGCCAGCAGATCGGTCGCACGCGTCAGCTGCAGGCACAGGGCTGTATCGACCACGTCGTTGCTCGTCAGCCCGAAATGGAGCCAGCGTCCGGACGGGCCAGCCGTCTCGGCCACCGCCTCCACAAACGAAGCCAGGTCGTGCCCGGTGCGCGCCTCCAACTCGGCCACGCGCGCCGGGTCCAACCGTGCCTGCCGGCGCAGTTCCACGGCGTCCCGCTCCGGGACCGCGCCCAATTCCGCCCAGGCGTCGACGGCGGCCAGTTCGACGTCCAACCAGAGGCGCAGACGCTCCGCGTCCGACCAAACCGCGCCCATCGCCGGGCGGGTGTAACGGGGAATCACCGGCGCCCCTCCCCGCCGCGGCACCTATCGCTGACCGTCGCCCTCGCCCTCCTGCCATCGCACCGACGGCCCGCCAACCACGCGGAACGGCGGCGGAAACCGGTCGAGCGCCCGGCGTCGCGCGCCCAGGCGCATGGCCACCCGCGCCCAGGGCCTCTCGGGCGGGGGCACCCTCGACCCTGGTCCAAGAACCGATCGGCGAACCCCGGCGGATGCCCGGGATGCGTGGGAAGCCGTCGCCAGCATAGCACAACCTTCTCGCTCCGCGGCGGCCGGGCCGGCACCGATTCGAGGCTGGGGCGCGGCCCATATTCCCACTTATTCCCACTCGATGGTGGCCGGAGGCTTGCTGGTGATGTCGTACACCACGCGGTTGACCCCGGGCACCTCGTTGACGAGGCGCGCACTGAGGCGGGCCAGCACCTCGTGCGGCAGCCGCGCCCAGTCGGCGGTCATGCCGTCCAGGCTGGCGATGGCGCGCACCGCCACGAGTTCCCCATACGAGCGGCCATCGCCCATCACCCCGACGGTGCGCGCCCCGGGAAGAACGGCGAAGCCCTGCCAGATCTCGCGTCCCAGGCCGTGCGGCCCCAGTTCCTCCCGCACCACCGCGTCCGCCCGCCGCAGCAGTTCCAGCCGCGCCTCGGTCACCTCGCCCAGAATCCGGATCGCGAGCCCGGGGCCCGGGAACGGCTGGCGCCAGACCAGTTCCGGCGGCAGCCCGAGTTCCTCGCCCAGGGTGCGCACCTCGTCCTTGAACAGCGGCCGCAGCGGCTCCAGCAGGCGCAGCCGCATGCGCTCGGGCAGCCCCCCCACGTTGTGGTGCGTCTTGATCGTCGCGGCACCGGCCGCGGCGCCGCTTTCAATGACGTCGGGGTAGATGGTGCCCTGGACCAGGAAGTCGACCGGCCCGAGGCGGGCGGCCTCCTGTTCGAAGACCTCGATGAACGTGCGCCCGATGGTGCGCCGCTTTTCCTCCGGATCCGTAACCCCGCGCAGGGCGGCGAGGAAGCGATCCGCCGCCGAGACGTGCACAAAGCGCAGACCGGGGAAAGCGCCGGCGAAGCCGGCGGTCACCTCTTCGACCTCGCCGGCGCGCTGCAGCCCGTGGTCGACGTAGATGGCGGTGACGCGGTCGCCCAGCGCGCGGTAGACCAGGGCCGTCGCCACCGAGCTGTCCACGCCGCCGGACAGGGCGACGATCGCGCGCCCGTCGCCGACCTCGGCGGCCAGGGCGGCCGAGGCCGCCTCCGCGTAGCGCCCCATGCTCCAACTGCCGCGCAGGCCGCAGACACCGTGCAGGAAGTTGCGCAGCACCTGCATGCCGGCCGGGGTGTGGGCCACCTCGGGATGGAACTGGACGCCGTAGAGCCTGCGCGCGGCCGAGCCCATCGCCGCCACCGGCGTGGTCGCGGTCCGGCCCAGCACGGCGAACCCGGGGGGCGGGGACAGGACGCGGTCCCCGTGGCTCATCCAGACCGGCATATGCTGCGGCAGGCCGGCCAGCACCCCCTCGGCCGCCACGACCTCGAGTTCGGCCCCGCCGTACTCCCCGTGATCCGCCGGTTCCACGCGCCCCCCGAGGGCATGGGCCAGCAACTGCTGCCCATAGCAGATGCCCAAAAGCGGCAGGCCGCAACTCCACAACCCCGGGTGGGCGAAAGGGGCGTCCGCGCCGTAGACGCTGGATGGACCGCCGCTGAGGATCACGGCGGCAAAGCCCCCGGAACGCAGGCGCTCCGGCGGGGTGTCGCCCGCCAGCAACTCGCAATACACGTGGCACTCGCGCACGCGCCGCGCGATCAGCTGGGCGTACTGGCCGCCGAAATCCAACACGGCGACGCGCTCGGCCGCAACGGTTCCGTCCACACCCACGGGTGGTTCCCCCCATCCGGCGCGGGTCACGGGCGCACCGCCGCCACGTATGGCAGGTGCCGGTAATGTCCCGCCCGATCCAGACCATAGCCCACCACAAAGCGGTCTGGGATTTCAAAGCCCAGATACTCCACCGGCACGTCGACGCGCCGCCGCTGCGGCTTGTCCAGCATGGCCGCCACGGCCAGGCTGGCCGGGCCCCGTCCCGCCAGTTGATCCCGCAGGTAGACCAAGGTGAGGCCGGTGTCGACGATGTCCTCGACGATCAGCACATGGCGGTCGGCGATCTCCTCGTCGAGGTCCTTGACTAGGCGGACCACCCCCGAGGTGTCGGTGGAACGGCCATAGCTGGAGATGGCCAGGTAGTCCACCGTGACGTCCTCCAAGGGCAGGGCGCGGGCCAGGTCGGCCAGGAAGGTGACCGCGCCCTTGAGCACGCCCACCAAGTGCAGGGACCGACCCGCGTAGTCGCGGCCGATCTGCGCCCCGAGCTCCGCCACCCGCCGCGCCAGGGCCTCCTGGGACACCAGGATCTCTTCGACACCGACCGGCAGATCGCCGCGTCCCATCGCCGCCCCTCCCGCCACGACGCGCCAAGAACCGCGCCGCTTCGAGGCGTTCTCCGCCCGGACGCCACACCCCTCCCCCGGCCTCCGGGCCCTTGGCGGGGGACGACGCAAAAAGGCCGGCACGGAGTCCCGCCTTGGGCGGGACCCCGTCCGGCAGCATCCCCATGGCTCGTCCGTGCACACCGGGGCGCCGCGCGGCCGGTGGGCCTAGTGATTGACGGCCGCCTTGAGCGGTTTTCCGGCACGAAACACCGGCGCCCGACGGCTTTGAATGGGCAGGGCCAGTCCGGTCCTGGGATTGCGGCCGCGCCGCGCCTTGCGCTCGCGGACCTCGAAACTCCCGAAGCCGACGAGGGATACCCGCTCGCGCTCGCACAACGCTCCAGAGATCGCGCCCAGCACAGCAGCGACGGCACGGGCCGCGTCCCTCTTCGAGAGGTTCGTCTCCACGGCAACCTTGGCGATCAACTGCCCACGGTTCATGCTGCCACCCCCCCTCCGCTCGATGCGTCGACATCAGAACGGAAACCGAACTCGCCTTCGCCACGCTGGGCGCATCTTCCTGCCGATCGACGTCGTCGAAGCCTGGAGGCCGGAGGGGGCCACCCATGGACAGGGGCCCCGAACGCCCTGACGGCGTTCGGGGCCCCTGCGCGTACCGGAACACGGGAACCGAGCGGAACCGTCCTCACATATCCATGTCGGGCATGCCGCCGCGGCCGCCGGCGGGAGCCGGCTTCTCCTTCTCGGGGATGTCGGCCACCAGCGACTCGGTGACCAGGACCATGATGGCGATCGAGGCGGCATTCTGCAGCGCCGAGCGCGTCACCTTGGCCGGATCGATGATCCCCTTGGCGTACATGTCCACATACTGCATGGTCAACGCGTCGAAGCCCTGGCCCACCGGCAGCGCCTTGACCTTGTCGACCGCCACCGCACCGTCCAGGCCGGCGTTCTCGGCGATCTGGTAGAGCGGTGCCTCCAGGGCGCGCTTGACGATGTTGATGCCGACCTGCTCGTCGGTCTCGTCGCTCTTGAGCTTGTCCAGGGCGCGCTGCACCTGGACGAAGGTAACACCGCCACCGGGAACGGCGCCCTCCTCGACCGCGGCGCGGGTCGCCGACAGGGCGTCCTCGATGCGCAGCTTCTTCTCCTTCAACTCGACCTCGGTCGCGGCGCCGACCTTGATGACCGCGACGCCGCCGGCCAGCTTGGCCAGCCGCTCCTGGAGCTTCTCCTTGTCGAAGTCGCTCGTGGTCTCCTCGATCTGGCGCTTGATGGCGGCGACGCGACGCTTGATCTCGGCCGGATCACCCTTGCCGCTGACGATGGTCGTCTCTTCCTTGCCGACGACGACGCGCTCGGCGCGGCCAAGGGACTCCAGATCGGCGTTCTCGATCTTCATGCCCTTGTCCTCGCTGATCACGGTAGCGCCGGTCAGGATCGCGATGTCCTCGAGCATCGCCTTACGGCGGTCGCCGAAGGCCGGGGCCTTGACGGCGCAAGCCTGAATCGTGCCGCGGATCTTGTTGACCACCAGGGTCGCGAGGGCCTCGCCCTCCACCTCGTCCGCCAGGAGCAGCAGGGGACGGCCAACCTGCAGCACCTTCTCCAGGACGGGGATCAGGTCGTTGAGCGCCGAAACCTTCTTGTCGGTGACCAGGATGTAGGGGTCCTGCAGCGAGGCCTCCATGTTCTCGGTGTCGGTGACGAAGTACGGGGAGACAAAGCCGCGGTCGAACTGCATGCCCTCGACGACCTCGATGGTCGTCTCCAGGGTCTTGGCCTCCTCGACCGTGATGACGCCCTCTTTGCCCACCTTGTCCATCGCATCGGCGATCATGTTGCCGATCTCGATGTCCTTGGCGGAGATGGTCGCGATCTCGGCGATGCCCTTGCGGTCCTTGACCGGGGTGGAGATGCGCTGGATCTCCTGGACCGCCGCGGTCACGGCCTTCTGGATGCCCGCCTTGACGTGGACCGGCTTGGCGCCCGCGACAACGTTGCGCAGGCACTCGCGGACCAGGGCCTGGGCCAGGACGATACCGGTGGTCGTGCCGTCGCCAGCGATGTCGTTGGTCTTGGTGGCGACCTCCTTGAGGAGTTGCGCCCCCATGTTCTCAAACGGGTCTTCCAGGTCGATATCCCGCGCGATGGTGACACCGTCGTCGACCACCTGCGGCGGGCCGAACTTCTTTTCCAGAACGACGGTCCGGCCCTTGGGGCCGAGCGTCACCTTCACGGTGTCCGCCATGATGTTGACGCCGCGCTCCAGGGCCCTGCGGGCCCGTTCGTCGAAAACAATCTGCTTGCCGGCCATGTGGGACCTCCTCCTGGCTCCGGATGGGCCGCGCGGCGTCGCCGACGCGGCACGATCTTCACTCGACGATGGCCAAAATGTCGCGCTCGCTCAGGATGAGGACTTCCTCACCATCGAGCTTGACCTCGGTCCCGGCATACTTCGAGAAGATGATCGTGTCACCCTCGTTGCAGTCCAGGGGACGGCGCTCCTTGCTGTTCTCGATGAAGGCGCCCTTGCCCACGGCGAGCACCTTGCCCTGCTGCGGCTTTTCCTTGGCGGTGTCGGGCAGAACGATGCCAGACTTGGTGCGCTGCTCTTCCTCCAGGGCCTTGACGACGATGCGATCCCCCAGCGGTCGGATCTTCAGGCGGCTCTCCCCCTTCGCTTGCGGCACACTGCTCATGGACGGAACCCTCCCCCCCGGGATGCTGGCCCTGTTAGCACTCACTGAGAACGAGTGCTAACGCCAGAACGTATCATAGTGGGGTGGTTCAGCGACGTCAACCGCTCCGAGGCACAAGCTGGACCAAACCTGCCCAATTGCGCGAAGGGCCCTCAGGCGGGCGGCAGACCGTGCCCGCCGCCGTTGATGGTCGCCACGGCGTGGGCCAACAGCGGGCGGATGCTCTCCAGCCCGTGGCGCGCGGCCCGCGGGCTTCCGGCCAGGTTCACGATCAGCGTCCGGCCGCGGATGGCCGCCCCGCCCCGCGACAGGGCGGCAAACGGCGTCTGCTGCAGACCGCGCAACCGGATCAGTTCCGCCAGGCCCGGCACCGTCCGCGTGGCGACGTCCGCCGTGGCCTCGGGGGTGAGGTCCAGGGGACCCAGCCCGGTGCCGCCGGTGGTCAGGACGACGTCGCAATCGCCGGCATCGGCCCAGGTGCGCAGCCGGCGCGCGATGCGGACGCGGTCGTCGGGCTCCAGGGCCCGCGCCACGACCTGCCCGCCCGCCGCCTGGACATCCGCGGCCAAGGCGGCGCCACTTTCGTCCTCGGCGGGCGAACGGCTCGTGCTGCAGGTCAGGATCGCGAAACGCAGCCCGGCAAGCGACCCGCCCCCGCCTACACCCATGGCGGCTCGCCCGCCCGCTCCCACGAGCCGCTGCGGCCGCCCGACTTGTGGATGAGGCGGATATCGCCGATAACCCCGCCTTGGCCGTAGGCCTTGGTCATGTCATACAGCGTCAGGCAGGCGGCGGACACAGCCGTCAGCGCCTCCATCTCGACCCCGGTGCGCCCGGTGCAACCGACCTCCGCCTCGACCTCCACGCGGTCGGCCGCCACGCGCAGCCGGACCGCGACCGAGGTCAGCGGCAGGGGATGGCACAGGGGAATCCAATCCGCGGTGCGCTTGGCCGCCTGGATGGCCGCGATCCGGGCGACCGCCAGCGCATCGCCCTTGGCCGTCTCGCCGGAGGCGACCGCGGCCAGCGCCTGCGGCTCCAAACGCAGCCAACCGCGCGCCACCGCCACCCGGCGCGTCTCGGCCTTATCCGCCACATCCACCATCCGCGCCCGCCCGGAGGCGTCCAGGTGCGGACTACCCACCGACGGTCCACATCCGCCGACCCGCCGTCTCTTCCAGATACTCCTCCATCAGGTGGCGCTCGGGCTTGGAACGGATCCCCTTGGCGATCAACCGCCGCAGGCCGTCGTCGGAGACGCCCGCGCGCAGCGGTCCGCGCAGGTCGAGCGCCAGCAGCGATCCGAGGCACGGCTGCAGTTCGCCGTCGGCCGTCAGGCGGACGCGATTGCAGTTGTGGCAGAAGTTCTCGGTCATCGCCGTGATGAAGCCGACGCTGCCCGCGCCGCCGGGGACTCGGAAGCAGCTGGCGGGACCGCCGCCGTCGACGCTGGCGGCTTCGAGTTCGTAGCGCTCGGCGATGCGCTGGCGCATGTCGGCGAGCGGCATCAGCTTGTCGCGGGCCCAGGGGTGGCTCGTGCCCAGGGGCATCAACTCGATGAAGCGCACGTGCAGGGGCTGGTCGAGCGTCAGGGCGACGAAGTCCGCCAACTCGTCGTCGTTGACGCCCCGCAGTGCCACACAGTTGAGCTTCACCGGGTGCAGCCCGAGCGCCAAGGCCGCCCGCACCGACCGCCAGACCGCGTCCCAATCGCCAAAGTGCGTCAGAGAACGGAAACGCTCCGCCCGCAGGCTGTCGAGGCTGATGTTGACCCGGCGCAGCCCCGCGTCGCGCAGATCGGCCGCAAGGTCCGCAAAGAGCATGCCGTTGGTCGTCATGGAGACGTCCTCGACGCCCGGCGTCTGGGCCACGGCGCGGACGAAGTCGACGAGCCCGGGGCGCGTCGTCGGCTCACCGCCGGTGACGCGGATGCGCCGGACCCCCAGCGAGGCCGCGATCCGCACCACCCGCTCGAGTTCCTCCCAGGTCAACACGTCGTCGAGGTCTTTGAACCGCACGCCGTCCAGGGGCATGCAATAGCGGCAACGCAAGTTACAGCGGTCGGTGACCGAGACCCGCAGATAGGTGACCACCCGGCCATAGAGGTCTTCCACGACGACAGCGCCTCCAGCCAACCGATTCTACGCCCGCGCCGGCGGCCGTGCCGCCACGCGCGCCGGGCCCTCAATCCAGGATACGCGCCGCGACCGGGGCACCCTCGGCCAGCCGGCAGCCGGCGGCGCAGTGCACCAGGGCGTCCGCGCGCGCCAGATTACCGATCGTGGCCGAGGACCCCTCCAGGGGTACGGCGCGACCATCTTCCAGGCGGACCCGAGCGTAAAGGTCCCGGTCGGCCGGCGCCGCAAGGCCGGCGGCCAGCGTCGCGGCAAGCGCACCGCGCGGACTGGGGTGGGCGTCGCCCCCAAAGCGGCGCACCGCGTCGCGCAGCAGCAACTCGTAGACGACCAGCGCGGAGACCGCGTGCCCGGGCAGGGCCACGGCAAACCGTCCGCCAGCGACAAAGGCGGCCGTCGGCCGGCCCGGCCGGATGGCGATCCCGGAAAACAGCGGCCCGGCGCCCATGACCTGCGTCAGTTCGGACTGGACAAAGTCGCGCTCGCCGACCGAACTGCCCCCCGTGCACAGTAGCGCATCGCATTCCAGCCCGCGCCGCAGGGCCGCGCGCACCGCCTCGCGCTCGTCGCCCACCACACCCAGCGGGACGGGGACCGCGCCGTCCCGCTCCAACGCCGCGCAGAGAGCCGGGGCGTTGCTGTCCCGCACCTGGCCCGGCAGGACCGGCAGGCCAGCCGCCGCCAACTCGTCGCCGGTCGACAGCACTCCGATACGGGGGCGCCGCCGGACGGGCAGTTCCAAGAGCCCGATCGTCGCGAGCCAGGCGATCTCCGCCGGCCGCAGCCGCCGTCCGGCCGGCAGAATGATCTCGCCGGCGCGCGCGTCACTGCCGCGGCGCACCAGGTTCTCCCCCGGCCGGACGGGACGCGGCAGGCAAACCCCCCCCCCCCCCCGCCGCACGTTCTCCTGCATCACCACTGCGTCCGCCCCGGCCGGCAGCATGCCGCCGGTCGGTACGGGACAGGCCGCCCCAGCCGGAAGCGGATCCGCGGCCGCGCCCATCCGCACCGCCGGCCCCAGCGCCAGGTCGCCGCCGTCCGAGCAGCGCACCGCGAATCCGTCCACCAACGACCGATCAAACGGCGGCAGATCGTCGGGTGTGTGGGAGGCGGCCGCCGACACCCGGCCGGCCGCAGCGTAAAGCGGCACCGTTTCGCAACCGCTGGGCGGCGGCGGCAGGGACGCCAGCAACCGCTCCTGGGCTTCGGCCAGCGACACCGCCCGGGGCACAACATCGCCCCCCACTGCGGGCAGTCTAGCACGGGGGTGTGTCCGCCGTGACCCATCGTGAGCGTCTCTCTGCCTTTCGCACCCGCGCCAGGCGCGCCGCGGCCCGCCTGGCCCTGGCGGGTGCCGGCGCCGCGAGACAGGTCCGCACCTGGACCCAGGGCCATGGCCTGACTCAGCGCCTCGCCCGGGCCGCGACTCGCCTGCGGGACCGCAGCGGTGCGTCCCGCTGGAGCGGACGGACCGCTCGCCTGCGTCCGCCCCTGCGGCGGCTGGCCCAGGCGGTGGGCCTGCGCGGCTGGCGCTACGGGCTGGCACTGGTGGCGAGCGGGGTCGGGATCCTGCTGCTGGCGTCCCTCGGGCTGCAACCCGCCGCCACGCTGGAGATGCCGGCACCGTCGCGGCCGCACCTGATCGGCTTTTATGAAAACAGCTACAGCAAGGTCTTCGGAAGTTCCTTCGGATCGGTCCAAGCCAACAGCCGCTACCTCAACACCGTGCTGGCCTTCTGGTACAGCGTCGACGGCAGCGGCAAGCTGCACAGCCGCGGACCCAGCACCGCCGTCGCCGCCTGGGTGAAGGCCCACCACCTGCGCATGGGCGTGCTGATCAACAACATCCCAGGGACGAGCGGTACCAACGCCGGCATGCTGACCAACCCCGCCGCCCGCGCGCGGGCCGTGGCGGCCATCGTCAAGCTGGTACGCGCCCAGGGCTACCAGGAGGTCAACATCGACTTCGAACTGATCAAGCCGTCCACGTCCGCCGCCCTGGTGGCCTTCATGGGGGCGCTGCGCCACGCCCTGCCGGCCTCGGTGACGCTCTCGGAGTCGGTCTTTCCCAAGATCGGCGTGGCGAGCAGCATCAACGGCGCCTACAACTACACCGCCCTGGCCAAGGTGGTCAACTACCTGGTGATCATGCTCTATGACCAACACTACAATGGCAGCAACGCCGGGCCGGTCTCGCCCTATCCCTGGGTGGTGGCGAACGTGAACTGGTTTCTCCACACCGCGCACATCCCGCCGGCCAAGCTTGTGCTGGCGGCCGGGGTCTACGGCTACGACTGGCCCAAGGGCAGCACCCAGGCACAAGAACTGCCACTGAACGCGGTGCTCGCCGAAGCGGCGGCCCACCACGCCACGATCCAGATGGACCGCCCGTCGCAAAACCCATACTTCACATACACCGCCGGCGGCCACGCCCACATCGTCTGGTTCCAGGACCAGCAGACCATGCTCCAACGGCTGCAACTGGCCAAGAAGCTCGGCCTGCGCGGCGTGGCCATCTGGGCCCTGGGGCAGGAAACCCCGGCGGTGTGGCAGGCGGTGGCCCAGGCCTGGGGGCCGGCATCCTGAGCGGCGCCGCGGCGCCGGCCCCCAACCTGGGACGGTCCGGTCAGCCCTGGCGGTCGGGCGCGAAGCGGATGCACGCCGGCTTGGCAAGCCGCAGTTGCGACGCGGGGGTCAGGGTGCCGTGCGGCGGATCAATGCGAAAGACGGCGATGCTGTCGCTGTCTTGGTTTGCCACCAGGAGAAACGCCCCAGTCGGATCGATCGCGAAGTTCCGCGGGGTGCGGCCGCCCGTGGACACGTGCCCGGCGGGGGTGAGCCGGCCCGAGTCCGCGTCGATGCGAAAGACGGCGATGCTGTCGTCTCCACGGTTGGAGGCGTAGAGGTACCGTCCGTCGGGGTGCACATGGATGTCCGCGCAGGTGCTCTCCCCCTGAAAGCCTTCCGGCAAGGCCGACAGCCGCTGGAGTTCGCGCAACGTTCCGGCCGTGCGGTCCCATGCGTAGGCGGCCACCGTGGAATCCAGCTCGTTCACCACATACGCGTATGGCAGCTCCGGGTGGAAGTCCAGGTGGCGCGGTCCGGAGCCGGCCGCCGCACGGGCGGCGGGGCTCTGGTCGTGCGCGGCCAGGGTCCCCGCCTCCGGGTCGAGGCGGTAGGCCACCACCTCGTCGGTCCCGAGGTCCGGTACGTAGACGAAGCGGTTGGTCGGATCGATCCGGACCATGTGCGGATGCGCAGCCGACTGCCGCGGGTGCGCGCCGCCGCCGGCGTGGCGGAACACAGCCGCCGCCTCGTCGAGGCCGCCGTCGGGCCGCACCCTGAAGAGCGCCACGCTGGGACCGCCGTAGTTCGCCACCAGCACGCAGCGGCCGGTGGCGTCCACGCTCACGTGGCACGTCGAGCGGCCGTGGGCCGGACGACGGGACAGCAGGCGGTGTTCGCCCCGGCCGTCCGCGGGGATGGCAAAGGCGCAGACGGCTCCACCGGCGCCGCCGTCGGCCTCGCTGACCGCATAGAGGTAGCGTCCCGTCGGGTGAAAGGCCAGGAAGGACGGGCGCGCGGTGCGGGCCACGACCGCCGGCGGCTCGAGCCCGCCGGAAGCCGGATCGAAGCGCAGCCGGAAGAGGCTTTCCTCCCCTTCGCCCTGATAGGTGCCGACGTAGACCGTGTACGCATCCGGGTGTGCCGCCACGGGGGCTTCCCACCTTTCCGCCACCCGGGCCGTCCGAGCCCCAGCCGCCGGGTGGCTCCCGGCGGGCCTTTCGGCACCGCGCCAGGCCCCCCTGTCGCGCGATGGATGCGGTCGGCTTGGTGCGGGAGGCGCCGGATATCGGCTGCTACAAAAGGGCGCGAGGCCCGGAAGGGAGAAAGCGAGCAATGACGCGGACTTCGATCGCCTCATTCCCCGAAGCGATAATTGGGCGGCTCCCGGGTGATCTGCACGTCGTGCGGGTGGCTCTCGCGCAGGCCGGCCGCCGTGACGCGCACGAATCCAGCCTTGGCGCGCAACTCCGCGATCGTCGCCGTCCCGCAGTAGCCCATGCCGGAGCGCAGCCCGCCGACCAGTTGGAAGACCGTGTCGGAGACCGGACCACGGAAGGGCACCCGGCCTTCGACCCCCTCGGGAACCAGCTTCTGCTGCCCTTCCTGGAAGTAACGGTCGCGGCTGCCCTCCTCGAGCGCGCCGAGCGAGCCCATGCCCCGATACACCTTGTAGGAGCGCCCCTGGAAGATCTCAAGGTCGCCCGGGCTCTCCTCGGTACCGGCAAACAGGCTGCCGACCATCACACTCGCGGCCCCGGCCGCCAGGGCCTTGGGCACATCCCCTGAGAACTTCACCCCGCCGTCGGCGATCACCGGCACCCCGAAGCGCTCCGCGGCGCGGCCGCACTCCCAGACGGCCGTCAACTGCGGCACGCCGACCCCGGCGACCACACGGGTCGTGCAGATCGAACCCGGACCGACGCCCACCTTGACGGCGTCCACCCCGGCCTCGCACAGCGCGACCGCACCGTCGGCGGTCGCCACGTTGCCGGCCACCACCTGCACACCCCGGCCCCCGAACATGGTGCGCACCTCGCGCGCGAACGCGACCACCCGCGCGCTGTGCCCGTGGGCGCTATCCACTACGATGGCGTCCACGCCGGCATCCACCAGGCGCTCGACCCGCTCAAGGTTGCCGGGCGAGACACCCACCGCCGCAGCGACCAGCAACCGGCCGCGGCCGTCCTTGGATGCCTGCGGATAGCGGCGCGTCTTTTCAATGTCCTTGGTGGTCACCAGGCCGCGCAGGCAACCGTGCTCGTCGACCAGCGGCAGCTTCTCGATTTTATGCTTGGCCAGGAGTTGCTTGGCCGCCTCGAGGTCGGTGCCGACGGGGGCGGTCACCAGGTTGCGGCTGGTCATGACCTCCGCCAGGGGACGCGTCGTGTCGGATTCGAAGCGCAGGTCGCGGTTGGTGACGATGCCGGCCAGGCGGTGGTCTGGGCCGTCGACGATGGGTACCCCGGAGATGTGGTAGCGGGCCATCAGCGCCTGGGCGTCGGCGATCGTGTGGGTCGGGGTGAGGGAGAACGGGTCGGTGATGACCCCGAACTCGGAACGCTTCACCTTGTCGACCTCGGCCGCCTGCGCCTCGGGTGAGAGGTTGCGGTGGACGACGCCGATGCCGCCCTCGCGCGCCAAGGCGATCGCGAGGCGCGCCTCGGTCACGGTGTCCATCGCGGCGCTCACCAGCGGGATCTGCAGGGTCAGTTCCCTGGTGAAGCGGGTATGCGTGTCCACGTCGCGCGGCAGCACGGCGGACGCGGCCGGCACCAACACCACATCGTCGAAGGTCAATCCCAGGGGACCGAAGCGTTCGGCGACGCCTTCCCATTCACGCATAGCCAGGCCCCTTTTCTGGATATGCGCCGCAGTCTACCACCCACCGCCCCACGGAAACAACCTCGCAACCGGCCCCGGATCCGACCCCGCAAGCCACCTGGGACCGCACCCCGGGGCCGCGCCGCTTGCGGCCTCAGTCCTGTTGGCGAACCTCGGCGGCCAGGCGCGCCGCCACGGTCGTCACATCGCCCGCCCCCATCACCAGGACCAGATCGCCTGGGCGCATAGCCGAAACGACGGCGGCCGAAAGGTCGTCGAGCCCCGGGTGGAAGCTGACCGCCACGCCGCTGCGCCGCGCGACCAGATCGGCCAGCGCCGCCCCGCTCACCCCTTGGACGCGTTCCTCGCCGGCCGGTCCGTATATCTCGGTCAGAAACAGGCGGTCGCAGTCGCGGAAGGCCGGACCGAAGTCGTCCCACAACTGGCCGGTGCGCTGATAGCGGTGCGGTTGGAACACGGCGAGCACACGGCGGGCACCCCGCTCGCGCGCTGCCCGCAGCGTCGCCGCCACCTCAGTGGGATGATGGGCGTAATCGTCGACGATCGTGATCCCCCCCGCCTGGGCGAGGACCTCGAAGCGCCGGCCAGCGCCGCGGTATGCCGCCAGGGCCTGGGCGCAGACCTCGGGGGCGAGGCCGAAGTGCAGCCCGGCGCCCAGGGCCGCCAGGGCGTTGGCGACGTTGTGCCGGCCGGGCACCGCCAGGTGGAACGTGCCCAGCGGCTCTTGCCGACGGCGGACGGTGAACGCCGTGCCGGACGGGCCCGCATGCAGGTCCACGGCCCGCAGGTCCGCCCCGGAGGAAAGGCCGTAGGTCTCGATGCGGGGTGCCCCCGTGGCCAGCCGGACCAGCCGCGGATCGTCCGCCGAGACCAGCGCCACCCCGCCCTCGCGGACGCGGCCGAAAAAGACCGCATACGCGGCCACCACCTGCTCGAAGCTGCCCCCGTAATGCTCCAGGTGCTCCGGTTCCACATTGGTCGCCAGCGCCACATCGGGGCTGTAGCGGAGGAAGGAGCCGTCGCTCTCGTCCGCCTCCGCGACGGCGACGACGCCGCCGCCCAGGCGGTAGTTGCCGCCTTCCAGACCTTCCACCTCGGCGCCGACAAACACGGTCGGATCGAGCCCACCCGCCGTCAGGCAGGCCGCCGCCATGGCCGTCGTCGTGGTCTTGCCGTGGGTACCGGTCACGGCCAGGGCCTGGCGGGCTCGGGCGCGCAAGAACCAGTCCAACACGACCGAGCGGTGCGCCACGGCCAGCGAAAGCCCACGCGCCGCGACGAGTTCGGGGTTATCCGGCGGCACATCCGTGTTGTGCACCACCAGCGAGCCCGGCGGCAGCGCCTCGACCGCAGCGGCGCAATGCCCGAGCCGGACGCGGACCCCGGCCGCCGCGAGACGGCGCGTGCGCACCGAATCGGCGACGTCTGAACCGCTCACAGGAACCCCGATGGCCGCCAGGGCCGCCGCCAGACCGCTCATGCTCACCCCGCCGACGCCGACGAAGTGCACCGCCGCCCAGGGGGGGCGAACCGCGGGGTTCGACTCGGGGGCCGCCGACGCCAGCACCCCTGCTTCCACGCGTCGTCACCGTCCTCCGCACACAGTGTGCCGTAGTCTACACAGCCTCGCCCGCCCGCGGACCTTGACCACCCGGTTCAGTGGCTGCGGCCGAATCCCAGCGTCTCCAGGCTGCCGGGACGGTCGCGCCAGCCCTCCTTCACCTTCACCCACAGGTCCAAATACACTGGGCTGCCCAAGCGCCGCTCGATCTCCCCGCGGCTCGCGGCGCCGATGTCGCGCAGCATGCCGCCGCCGCCACCGATCACGATCCCCTTTTGGGACTCCCGCTCGACGTAGATGGTGGCCCCGATATAGATCATGCCGTTATCGCGCGGCTGCCACTGGTCCACGGTCACGGCCAGCGCGTGCGGCACCTCCTCGCGTAGCCGCGCCAGCGCCTGCTCCCGGATCAGTTCCGCCGTCAGGACCTGTTCCGGCTGGTCGGTGGACACGTCGGCCGGAAAGTACGGCGGACCGGGTGGCAGGTGCGCGATCAGGGCGGAGCGCAGCTCGTCCACGCCTTCCCCGGTGAGGGCCGAGGTGGCGACCACCGCGTCGAAGGGGTGACCGGACGCGGCCAACACGCTGTACGCCGCGGCACGCTCCAGCCGCGCCCGGCCGGCGCCGACCAGATCGATCTTGTTGAGGATGAGGATGCGGGGACCGCCGGCCGCCGCCGCATACTGGGCGGCCCGCCGGTCTCCCTCGCCCGGCTGCGGGCTGGACGCGTCGACCACCAGGCAGGTGGCCTCCACCCCCTCCACCGCGTCGCGGACCTCCTGCAGCATCCGCCGTCCGAGTTGATGGCGTGGCCGGTGCACGCCGGGGGTGTCCACCAGCACCAACTGTGCCTCCGGCCGGTGCACCACGCCCAGGATGCGCCGCCGCGTCGTCTGCGGTTTGTTCGAGACGATCGCCACCTTGTCGCCCACCAGCCCGTTGCACAAACTGGACTTACCGACGTTCGGGCGGCCGAGTAGCGCGGCGAACCCCGACCGAAACTCCGACTTCAACAAGGTCGCCTTCCCCCCAGCGGCAACAGGATCTGACCGGCGGACGCGGCCAGACCCGCCAGGATCAGCCACCCGGCGACCGGACGCGCGCGCGCCGCCGCCATGAGCAGCGCCGGCTCGCGCCACAGCGGCCAAAACACCGCGGCGGAAGCCAGCGCGGCCCCGGCCGCCGCCAGGAGCACCGCCCCGGCCGCAAGGTCCTTTGCGGCGCCGGCCAAGGGGTGGCGGTCGGGATGCGCCAGATCGACGGCCACCTCGAGCGCCGCGTTCATCGTCTCCGCCGCCAGGACGGCTGCGGCCGCCGCCGCGAGGACAGCCACCCGGGCGGCCGGAAGCCCCTGCAGCCAGGCCAGCGACAGAACCGCCCAGCCGCACGCCAACTGGACCCGGAAGTTGCGCTCGCTGCGCCACACCCGGACCACCCCGGCCGCTGCGTGGACGAAGCTGCGCAGGAACGATCCCGCCGGAGGGCGCAGCGCGGGATCCTCGGTCGCCCGCCGCAGCCGCCGCATCGCGTCAGCGCC
The DNA here is from genome assembly GCA_021806565.1 of Bacillota bacterium. Classification (GTDB taxonomy): domain Bacteria; phylum Bacillota; class Sulfobacillia; order RBS10-35; family JAJYVN01; genus JAJZXK01. The sequence continues at coordinate 1,457 of JAJZXK010000017.1, read as the reverse complement.
CAATGCCCAGGCCGGCCAGCACGGCGTCCGCCGCGGCGGCCATGGCCGCGGCACCCTCCGCGTCGGCGTCGTCCATGCCCAAAAGGTGCAGGGTACCGTGCACGGCAAGGTAGCAGAGTTCTCGGCGCAGGGTGTGCCCGTACGCCTCGGCCTGGGCGGCGGCGCGTTCCAAGGACACCACGACGTCCCCGATCTGCGGCGGTTCACCGGGCGGCGGCGGCAGGGGGTCGTCGCGGTCCACGCCAAACGACAGCACGTCCGTCGGGCGGTCGGTGGCGCGGTAGGTGCGGTTCAGGGTATGCAGCAGCGCGTCACCCGCCAGATGGACGGAGACGGCTGCCCCCGCGGACCCGTGCGCCGCGAGTGTGGCGTCGACCGCCCGAGCCATGGCCTCTTGATCACCGAGCGATGGGGGGACGACCCCCTCGGCCACCGTCACCTCCGCCGACATGCGCCACCGCCCCCCGCCCGTGCGGTCATTGTACCCGGCGGCCCTGAACCGCCGCACGGCTAAAGCCGGGGGGTTCTGGAATGCATTGCTTCGGCCTTTGCCAGGCTCTCTCGGGCTCGGGACTGCGCTGGTACAGCATCCTGGCTCTCAGCCTCCGCTTGGAGTGCCTGCCCCCAAGGGCGCGGCACAACGCGTGCCGCACCACCGGATCGTTGGCAAAGATCAGCGGCCGTAGCGCGAGGTCGCCCCAGACTACCAGATTCCGCTCCGTCCAGCGCAGCCCGCTCCCGGGCCCCTTGCCCTCCACCGAATGCAGTCGGCCCTTCCCCTTGAACCGCGGCCGGCCCCGCTTGCGCAGCAGGTACTCGTTGCGTCGCGCGGTAGCCGCGCGACGCCAGCGCCTGCACCTCGTGCGCGCCCAGATGCTCCCCAATCCAGGTCTTTTCCGCCTTCGCGCCCGTCCCGTCCTTGCGCAGCAACCGGATGCCGTACCGTTGCAGCGCCGAGTCGGTGAACTCCTGCTGGTCGCGCGCGCCGCGGAAGTGGGCCCGCCGCTGCCGCTGCGGAGTCGCCATCCCCCTTGGCAACCACACCGACGGTCGGACCAAGCCCAAGCGACGCAGCGCCTCCCCCAGGCAGGCGTTATACACCTGCCGTGCCGCCTCCTGTCTCGCCGCCAGCCGCTTGCCCAGCACCCAACCCACGCGCAAGGGCAACGCGCAGACGAAGGAGGGCGTGCGTGCAGACGTTCTTCTGGTTTTCGATGTGGTGCTTGACGACCGCAAGCGGCGCACCCCCCACCGTCGCAACGAAGTAGCTATTCGTCCAAAGGGTCGGCAGCCGGCTTTGCAGGCTGGGCAACTCCTGTCGCCGCAGTCGTGAGGACTGGCCCTTGAGCAGCCGCACCCGTCGATGGCTGCCCAACTGCGGGTCCACCCCGACCAGCAACTGCACCTGGTCGGGCATGGTCTCCAACTCGGTCACATCGGCCTGCCGCTCGCCCGCG
>JAJZXK010000127.1 GCA_021806565.1 Bacillota bacterium | reverse complement strand
CATCGACTGCAGTTCGGAGCCCTCGGAAAGGCGTGTGATGGCCCTTTGGATATCTGGTGGGACGACGGGCAATAACAAGAGAAGTGCGGCCCACACGCGCTCGGCCCTGTCATCACCCACGTGGTGGAGGGACACCTAGCGGGGTCAATGTAGGGTCTCTGCCAGATATGCAACGACGCTGTCCCCAATCTCGACCGGGATACGGGGATTGTCGAGCATCTCGGCCGACCACCATCGGCCCGGGTGCAGTGTGTCCCACTCGGGCCGGCGGCTTTGTGCGCGGCGTCCGCCACCCGGGTCATGATTGCCGAACCCGTCCACCTTGGTGTTCCATACTGGCTTGTACCGCTTGATCAACAACTCCTCTCCGACAGCCAGCCACAGGGCGGTGGTCACCAAGAAACGGCAACGGAAGTCTTCGAGTCGCAGATTTGTTGCCGCCCGAATTGAGTCGGCGTGGGTGGTCAGACGGCTATAAAGAGCGTTGCCTGGCGGAGCGTCGAGATCAAGACCACCGCGGCGGGCGCCCGGTGGAGACGCTTTCCCGACATAGATAGGGACAGTACATGCCGTCGCGTTGATGGTCGCCAGACCGGCGTACGGCGCAAAATTCCCACTGTAGTATATCGCGTACAGACCGGCGCCCGTGAATGACTCCGGCGGGGGCAGCGGCCCGCAAGGTTCTTGCAAGAGGGCGCGGACCAGGCTCTCCGCCAGGTTTCGTTCATCCAAAGGGTTGTACGGTCGCCCCAACGGCTGGGGCCTCCTTTCGATTCGGCTGGAGGACAGATTCCGCCTAAGAGCGAATCTCCCTGCGGCGCGCTCGCCTTGGGCGGGTAGGCGGTGGAGGGATTGGATGGCGGCCTTCAATCCGGTTTCGGAGGAGATGCTCCGATGGACCCTCTCGAAGCGATTGTCCCACGAGCCAGTTAGCTCCTTCCCGATCCCGGCCCCTTCGACCCCAGGCCCTACTGCTCGCGAGAGTATTCGCGAACGAGCCAGAGCGTACCGCGACCTGTTGGCCACCCTTAGGGTACAGCCACGTGGGCGCTCGTTTCAGGGTGCCGGAGTCTACGCGATCTATTATCGCGGTGTATTCCCGGCATACGCCCCCATCACCCAGTGGAACACCGCCGACTGGGTTCGCCCCATTTATGTGGGCTCTGCTGAGGGCTCAGGGGTGCGGAAGGGTACCGCTAAGCCGGCCAAATCTCCTGTGGCGAATCGGATTCGTAACCATGCTCGTTCTATCTTGTGGGCCCAGCAAGGCAACACGCTGAATATAGATGACTTCAGTTTTCGATGGCTCAATACGGAAGTGGCGTGGATTCGGCTGGCGGAGATATATCTTATCCGCGAGTTGCGCCCTTTGTGGAACGAGTTGGTGGATGGCTTCGGCAATAATCCGCCAGGAACCGGGCGCGCGGGCCAACAGCGGTCGGCGTGGGACACCATACATCCTGGGCGCTACTATGCGGAAGCCCTGCCCAGCGGCGATGATGGCCGGGCGCAAGCACTGTTCCAGAGTATCGATGACTGGTTCGCACAGCAGCAGGAGGCTCTGTAGGTGGGTGCTGTGCAGCGGGACCCTTCCGTCACCAGCCGTATGATGGCTGCCGTCCGCAGCAAGGACAGCAAGGCGGAAGTGGCGCTGCGGCGGCGCCTCTGGGAGAAGGGCCTTCGCTTTCGTAAGCACTACAAAGGGCTGGTGGGCAGGCCCGACATCGTGTTTCCTGGGCCGCACGCAGTCGTTTTTGTGGATGGCGACTTCTGGCACGGCAACGCTTGGCAGCTGCGCGGGCTGCCGACGCTCGCCGACCTCTTCCCAACGCGAACAGAGTGGTGGGTCGCGAAGATCAAGCGGAACATGGCGCGGGACCAAGAGGTGACTGCCTTGCTGGAGCGTGGAGGCTGGTCTGTGCTGCGGTACTGGGAAAGTCGCGTGTTGACGGACCTGAACGGCGTGGCCGAGGAAGTCGCGACGCTGGTCCGCTCCCGAGCGCCCGGGGTTCATCGGCGGTAGGTGATCCGCTACGGGACGGTGTTCCCACAGACCGGGCAATTCACTGGCGCCGGCGGCTTCAAGATTTCGGACACCAGGAATGGAAAGCGAGCGTCACATCCGCGTGCGCCGTCGCATTTGACCTGGATCAGGTTGGCTTCGTCAAACGGGCCAAACAGAGACCTGCACTCCGCCAATAAGGAGTCCAGGATCTCTCGTCGCGCGACGTTGGCGGTGGCCGGAGAAGCGGCTGCTTCCAAGGTCTCGGACGGGAGCAACAAGGAATCGCTGCGGCCACAGGGCGTGCGTACCTCCACATGCCAGGTCCCGCCCAGTTGACGGGCCAGCACATGGCACTCCTCGCGGCTGCCCAGTCGGATGACCTCCGCAATGAACTTCGCGGCAGCCGGATACAAGTTGCTCAGCGGCAGGCTCTCATGTAGTACGGGTACACCAGCGCCAGCTGGAACGAACGACATGCTGCGATCTCCCCTCATTGAGCCAATGTCGCGACGAGATCTTGGCACAGGGCTGTTCCCTCCGAAGAGGCGAGAAGGGCTTGTGCAACCGCGCCGCCAAACGCCTTTGCCACAGGCACCGGAACCGCATTGCCGAGCTGCCGCATGGCTTCAGTTCGGCTACACGTGAAGTGAATGGAGTCCGGAAAGCCCTGTAGGCGGCAGACCTCACGAACCGTGAAGTAGCGAAGAGAACCGTCTTCGCGGACTAGGACGTGCTCTCCGCCTGGGCACCCGTGGTCGCCGGCCTTGATCGCCTTTGCCGGCCGATCTTGTAGGTTGCCAGTGTGGCCCGCGTAGACACGAGCGCCTGGGATACCAACATGGTTCAGGAAGGGCTCATGTTCCTTTGCATCGGCGGGTTCTGGCAAGTCCTTGTCGTACACGAACCCTCCGTCCGCGTCGCGCATCGTGTGCCCTAAGGCGTCACGCACAGTATTCCAGCGCAGGGAGTCCGTCGCAGCGAGCACCGAGTTCGCACCGTAGACTCGCTGGCCGGCGAGGCCATGGTCGCGCCAGTACGAGCCGTCAATCTTCTGCGCGTATTCCAGTGCCATCCTAGAGTGGCTCGCCTTGGGAGGCGTCCACTCGATACCTAGGTCACGTCGGAACCCGACGATAATGACCCGCCGGCGAATCTGCGGGGCGCCGTAATCGGCGGCGTTGATGAGCTGAGGGAACACATGGTAGGACAGGGCCCTGCGCTGTCGACCGCCCTGCTGGATAAGCCGCGCCTTATGGTCCTCCCACGCTTCGTTGTTGCGACGCTCCATGAATGGGTAACGCAACTGAAGCAGGATATACTCGAAATACGGTTTAAATGCGGGTCGCAGCAGACCGTACACGTTTTCGACTAGTACCGCCTTGGGGCGCAGATTTCTCTGCGCCCGCACCACTTCTGGGAACATGTTGCGGCGATCGTCTTGACCGCCGTGCTTGCCGCCGAGGGAAAACGGCTGGCACGGAGGCCCTCCCGCGAGGAGATCGATGCCCGTGGGTAGCTTGGAGTAATCGTACCCCGTTACATCGGCCGGATTTCCGGCCTTCCAGAGCGGATGGTTCGCGGCCAAGGTCTGATGCGAGCTTTTGTCCAATTCAATGAGTGCTAAGTGCTCGAACCCGGACAACTCCAGCCCAAGAGCCAAGCCGCCCATTCCGGTGAACATCTCAACCGCTTTCAAGCGCACGGCTCCGCCTCCCTAAGGGGCGTTCTCAGGTGATGCCTACTAGTGAGATAACCTTTTGAACACTTCCCACACTGCGACGCCAACCACACTCGCAACCACAGCCTTACCCACGCGCCAATACAGTCGATCAGGAGGCTCGTTTCGACCTTGGTATACGTGGTAGCCGATCAATACTCCTTGGATCAACGCGTGGCCCTCGTCAGATCCTGGTGGAAACCCCGCCATGTTGGGAGTCCTTCTGGCCATCGTTGTTTCCTCCCAGCGGCTCGAATAGGTTTTCCACCGTCATATTGAGAGCGTTAGCCAGCGCCATCGCCATAAGGACACTCGGGACAGATTCGCCCCGCTCGATGGCGACAACTGCGTTACGCGAGGCTCCCACAGCGCGAGCCAGCGCCTCTTGAGATAGACCTGCTCGCTCCCGCGCTTCGCGCACGCCACACCGCAAACGAGATTCTCTGGGCCGCCCAAGCTTTGGCATGGCCTCACCATAACAAGTATAGATGGCAAACAGATGATCTGGCAAGTGCGCGTGGCATGGCGCGGTTGTCCACAACCTGTGGATAAATGGAGCGGGGCAAGGGCCCTACATACAGTATATTGTAGTGTGGCTGGGTAGAGGGCTCATGTGAAACGGAACGGGTCTGCCGTTGGGCGCGTCGGCCACGAGGTTGGCTGAAACCGCCTGCGCTCACCCGTTCTTGGGGGCGCGCCTGCACCGGCGCGTCCTGGGGTAATATCGGTCATAGCTTGTCGCAATACGCAAAGGGAAGGTGAATGCAGATTGCGGGATCGGTACATACCGGCGCGTGGCCCTCACCTCTGGCGATTCTCGGACATGGTGATTGACGTGGGTATCGAGCGCGAACGCTTCCGTCGGTACTCAGTTGCGGACGCGTGGCGGACAGCGCGGAAACGGAAGCACTGCGCGAGAGCAAGTGGGTAGGGCCTCGGCGCGTGCGTCGTTGGTGACGGCTGGGCTCCGGTCGCCGTGATGCAGAAGGAATGCCAACCAGGATCCTCCCGAAGGTCCGGGATCCTTGCTTGGTGACGATCCGCCGGGCCGGGACCCTCACTGATTCGGATCATCATCTCCTTGCTCTCTGGGCGGCACGTCGCGCGGAGCACCTCCTCCACCTCTTCGAGGCGGCCCAGCCTGAGGATCCACGCCCGCGGCTGGTGCGCGGTGAGGTCAAGATGACCCAGGATCGCGCACCGGGTGGCCATGCAATGGTGGCGGACGGAGACTTACGCGGGGCGGCACGGTATGAGGCGTACGCAACTGGTCAAGCCGGATGTGTCGCACATGTCCGCGCACGAGCTGGGTGCGGCCGCTCGCGCGGTCAAGGCCGCACGGGCGGGGGCCCGTGTGCTGGCCCCGTGACGAACCGCCTGTTCCGGGGCACTGTGCAGAAGAGATTGTGCCCGACCCTGGGTGGTCGGACCGGTCGGCGGCTACTCTCTCACCGCCATGGAGGGGCTCGTGTCCCGGCGATACGGGCAGTCGAGCGGAACCTCGCGTTGTTGGTCCCCGCACGCCACGCATCCTTCCCTCGCAAGCCGCCGCGCCAACTCGGCCACCTCCGCCGGCACATCGAAGGTTTCGGCCACTTCTCTGGTCGTGGCTCCACTGACCGCAGCCTGCCATGGAACCAACGCCGTTGCCGCACCGCGCTGAGCGCAAGTTTCGTTGCGGTCGCTCATTTGCACTGACCAGCGCGGGATGGCCGTGACGAGCATGGTGAAGTGGTGCCATACTTCGTGCAGCAACCGCACCTTGCCCAGGGCGGGGCGCACCGCAGCCCCGTAGGATACGCAGATGGTACCCTCCCGGATGCGGGGATCCCACACGTACATCGCCCGGGCGTCTGGTAGAGACCGAGACCATCGCACTTGCAAGCAGGGTATGCGCCCTACCCACGAGATCCACGCGTCAAAAGATGCTGGCGGATCAGGGGGGGCATCAATCCCGACAGGAAAGCGGCACCATCGGGACGACAAATAGCACGCGGTTCCCCCAACGGGCATCGGCGCACTCCAATCAAGAGGACCTCCGTTTCTGCCAGCGTGCGATCATCTCAGCACGTTCCTCTGCGGTCTTCTCCCGCCATATCTCGCGGGTTAGTTCGGTGTGAAGGCGGATGAGCTCGTCTTGCTCCTCTTGGCCTAGTTCCTCGAAGGGCACGCCTGTTGGCGCAGCCGACGATTCGCGAAACACAGTGCGCACGTACTCATCGCTGAGCCACGGTGGGTCCGGCCATCCTTCGTCATCTGCGGGCCCCGCAGGAGTGCGTTGTTCTGGCAGTGGGCTCCCTCCTGGCGTGGTATCGGCATCCGCAGGCTGTGGGTTTAGGGGACGACTCTCCTCGGGTGCGCGATCCGCAGTGGCATCCCCGTCCGGAGATGCCTTCTCTGCGTTTGCGTGATGCTCCATCACGCCACGGACTTCAGACAACGCCACCATCGGGGCGTGGTCAGGGCGCTCGGGATTCGGGTAGCCCTTGACCCGTCCCTCTGCGACCAAGCGATGCACGGCTTGGCGGGAGACGCCGACGCTCTTGGCGGCGTCGGCCTGCGTCATCAGATCAGGGGCGGGAGGTGATGGTACGTCGGTCGCACGATCCGCGATGGCCTTCAGGCGCACGGCTACCGTGGGGGGCACGCTTCTGTCTACGGCTGACATCGCGATCAGGATGTCTTCAAGTAGTTCCACTGAGGTGCTCAGAGCACTGCCCAACGCCTCGTGGACGTTCCGCATTGGCACTGTTCCGTGAATGATGGACTCCTTGGATGCGGGCGATAACTTGGACACCGTTGTGCTCAGGGCCCGAGCCAACGGTCCGAGGTAGACATCGCGCACCCGCCGGGTGCCATTCTCCCAGCCCTGGATTGTCCCTTCGCTAACCCCTACCAGGCTGGCGAGACTTGCGCGGCTGAGGCCTCTCTGGATCCGCACAATGCGGATGCGGTCGCCGACCGACTCTCGCGCGTCCCCCATCTGTCTCGTCCCCCGCCATTCGAGCACAACTATGTTGACGTGCCATGGTTTCGATGATAGTCTGTCCCCAGACGGCCCGCCGGCCATACAGCCGGACCCGGAGAGACAACCGGCACGGGACCGTCGATCCAAGTCCCAGCACCGCGAAGGCGCGTGTAGGGCAAGGAGGTTCTATACCTATGCCCCACGGCTTGGGCCACAAGGCTCGTCGCGATGGTGTCCGATCCGAGGCCCGGCGCCCCCCGACCCGCCCCGACAGTGCCGATCCCCGCTACCTCCCCGCCCCACGATGGACCCACGAGCTCGCGGCCGAGCTTCACGCTCGGAACATAAGCCATCTGAACGCCGCACTTCCTGGGGTCCTCCCCGCGCCTCTCCATGAGCCCGCCACGGAAGCGTGGCGGGAGCTTGCCCACCAGCGGGAGGCCGAGGCCGTACACCTAGTGGACTACTCCAACGCCATCGCCGACGCCAATGCTGCGGTCGATACTCTTCGGCCAACAGGAGCACAGGGATCCTGGCGTCCGTTGCCGGCGGCCAAGCGCTCTCAGGCCGCCGCTCGGCGCAATACCGCCTATGCAGCGGCGGCGCTGGAGCCCGGCGCTACATTGCCCCTCGGCCATAGGAGCCGTATCTCTCTTGGTACGCTCCGCGATCACGGGGCCTTTTCCTGCACACTGTCCGCGGGCCGCTAGCCCTCTTCGGCTGCGTCACCGCGCTCTGATAGTTCCATACGGGATGAGCGGCTGCCTGCCGTGGTGCCCTTGCCTGCCTGTCCGCATTCCCTTGCACCCGTCGGCGGCCATGTTGGCCGGCTGCGGCTGCAGCACGCCATGAAGGAGGCGCGTCGCAACATGCACGCCCGGCAGCGGACTCCTGAGCAGCGATATGGCTCCGCCAGTCAGTGTGCGGAGTACTTGGGCGGCTCGGAGTCCTGGTTCTTGGCGCATGTGGCACCGCACATCCACGCAGTGGGCGTCGGCAGCCGTCGGGTGTTCTCGTTTATGGAGATCGACGCCTGGTGGGGCGCGCAGGCGTCTGGTGGTGGTGGCCCGACGGATGGCGCCGTACGGTCCCAAGGGCGGCGGGCGGGACTTTCCGCCGTCTGAGCTTCGGAACGAGTTGCACTGCACCCAAGTCGGCGAGGGACACCGCCTACTCCGAGGTGTCCGGGTACACACCGCACCCAGGGTGCTCATTCCGCTCGCAGATACCCACGGTCGCGGGGCCGGCGACCCTACTTGATCGCAGGCCGTTCCTCGCGGTCTTCGAGCGACACAAGAGCAATGGCACGCGCCGCCACTGCCTGCGATTGCCCGAGATAACCCATTCCTTCAGTTGTCTTCCCCTTAATGCTCACGCGGTCCACGGGGATTCTCAAAATATTCCCAAGGGTGCGGCGCATCTCTGGAAAAAACGGTTTCAACTTGGGCTGCTCTGCTTCAATGACGCAATCGATGTTGACGATATGTGCGCAGTGCTTTTCCAGGAGAGGACGGAGCCGGGCGAGGTATCGAATACTTTGGATGCCCCTATTTTGCGGGTCCTTATCAGAGAAGTGGTCTGCAATGTCTCCTTCGGCTAGCGCGCCTGTTATGGCGTCAACCAGCGCGTGGCTGACCACATCCCCGTCGGAGTATACGGCGAAGCCCTTCTCATAAGGGATGTTGACCCCGGCGAGAACGAGAGGGTGTCCGGGGTGGAGCCGATGCATGTCGTAGCCAAGGCCAATCCGAAACATACGCACCACTCCCTACAGGGTAACGATACCAGAGTTCCCAACGGTCGGCCGGGGACACGATATCTGCCACTTCTGCGACACGATGTGTGTCGGTCCAGCATACGCGTTGGATTGCATACACACACATGTTTTCCGCTATGTTGAGGCGACGGGCTTCTTCTTCGGTGGCAGGACGCACCGAGACACGTTCGTCAGCGCGAACGACGCGCGTGCCCATCTCTTCGGACAGCACGTCGAATAACGGCCGATCTTGCGCGCGGCGGTCAACAATCGCCCCGAAAAGATCTATCGGCATCCACGATGCGATCGCCCGATACCAAGCGCTGGCGGTGCCTTGGCGGCGAGCACGGTACAACGACGCTTCCCCAGGCGCAATGCCAAGTATTGTCGCAATGGATGAGGGGGTTGGCCGATGCTGGTCGAAGTCAAACACTTCCACGCGCGGATCCAGGTCAGTGGTTTCAAGCATGGCGTAAAATCCGCCGCCGAACGCCAACTCCGGCCCAATAAGCCGGTTTGGTGTGGTAGACCTTCCTAAAGGTTCGGCGGTCTGGGTGGGGGGAAACAGAGCGTCCACGTCGCAACCGAGGGCCGCAGATACACGTTCCAGCCAGCCAGTTGTTGGATGATGCTTTCCGGCCTCAACGCGAGACAAGTACGGTCGCGCCACCCCTGCGCGGTCGGCAAGCAACTCCTGGCTAATACCACGGCGCTCGCGCTCCGCGCGTATCCGGTGGCCGACGTGCATGGGCCCCTCCAATGCAGCCATCGTTCGATATCACGTACAAGCATACCCCTCAAGGGAGAACCTATGTGTAGCATATGCAATACGGAGAGATGGCGAGCTATGGAGAGCACCATGCCCGTCTTGCGGCGCATCCGGGCGTGCACGCGGCAGGAACCGGCGTCTTCGCCAGTGGACCCAATTGCCGGGTGTATCATATGTGATACACTGCCAGAGCTCCATCAACCACCCGGCCGGTCTCCCTGAGATCGGATCATCCCGCCCCTGCGGCACGGGTCGCAGCGGGTAGGCAGGAGGACTACTATGCCGCATGGGAGCGGGCGCCGCCTGCGGCGTGACGCAGAATGGCTACAGCGCAAGAGCGAGACAACATCCCACGACAGCACCGACCCCCGGTATTGGCCAAGTCCGCGTTGGACCCAGGAGATGGTCGACGAGACGCGCGCCTGCAACCCGTGGAACCCCGACCCCACCCGGGAAGCGTACGCATTGCTGGAGGCACAACGCCGGGCGGAGACCCGCCATGTCATGGATATCACCGATGGCCGTTCAATAGACTCCTCCGATTTCCGTCACGATCTCCATCGACTGCGCACCGCCGAAGCGCTCAGGGTGCAGAATGGTGCTGACAGCATCAGCGCGCTGCCTGAGGACGCCATCAGTATGGTAGCTTGCTTGCCGCAGGCGCATCCCACCACCGCGCCCTTGGTGGCACCTTGGCAGCCCACGCACTCAACGCTCAGATCCGCAGCCCGGGCCCTACGCGATGGGCACGTGACCGAGCGTATTCCGGAACCCGGGGCCACCCTGCCGCTTGGCCCGGGAGATCCGACGTCCCTGGCCACCCTCCGCGACCGCGGCCTGCTTCCTGCCATTCATGTGGTCGCGCCTACTCCAAATCGTGTCCCCGACCGCCGCATCGATCCGTCCCGGCGCCCTGGCCCTGTGCGTCGGCGCAACCTTACCCCTCTGTTGCCGGACGGTTCCGGCTCTGCGTGAGTCGCTGAGTGCGACTTCTCGTCGCTTTGTCCGCCTTCCCCTGCAACCGCTGGCGGCCAATGTGGCCGGCGGCGGTTGCAGCACGCCATGGAGGAGGAGCGTTGCAATATGCACGCCCGTCAGAAGACAGCCGAGCAGCGATATGGCTCCGCCAGTCAATGCGCGGAGTACTTGGGCGGCTCGGAGTCCTGGTTCTTGACGCACGTGGCACCGCACATCCACGCAGTGGGCGTCGGCAGCCGTCGGGTGTTCTCGTTTATGGAGATCGACGCCTGGTGGGGCGCGCAGGCGTCTGGTGGCGGCGACCCGACGGACGGCGCCACACGGTCCCAAGGGCGGCGGGGCGGGCGGCCCCGGCGCGTTGTGGGCTGACGTGA
>JAJZXK010000126.1 GCA_021806565.1 Bacillota bacterium | reverse complement strand
GATCAACATCGGTCGCCGGGGCGCCGTCATGCGTCCGCACGCCACGCCCGCGCAAGCGGGGTGATTGGCAAGCCCCCGGCTTTAGCCGTGGGGTCATGACCCAGCACTTCCCACTCAAAGCCCGCTACACGCAGCAGCCGCCGCCGGGCCTGGCCACCCTGCGCGCCCGCGGGTACGTCGATGCCGGCGGAAAGGTGGCGCCGAAGCGGTATTTCGCTTTCTATGTCGGGGATTTCGACACACCCTCCTGGCTGTGGCTCTGGATGCCCCTGTTTTGGACCGACCCGGCGCGCGGCCAAGTGCCTCTGTCCTGGGCGTTCGACCCCAACCTCAGCCTGCGGGCCGGCCCGGCGATGGTGTGGACGCGCCAGACGGCCACCGCCAACGACAGCTTCGTGGCGGGCGACTCCGGCGCCGGTTACCTCAATCCGGGCGCGCTGGAGGAACCGCGGGCGTCCGGGCTTCCCTCCGGCATGGATCTGTGGGCCGCGCATTGCAAGCGTTTTTACCGCCAGTGGGACATCCAGGTCACCGGCTTCATCATCGAGGGCAACGCGCCGGCGATGAAGGCCCACGGCCTGGACGCCTACCGGCGCTTCTCGCCCGGCGGCATCGTCGGGCAGAAACTTCTGGCGCAGGCGGTGATCGGCGGCCTGCCCGTCAAGGGGATGGATACGGACCTGCCCAACGGCGTGCAGGCGTCGGCGGACATCATACGCAACAGCATGTTCTCGCCGCCCGGCGGCGTCCCGCAGTTCAAGGTGGCGCGGGCGGTGTGGCACCCGCCCAGTTGGTATAAGGCGGTGGTGGACCGCGTCCGAGCCAGCGACGCCACTCAGGGGCCGATCGAGATCGTCGACCTGCGGACTCTGCTCCGCCTGATGGCGCGCTATGAAAGCGGGCGTACGGGTGCCCAGGCCTGACCCGGCGGCGCGCCGGACCGACCGGCTGCCGCGCAGGGGTGGTGGGGGCCGGCGGAGAAGGCTCGGTGGCGGTGGAGCCGAGCAGGAGGGAAGCGGCATGCTGACGCAGACGCAGTTGGAGGAGGCCCGGGCTCGGGCGCGCACCTATCTGGCCCGGGCGGGGATGGTGCTGACCCCGCGTGAAGCGGCCGCGATCGAAATCGCCGACTTCGGGCTGGGTGAACTGGAGCGCACGGGGCTCGAACTGGTGACGTATGTCAACACCGAGCGCTGCTGCGCCAAGGAACTCGTGTTGTTCCCCGGCCAGACCTGCCCCCAGCACCGTCACCCGGCGGTGGACGGCCGTCCCGGCAAGGAGGAGACCTTCCGCTGCCGCCAGGGGCTGGTCTACCTGTACGTGGAGGGAGAGGCCACGGGCCACCCGCAGTGCCGCCCGCCGGCCGGCCGGGAGTCCACCTACACGGTGTGGCACGAGATCGCGCTGCGCCCCGGTGAGCAGTATACGATCATGCCGGATACGTGGCATTGGTTCCAGGGTGGGCCGGAGGGCGCCGTGGTCTCGGAGTTCTCCACCCGCAGCACCGACGAGCACGACGTGTTCACCGACCCGGACCTAGTGCGGGCGACCGAGGTGGCGCAGTAGGAGCCGAAGCGGCGGTGAGGGCGGTCTTGTCGCATCGCAGCCGCTTGGTCACGTCTGCGGTTGTGGCGCGGGCCCGGGCGGGTCCCGCCGCCGGACCGGCGCCCTCCGGGCGCCTTGTGGTCCGGATGCGTGCGCCCGGGGCCAAATTCAGGGCCGAAAGGGGCGAAGGCTTGGCCGGGCGGAGGGTACGGCAGACCTAGGGGTCGGTTGGGCGCCTTCTCCCACCAGGCGAGGTATGCGCAACTGGGGGGCCCGGCTGAGAACCGACTGTACGCTTGCGGGTCATCGGGCCCTGGTTCTCGAGAACCCACAGCTCCGGGTCACCCTGCTGCCGGGCCGCGGCGGCGACGTGGTCGAGTTTCTCCACAAGCCAAGCGATACTGACTTTTGCACCTTCAACCACCGGGGCCTGCGCCGGCCGGAGGTGCTTGCGGGCCTGCCGTTCATGGACGCGTACTACGGCGGCTGGCAGGAGGTGTTTCCCAGCGGCGGCGTGCCCTGCACCTTCGCCGGGGCGAACTTCGACCAGCACGCCGAGGTCGCGCTCCTCCCCTGGGACGTGGCGGTGCTGCGCGACGACGCGGAGGAGGTGGCCGTGGCGCTGGAGGTGCAGTGCCTGCGCACCCCCCTGCGCCTGCGCCGAGAGGTGCGCCTGGCCGCCCCCGGCGCCTGCCTTCAGGTGCGGTCCACCGCCTCATCCGGTGGCAGCGAGCCTCAGCCGCTGATGTGGGGGCAGCACCTCGCCTTCGGGCCCCCGACCGTCGGACCGGGCACCCGCGTTGAGTTGCCGCCCGGCGCGGCGGTGGTGGAGCACGCCGGTGCGCTGCCGTTGGACCGTCTCCTCACGACCCCGGCCCTGGGGGAACCCTCTACCGTCGTCTACCTGACCGGCTTCCGGGAGGGCCGCTACCGCATCCTGCCCTCCACCGCCCCGGTCGGCCTCGAGGTGCGCTGGGACGCCGCGGTCCTCCCATACCTCTGGTGCTGGCGGGAGGCAGGGGGTACGGCCGGATTCCCCTGGTATGGAAGGGAATACCTGGTCGGGTTCGAACCGTTCAGCAGTTACCCGACCGACGGTGGACTGGCCCTGGCGGTGGCCAACGGCTCAGCGCTCGTGCTGCAGCCCGGGGCGTCCCGCAGCGTCCAGTGGTCGGTCGGGGTGACGCCGCCTTGATCCGCATGCATCTAGCGGAGTTGCAGATCTCGGTCGACGCCGCCTGCGGTCGCGACTACTGGCCACCACTTGCCAATCTGGCCCGGCTGACGGAAGAGGTGGGGGAACTGGCGCGGGCGGTGAACGTGCGCTACGGCCCCAAGCCCCTCAAGCCGGGCGAGGCACCGCCGGACACCCTGGCGGAGATGGGGGACGTGCTGTTCACCCTGGCCGCGCTGGCCAACACGCTCGGGATCGACCTGGGGGAGGCGGCCGCCGGTGCGGTGCAGCGGGCCACGGAGCGCCGCGATATGGGGCGCTGAAGGGGCGCCTGGTGCGCCGCGCAGCGATCGGGTGCAACTTGGCGGCGGTGAGGGACCCGGATGGCGCGCTGGCCCCGGGTCCCCGCCGCGCGGGCTCAGATCTCCGGGATCTCGATGGCGACCTCCCGGCCTTCGGCGGCCGAGCGCAGGATGCCGTCGATCACGGCCTGGTTGCGTACGATCTGCTCACCGGGGATCGGTGCCGGCTTGCCGTCGCGCACGGCGTTGACAAAGTCTCGCACCTTTTCGAAGAAGATCTGCACGTGGTGGCTTTGCACCGGGATCGGGCTTGAGGTGTTGTGGCCCAGGATGTCGTGGAACAGCGTGATGCTGCCGACACCGCCGTCCCAGACGCCGCTCCAGGGGCCGGTGCCGGCCGGGGTGATCTTGAGGCCGGCGTCGGTGCCCAGGAACATCGTGGCCCCGAGGGTGTCCATGTGCATGGCCCAGGAGATCTTGAAGTTGAGCACGGTGCCGCCTTCGAGCCGCACCAGCGCGACGCCGAAATCCTCGACCTCGAAGCGGTCGGCCTCGCGGTGGTAGGTGGGCGAACTGCCGAAGTGGTTAGAGGTGTACGCGGAGACGGTGAGGGGCTTGGGGTAGTCCAGGGCGTTGAGTGCCATGTCCAGCGAGTAGCAGCCGATGTCGGCCATCGCCCCGGCTCCGGCCAGGTCCTTGCGGATGAAGGTGCCGCCCGGCATACCCCGGCGGCGGCCGCCGCCGGCCTCGACGTAATACACCTTGCCGAGTTTGCCCGACTGCACGACGCTCTTGACCAAGCGCATGTTGGGGTCGTAGCGGGGCTGGAAGCCGATGGTCAGGATGCGGCCGGCGCTCTTGGCGGTACGGGCCATCTCCACCGCCTGCTCAAGGGTGACGGCCATCGGCTTTTCCACCAGGACGTTCTTGCCGGCCTGCAACGCGTCCACGGCCGTGCGGTGGTGCGCCACGTTCGGGGTGCAGACGCTGACCCCGTCCAGGTCGAGTTCCAGCATGCTGCGGTGGTCGTCGAAGGTGCGGGCCCCGGTCAGGCCCGCGTCGCGGGCGAAAGCCTCCGACTTGCCCGGGATAACGTCGCAGACCCCCAGGATCTCGACGTCCGGCATTTGCTTGTAGGCATTGACGTGCGCGCGCGCGATCCCTCCGGTGCCGATGATACCGATGCGGACCGTTCCTGCCATTCCGATACACTCCGCCTTTCGAGTGCCTGCCGTACGGGGGCCGAGCCAAACCGAGTGGTTAGGGCCTCGACGCAAAACTCCTCTCTCGCCGACGGAAGTCGGGCCGTCCGGCTGTGCGCGCAGGGGAGGGACGGCAGGGAGCGAAGGTCTGGCGGGTAATGGTCATCGTCAGACTGGAGTTCCGGTAGGCATGGAGTCCGCTGCGGGCACGCAGCCGGCGGGCGGGCGCCGCAGGCTTGGAGAAGGGGGGGGGCGATGGAAGTGTGGCCGGGGCGTACGGAATTGACGGCTGCGGCACGACCACAGGTCGCGGCCCCCTGTGTTTGCGGGGCGGCGGCATGACTGCGGGGCATGGTGTCCCTTCGACGA
Organism: Bacillota bacterium; assembly: GCA_021806565.1. GTDB lineage: Bacteria > Bacillota > Sulfobacillia > RBS10-35 > JAJYVN01 > JAJZXK01. Next base: position 5,982 of record JAJZXK010000126.1, on the reverse strand, counting down.
CGGCACTGGTGCTGGCGGCCGTCGCGTTCACCGCGCTGCAGGTCGCGATGCGCCGCATGGTCGGCCATCGCGGCCGTTCGCGCCAACGGCCGGTTCGGCGCCCTGAGCCTCCCGATGCCGGTGCGGGCGGGGGCAAAGGACCCGGCCGCGACCCCTGACGCCCGGTGTTTGCCCGCCGCGGATGGCGGCGCATCCCGGAGTCAGGGGGCAGGCCTCGGTGTCTGAGCTACAACCGCGCGTGCCGCGCTACGCGCGCGAAGCGGGGGTCGTCCAGGCGGAAGCCGTCGGGGTTCGTCCCGCGCAGCACGGCCAGGTGGTAGGCGAGTAGCTGCAGCGGGATCAGACCGGTCAGGCAGGAAAACGGCGCGGGCACCGCCGGTACCACCAGGGTCGAGGCGCCCCCTTCGCTGGTGGGGGCCGCGTCGCCGACCCAGAGGCGTGCCGCTCCGATCTCTTGGACCATGTAATCCAGGGACCGTAGCCGCTCGGCGCCGGGGGTGGCGGTGGCGATCAGCACGAAGAGGTCTTCGGACTCCGCGCACTGCAGCGGCCCGTGCAGCATCGCCTCGACCGCCATGCCCTCCGCTTGGAGATAGGACGTCTCCTTGATCTTGAGGGCCACCTCCAGCGCGGTCACGGCGTCCGGCCCCGCTCCGGCGATCCAGATGCGGCGGTGGTCCGCGTGACGGCGCGCGAGGGCTTCGGCCATGGGCTCCAGCAGCAGGCTCTGCTCCAGCCGCTCGGGGATCTCCGCGTCCAGGGGCCCGGGCGTCCCGAGCCGATCTTCGGAGAAGCGCCGCCCGACGGCCGCGGCCATGGCGGACAGGATGGCGATGCTGCCGGTGTAGCTCACCGTGTGCGCGCTGGACGCCTCCTGGGGGACGGTCGGCAAGACCGCGTCCGGAGCCACGGGCGGCGCGGGAGCGCCCTCACCGCAGACAAGCGCCGTGTGGCAGCCGGCCGCGGCGGCCCGCCCCAGCGATTCGAGGCTGTAGCGCTTGGTGCCGCGGTGGCTGAGCACGACGACGGTGTCTGACGGACGTAGGTCTGGTCCGTAGAGCGCGAAATCGAAGGCGGGTACCGCCAGTGCGAGCCTGCCGCCGCCGTAGAGGCGAAAGAGGTGCTCGCCGACCATGGCCGCGTGCAGCGAGGTTCCGGTGCCCACAAGGAAGGTGCGCCCGGCCGGAGCGATCCCGGCGGCAAAGGCCTCCGCGGTGGCTCCGCTGTTGCGTATGGCGTCGCGAAACGCCTGCGGCTGCGCGTGGATGGCGTCATGCTGCGCCCTCCGTTCATCTGCAAGGCAGGCGAGGCCTGCGGTGTTGCACGGCCGGGTCGATTCCGGCCGGGCCCCGCCCATCGGACCGTCATCCCTCGCCTGCGGCCCTCAGCGCCTTCTCCGCCCGCTGCCGGGCCGAACGGCGGTCATACAACCGCGTGAACACGGCGGTCAGGACGTCGAGCGCGTCCTGCGGCAGGTCTTCTTTCACCTCTTCAGGGTCCATGACCACGAGGCGGCGTCCCGAAGCGGCCAACGCGGCCTCCACATACTCCGCACCGAACCGCGCCAGGCGGTCCCGGTGCTCGACCACGATCTTCCCATACTCCGCGGTGCGCAGCACGGCCAATAGCCCCTTGCGGTCGCCGCTCGGCCCACTGCCAACCTCGGCGACCACCTTTGCGACGCGCAGGCCGCGTTCCGCCGCAAACACGGATAGGCGTGCCACCTGACGGTCCAGGTCGGACTTCTGATCCGCCGAGGCAACCCGCGCGTAGAGGACGGCCCCCTCCGACGCCGATGCTTGCGGGGCATCCACCAGGATGGTGCCCGTCGGCATCTGCCTCGCAGGGACTGGAAGCTTTCCGGCTTTCCACCACTTCCACGCCGTCTTGTAGGTGATGCCGTTTTGCCGTGCCCATTCGGAGAGTTTCATACGATCAGCATACCGCTTTGGGGATTTCTGTGCCATAACCCGTCCGGCGCGTGGGCGGCCGCCTTCAGCGCACCCGCTGGTCTGACCGACCTGGTAGCCCCCCGCGGCGCAGCGGCGTCTTCCAGGAGGCCCCCCCGTCCGAAGTGTGGAGAACCCAGGGCGTGCCATGGCGCAACAACGTGGTCACGGCCCAGCCGCTGCTTGGTGACCCGAAGAAGACTTTGGCGGGCACAGAGTGCCAGCCGGACATCGCGTACGATTTCCACATGGCCCCGCCGTCGCTGGTCGCGTAGGCGGTGTAGGTCGTCTTGGAGGATTGCACATACGTCCAAGCGCGGCCGCGCCCTGTGAGGATCGGGGGGATCGCCGCGTTTGCAGGATAGTGCCCGGTGACACGCCACCGCCTTCCTGAAGAAGAAGACTCCAGCACTAGGTCGCCGCGATTTGTTCGCGCCGTCATCATGGCGGTCGAGCCAAAGAACTTCGGGGTTGAGAACCTGCAGAAGTGTCTTGTGGTGAGTTGTGGCAGGATGGCGTCGACATGCCAGTTGCGACCACCGTCACTTGTGGCGAGCGGTCCGCCCAGGCAGAACATCTCGGTGGTGCCCAGCCACCCGTGCCGCACGCCGCTCAGGCGCAGGTGGTGCGCGAGGCCGTGGGAGGGCATGGTTCCAACCGGGTGCGAGGTGAAGTTGTTTTCCAGAGGCCGCCACGTCCTCCCGCCGTCCGTGGTGCCAAAGAAGCCTCGGATTTGCTGGGGGCCGCCATCGAAACTCATGCAGGCGATCAGCCCATGACTGGAAGTCACGAAGTCCATGCTGATGCCGAGCGCGCACGGGCTGGAGGTGGTTCCCGGTAGATCAGCCTGGGACCAGGTCTTGCCACCATTGGCGGTGGTCCATACGGAGGCCGGACCAGCGGGCGTCTGCGTGGCGACCAGCAGGCGTCTGGCGGAAAGGGCGTTCATGCTGATCGCATAGACGCCGTGGTGAGAAAGGATCATCCTCCAGGTCCGACCGCCCGTGGTCGTCGCGAAGACCACCGCGCGTGTGCGGTCGAGGCCGTAGACGAATGCGGTGGACGGCTTCGCAAATGCCATGCCGAGAGGCGTCCAGCGTGCGCTCGCCGGGTACGGCGCGGTGGTACGGGGCGGTTGTCCGGTTCGCGTCGCGGACACGGCGGATGCCCGCGCCGCCTTCTGGGTGGTGCTACAACCTGACAGGAGTGTTGTGACCACCACCGTTGCGCCCAGGACGGTGGAAGCGACTGCAAGCGAGGCAAGGGTGCGCATCATGTGTTCCCACCCGGCACCACTTGGCGCAGGCGTCCCGCCCCGCCTCGGTAGAAGGAAAGTCGCCGGCGGGCCTGGGTCAGCGGGTGGCGCCCACGTGCCACCTGATTCAGACGTCCAGACCAATCTAGCACAGGTGTGGCACAAAATGGGCGAGCGCGCGCAGGCGGGCCCGCCCGCGGGGCGCGGACCGGCCGGCGGCGGCTTTGGCCGGGCAGTTGCGGGACGTCGGTGGGGCCGGGGAGGCAGGCCATCCCGAGCACGGGCAACTACCGCACAGCGTATCCGGCGTCCCGCAGCCATCCGTCCGGCCCCCGCACGGGCACCGCCTGCACGTGGTCCAACTCGGACATCAGCCGCACATCGTCTGGGAATCCCCGCTCGCGCAACTCTCTGCCGCTACCGCAGTCCCAAAGCAGCTCCGCAAGCGAGCCGCGCAGCACGTCGAACAGGCGTGCCGCCGCACCTGCCTCCGGTGATGGCTCCAACCCCATGGCCGAGAGGACCGCGCCAGCGCCGAGCTCGTCCTCCAGACAAGGCCGCAGGGAGCCGTCGCCGTCCCAGCGCTCACCGCATGCCACCACGGTGACGGGAAGTCCCAGGGCATGATGCAGTCCGAGCGCCGCCGTGGCAACGCTGGAGGCGTTCACCACGCCGCCCACCAGGAGGGCCGCCGCGCGCTGCACCAGCGCGCAGCAGTGGCCGCCGTTGGGCGAGAAGAAGATCAGGCGCATACCGGCTGGGAGCGTACGCAGGGATGCGGGCGAATGGCTCCAGCCTTCCGGGGTCGGATGGCTCCGGCCGGGGAGGACGATCGCCCTCGGGGTGGTCTGCGCTTGGGCCGCGGCGTCCTCCGGGGAAAGCGTTGCGCAAACCGCGGCGCCCCGGGACACCGCCACGGTCGTTGCGGTGGAAAAGGAGAATGTGTCAACGATGACGACGATATCGCCGCGATCACCCGCCAGCCGCGCACCCTCCGGTCCCCAGAGAAACCGGCACGGAAAGGGCGCCTGCCCGAAGCGGTCCACAGTAACGGCCCCTTCCTCGCGGACAGGGGCCGTTACCGACGCCCGTCCGTACCCGTTGGTTCCTCCTTCCTCTGTGTCCGGGCCCGCACCTGCCCCGTCGTCCATGGGCGGCCTGGCGAGGCGCCCGGCGTCGGGGGTAGAGGCGGGTGCGCTCCTGGCGATCCATCCACCCACCCATCCATCCATCCATCCATAGGGAGGCGCCTTCGCACCGTTTGGGCCCCAGGAGGCGGTACCGGGATGCGAGAAGGGGCGGGGGAGGGCGACCCCGGCAAGCGCCAGCCGCGGGATGGCATGCCAGGCGGACGCGATGATCGCGATGATGCGGGGGGGATGGTGGTGGCCGTGCAGGTCGGTGCGGCGCGCTCCATGGCCTCGGACTGGGTGCGGCGGAACGTGGCGGCGGAGCCATGGTTTCTCGGCGCCTACTTCGCCGGCTCGACGACCACCCTGCCGGACGATGCCGACGTTCCACCGACGTCCGACGTGGATGTCTTTATCGTGAATGCCGACGCCTCACCGCCAGTGAAGCGCGGCAAGTTGATCCACGGCGGCCTGCGGATCGAGGTGAGCCCCATCGCGGCCGACCGGTTGGCCTCACCGGAGGCGGTCCTGGAGGACTACCATCTGGCCGAGGCCTTCCGCCGCGACGGCATCATCTGCGACCCCTCCGGGCGGTTGCGGCCGTTGCAGGCCGAGGTGGCGCGGTGCTTCACGCAGGAAGCGTGGGTGCGGCTCCGCTGTGAACATGCGCGCGGACGCTGTCTGGAGTACCTTGACAGCTTGGATGCGAAGCCGGCCTGGCACGACCAGGTGACAGCCTGGTTGTTTGGCACCGGGATCACGACGCATGTCCTCCTGGTCGCGGGACTGCGGAATCCCACTGTCCGCCTGCGCTACCTGCGGGCCCGCGACGTGCTTGCGACCTATGGCCGTTCGGAGGTCTATGCGGAGCTGCTGGAACTGCTCGGCTGTGTCGATCTCTCGGCCGAGCGGGTCCGAAGCCACGCGGCGGCGCTGGCCAGGACCTTCGATCTGGCCGCCGCGGCCCTGCGCACGCCCTACGCCTTTGCCTCGGACATCAGCCCTGTCGGCAGGCCCCTGACCATCGATGGCAGCATGGATCTGATCCGCAACGGCGACCACCGCGAGGCGATCTTCTGGATCGTGGCGACCTTCGCGCGCTGCCGCGCAGTCCTGGCGGCGGACGCACCGCAGTTGGGCCGCGAACTGGCGCCGGATTTCGACGGGCTCCTTGCGGATCTCGGCATCACATCCAGCACAGACCTCATCCACCGGGCCGCGCAGGTGCGGCGCTTCCTGCCCCGGTTGTGGGAAACCGCCGAATCCATCCTGGCCGCCCATCCCGATATCGTACGGCAAGCGGCCGACGGCCGCAGCTAGCCGGCCTCCCGCCGCCTCCGGCGCTACGCCTCGACGGCGCAGGCCGCGTGAGCCCGCCGCAGGGCGGCGACGGCATCGCCGCGCGGTCCGAGCTCGTGGCCGACGTATCGGCCGCAGTCGGTGGCGGTGGCCGCGATCGCGAGCATCACCGCAGGGTAGCGGAGTGGTCGGGGAAGGTGGGGCCGGCCGGCGGTGGTGGGGCCTGGGCCGCGGGGTGAGGGCGCTGTGCGGGGGGCCTGGCGCGCGGCGGCATTGGGCCGTCCCACGCCCTGGAGGGTGGCGGGTCCCCGCCGGGCGGGAGCCCGGCGCAGCGCCCCCTGACCCCTGA
>JAJZXK010000125.1 GCA_021806565.1 Bacillota bacterium | reverse complement strand
GACCGATCGCCCCCCCAGCCGGTACTCGCCGTCGGTCGGCCGGTCCAGGCACCCCAGCACGTTCATCAACGTGGACTTGCCGGAACCGGACGGCCCCATGATGGCCACCATCTCACCCGGAAAGACCTGCAGGTCCACACCCGCCAGGGCCCGCACCACGACGCCGCCCAACCGGTAAACCTTGGTGATCCCCCTGAGGTCGAGCACGGCCACCCGATCCCCGTCCCCACCCGCACCACCGCCGCCGACACCACGGCCCGCGCTCGTCGCCGCCATCCTGGCCAGCGCCCGCACCCCCCCGCGAGTCCCACCTGTGCGGTCTCACCCTAGCATCCGGTTGTGACGTGCTCGTGAAGGCGCCGGCAGGCGACACCACGCCATCAGGACGCGCCCGCGGGCTCGGTGCAGGTGAACTTGTAGCCAACCCCCCAAACCGTTTGAACGCTCCAGGGGGGATCGCCGTCCTGGCTCCAGGCGTCCGCGAGCTTGCCGCGGATCCGGGTGACGTAGGCGTCGACCAGACGCCCGTCCACGGCCGTCGCGCCGCCCCAGGCGCGGTCGATCAACTGCCCCCTGGTCAGGGCCCGGTTGGGCGCCTGCGACAGCGCATACAACAGATCGATCTCGCGACGGGACAGTGCCACCGGTCTGCCGCACACCGTGACGGCCGGAGGAACGGCCCGCACCCAAAGACCGCCACACACCGTCGGCGGGCCGCCCGGACGGCCGGACCGGCGCAACAACGCGCGGATGCGGGCCAGCACCTCCTCCACATCGAACGGCTTGACGACGTAATCGTCGGCGCCGAGATCGAAGGCGCGCGTCTTGGACGCGCCGTCCCCCATCGCGGTCAGCACGAGCACCGGCACGTCGCGCTCGGCCCGCACCCGCTGCAGCACGGTGAAACCGTCGGCCCCGGGCAGGCGCAGGTCGAGCACGATCACATCGGCACGGATCCGGGAGGCGTCCCGCAGGGCTGAGCCGCCGTCGGCGTAACGCCGTACACCGAAACCGGCCTGCGACAATTGCATCTCGAGCACCTGGGCCACCGCGTCGTCGTCCTCGATCACAGCGACCTGCGAACCCGCGGCTTCCTCTGCCAACGCCCGTCCCCCGTCCCCACCACTCTGGCTGGGTCCGCGGATCTCAGTCCGCCCCGGGTGCTCCGGCCTCCAGGCCGGGGGACGGCGCCGCCGCGACACGCATAACACCGATGCGCCCGAGCCACTGACTGAAGTGCGTGAACACGCTATACATGACGGGCACCACCACCAGCGTCAGCAGGGTCGAGGTGATCACGCCGCCGATCATGACGTCGGCCATCGGCTGGCGGTCCTCGGACCCGGCCCCGTTGCTGATGGCCAGCGGCAGCATGGCGAAGACCATCGTCGCGGTCGTCATCAGGATCGGTCGCAACCGCACGGAGCCGGCCTCGATCAGCGCCTCATACAGGGCATACCCGCGCGCCCTGAGCGTGTTGGTGTAATCGACCAGCAGGATGGCGTTCTTGGCCACCAGTCCCATCAGCATGATCAGGCCGATGAAGGAGAAGATGTTCAGGGTCTGACCCGTCACCATCAGGCCCGCCATGGCGCCGACGGTGGCCAGCGGCAGGGTGAGGATCAGGATCAGCGGATAGAGCAGTGACTCATACAGCGCCGCCATCAGCATGTACATCAGGATGATGGACAACGTGAAGGCCTGCCCCAACGGACCGAAGGCGGATTTCTGCTGGGAGACCTGGCCGCCGAAGGTATAGGCGTAACCGGGGGGTAGCGCCATGGAGTGCATGGCGGCCGCGGCCTCGATCGCCACCTTGCCGAGGTTGTTGCCCTTGACCGAGGTCAGGACGCTCACCGTCAACTGGCGGTTGACCAAAAGGAGCTGGGCCGGCGCGTTGGTATGGCGCACATGCATCAACTGGTTCAGGGGCACCGTGCCGTGCGGCGTCGGGATCGGCAGGTCGGACAATTGGGTGTTGCTGAGGCTGGAGCCGTTGTTCAATTGGACGTAGATTGGGATTTGCGGCGCGTTCGTCGACGGCTGCAGATAGGTGACCACCCGACCGCCGACCGCCTCGGCGACCACCGCGCCCACCTGGCCCGGACTCACCCCGAGGTAGTTGGCCTCGGAGCGGCTGATGGTCAGGCTCAACTGCGGACTCGGCTTGAGGGCGTTACTGCTGACGTTGAAGACCCCCGGCAGGTTGTGCAGCTTAGCCTCGACCTGCGTCGCCAGCGACTGCAGCGTGGTCAGGCTGGGTCCCGTCAACTGGATCTGCAAGGCCCGGCCGCCGGCGACCACCAGCGGGTTCTGCACGGCAACGTGTGCCTGCATACCGGGATAGCGCTTGGCGAACTTGAGCACCTGCGGCTCATAATAGGTGAAGAGGTTCGGCCGCTGGCCCTTGGGTTTGAGGTCGACCGTGATCTGGCCCACCCCGGTGCCGGTGCCGAGCCCTCCGCCGAACCCGGCGGAGTCGTAGACGTTGGTGACGCCTGGCAGCTTCTGGATCTGGCCCGCCAGGGCGTGGATATCCGACTGGCTCGCCGCCAACGTGACCGTCGGCGGGAAGCGCACCTGGACGGTGAAGGACCCGATGTCTTCTTTCGGGGAAAAGGTGGTGCCGACCAATCCGAGGGGTACCGCGGCCAGGCTGAAACCGAGGGCCGCGACCCCGATGAGCAGCACCAGGCCGCGGTGGCGCAGCGCCCGTGCCAGCACGCGCCGGTACAACGCAACCAGGCGCTCGTAGCCCCGTTCCCAGGCCGCCACAAATCCACCGCCCCGGCGCCGCGCCGCCCGGCTGGTCAGGGCCCCGGCTGCCGCGGCCGCCGGTAACGACGACCCGCTTGCCGCGTCACCCACCTGGAGGGCATCGGCCTGCCCGGCACCCTCGGCGGCGGGCGCGCGGGGCTTGAGCCAGCGCGACGCCAGCATCGGCGTCAGTGTGAAGGAGATGAAAAGCGAGATCAGTGTCGCCGCGGTGATGGTCAGACCAAACTCGCGGAACAACTGGCCGACGTTCCCCGAGACGAACGCCGTCGGACCGTAGACCACGACGTCCGTGAGGGTGATCGCGACGGCCGCGGCGCCGATCTCCATGCGGCCCTTGTACGCCGCATCCTTCACCGCTTCGCCCAGCGCGATGTGGCGGTTGATGTTCTCTAGCACCACGATGGCGTCGTCCACCAGAATACCTATCAAGAGTGACAGCGCCATCAGGGAGATCAGGTCCAGGCTGAAGTGCAGCGCATACATCACCGTGAAGGTCATGATCAACGAGGTCGGGATGGCCAGCATCACGATGACCGTGTTCTGGATGCGGTGCAGGAACACCATCAGCACCACGCCGGTGATCAGCACGGCCAGCAGCAGGTCGACCTCGACGCCGGTGAGCGATGCCCTTGTGAAGCGCGTGATGTTACCCACAACGGCGAAGTGTGCCCCGGGCGGCAGCGACGGGGAGATGCGCGTCAGTTCGGCATGCACGGCGTTGTTGACGGCCAGCGAGTTCGCGGTGCTCTGGGCGGTCACCACCAACCCGACCGCCGGCTTGCCGTCGAGTTGGGCCGCCGACCCCTGGTGCGCAAAGCCCATAGTCACCTTGGCGACGTCACCCAAGGTGATGTCGCCCCCGGGACGCTTGGCGACCACCGTGGACTCGATCTGCGAAAGGGACCGGAAGCGGCCGCTGGTGCGCGCCAGGTAGGTGGTGCCGTTCTGGACGATCGACCCGGCCGGGGTGCTGGCGTTGTTTCCCGACAGCGTGCCCATGATCTGAGCCAGGCTGACCCGGTACTCCTGCATCTTCGTGGGGTCCACCATCACGTTGACCTGGGTCTGGCGCCCGCCGACCACGTTGACCGCCGCGACGCCCGACACCTGATCGAGGGCCGGGGCGACCTGGGTGGTCGCCAGGCTATACAACTGCGCCTGGGTCAGCGGCCCGGAGAGGGCGATGTTCATCAGGGGCAGGGCCGATGGATTCGCCGCGGTGACCACCGGGGCCAGCGCCCCGGGCGGGAAGGCTCGCGCCGCGCGCGACAGGGCCTGCGAGACGTCCACCGAGGCGATGCTGGTGTTGGTACCCGTCACGAACTGCAGGGCCACCGTACCGCGGCCGGGGGCGGCGATCGCCGTCATGTTGGCCACCCCGGTCACGTTGGACAGGGCCTGCTCCATCGGGGACACCACCAGGCGCTCGACATCGGTCGGACTCGCGCCCGGGTAGGCGATGGTGGCGCGGACGAACGGAAAGTTCACGTTGGGCAGGCGGCGCACCGGCAGGCGCGTGAACGAGATCAGGCCGGCGATCACCATCGCCCCGATCACCATCAGAATCGTCACGGGCCGTTGGATGGCGATCCGCGTCAGATTCATCCCGCGCCGCCCCCCGCCCCGGCCTTGGCGCCGCCACCGGCACCACCGCCGCCGAGTTTGACCTTGCCCAGCTTGCCGGCGCCACCGCCGCCGCCACCCTTGCCAAGCCGGCCGCCCGCCTTACCGCCCTTGGCCGCCTTGCCGCCCTTGCGGAGGCCCCGCTTCTTGCCGGCACCGGCCTTGGCGCCGGTCGCGGCACCTCCACCACTCGCCGCTCCGGACAGCACCGTACCGGCCGCACCCTTGACCGTCGACCGCACCGGGAAGGCCTTGGGCTTCGGCACGCGCGTCAGCGTGACGACCACCCGGTCGCCCGCGGCCAGGAAGCTGCCGCCACCAGGGAGCAGCACCACCTCCCCCGGCTTCAGGCCCGAGCGCACCTGGGTCCAGGAACCGCTGGCGTATCCGGTCTTCACGGCCACTTCCCGCACAGTGCCGGCCAGGGTCTTGGTCCGCTTGGAACCGGATGTGGATGTGGATGTGGATGTGGATGTGGACGTGGACCCGGTCTTGGCATGGCGCTTACCCGCCGCGGCGCGCTTGGCCCGGTTCGCCCGCTTCAGACCCCGCCGCCGTTTAGAGGTCTTAGAGGCCTTGGAAGCCGTCGGGGCCTTGGCGGACTTGGCGGTCGACCCGGAACCGGTCGCCGCGGAGGAATGGGCGGACTTGGAGGCTGTGGAGGACGCCGTGGAAGAAGCCGTCGCTGAAGCCGGCCCGCCGCCGGACTTCGCCTTGGACGGAGACAGCACATACACAAAGGATCCCTTGCTACCCGTCTGCAGGGCGGCGGTCGGCACCAGCGTGGCGCCGACGACCCGCTTGGTCAGCAGCGACACCTGGGCCGCCTCGCCGGTGGCCAGTACCGAGTTCGGTTGATCGGGGGCCACGGTGACTTGGAAGGTGAGGCTCGCCAGATTGCCGGTCGGAGCGATGCCGACCACATGGGCCGGAATGGCGCGCTTGGGAGCGGCCGAACTGTAGATGACGGCCGGCTGGCCGGGATGGACCTGGGTGCGGTCCCGCTGCGGCACGGGCCCGACGACCTCGAGTACATCGCTCTGCAGGGTCGCGAGCGCGGCGCCGGCCCCGACGGTCGCCCCCACCCGCGCCAGCGCTGGATTGACGCCGACCAGCGTGCCGGAGACCGGCGCCGTCACGGTCAGGCGTCCGGCGGTGACCTGGGCCAGTTGCGCGTTGCCCTGCGCCGCGCTCGCCGCGGCCTGCATGCTTTGCAGGGTCGCGGGCGTGTAGGGGTGCTCGACGGCCTGCACGCGGGCCTGCGCGGCCGCCACCGCCGCGGCGGCCATCTGGGCCGTGGCCGGACTCGGTCCGGCCTGCAGCGCCGCCAGGTTCGCCTGCTGGGCGGACACATTGGTCTGAGCCACCTGCAGCGCGTGCTCGGCGTTGCTCAGGGCCAGTTGCTGGCTCGCCTGGGCCACGTTCACCTGCGCCTGGGCAGAGGACAACTGCGATTGCAACTGCGCCTGCGCCGACGTCACCGCCTGCTGCGCCTTCTGGATCGCGGCCGTCAGGTCGGCCTGGGCGGTGTTGACCTGCTGCTGCAGATTCGCAAGGTTCGCCGAATACACCGAACCCGCTACTGTGTCGGATTGGGACACGGCATGGATGTATGCCTGTTGCGCATTGGCCACGGCGACGCTCTGCGGGCTCTGCGGCGACTCCACCGCCTGCAGGGCCTGCTGGGCCGTGACCAGGTTGGCGGCGGCGGAAGCGGTGGGGCCGCCGCTCTGGCCGCTTGCGGCCGCTTGCAACGTCGACAGCGCCTGCTGGGCGTTCTGCAGACTGACCGCTTGGGGTGCGTTGCCGGACTGCAGCGCCTGGACGTTGGCCTGCGCGATCCCCGCCTGCGTCTCCGCCTGCTGCAACAGCATCGCCTGCCGCTGCACCAGGATGGGGCTGGCCTGGAAGAGCGAGTGCAGGCGGGCCTCGGCCATGGTCAGCGCCGCCTTGGCCTGGGCGATGTTCGCCGGCAGGCCGCCCTGCTGCGCCTGTTGCAACCGCGCCTGCGCCGCCTGGGCGTTGGCGGCCGCGATCTGCGCGTGCAGGCTGACCGTCGGGTTGGTCAGGGAAAAGAGCGTCTGGCCCGTATGGACGGTCTGACCGAGTTGCGCGTCCACCGCGGCGACCGTTCCGGCCACCCCCGGGGTGATGCGCACGGTATACGTGCTGGCGACGTGACCGACCACCGGCAGGGTCAGCGTCAGCGGCGCCCGGATCACCCGGGCGCCCTGCACCGCAACCGCGCCACCATGCTTGCCTTTGCGGGTGGCCGTGGTCGGATCCCCGGGATGCAGGGCGGCCAACACCACCCCCCCGGTCGTCACGGCCGCAAGCGCCACCGCGGCGAGCGACCCCTTACGCCAAGCCATCTCTGTCCCACCACCCCCACAACGGTCGAAACCCGCCAGCGGCACCCTCCAGGTTCACGCTAGCACCTCGGTATGACGTCCAGGTGACGGCCGGCCGGAGTCAGGCGAGCACCAACAAGCTGCGCGCCACCAGACCCTTCTTGGTCTTGCGGACCCGGATGCGCACGGACGCGCCGACCCGCACCTGCGCCAGGGCCCCGGGCTGTGGCTTACTTCCCTTCTGCGCCAAACGCACCCGCAGGTGCTTACCCAAGAGGAGCGTCACCACCGGACCCGAGGCGGGCGCCACCTGCAACGACCCCGCCGCGACGGCCCGCACCGTACCCGCCACCGTCACCCCGGCGGCGGCTTGGCGGTGCCCGCGGGCAGGAGCGCGCGACGCCGACGACGACGAGGCCGCAGGGGACGAACGCACCGCGGTAGGGACCGAAGCCTGCGCGGACGGGGCCGATCCGACGCCGACGGCCGCGGCGGCCGGACGGCTCGCAGCCACAGCAGCCACGCTGGCGACGGTGGAGGTCAGCAGGTGCACGGAGCGCACCACGGCCCGCCCGTGCTCGACGGCCGCCGTCAGGGATACACCCTGTCCCGCGCGTAGCGGCACGGAAACACCCGCGGCGGTTTGCGCGCGCACCGAAGCGGCCAGTTCCACAGTCCGGATGCCCGTGGCGGTCTTGAGCGTGAGTGTGCCGCCGCCGACCCTGAGTACGGTACCGCGCAGTTGCAGGATGGCAGGGGCTGAGGATGCCGACGAAACGGCCGACACACCACCCGAAGAAGAAGAAGAAGATGAAGGGACGGATGCAGAAGACGAGGAAGCCGAGGCGGCCGCCGGACCACAGGCGGTCAACGCTACCACCGCGGTGAGCACTGCGGCCAGACGGCTCGGTACGGAGGGATACCTGCGGCCCTCCCCCAGCTGGATCCGTGCGACGGCGTGCGACACTGCGCTACGACCCCCCTGCGGCAGGACTCGGGCGCCGGGTGCCGGACCCGGCCGCGGACGGGTACCGGCCCCGCCGCAGCCGCTGGAACCAAAAGCGAGTGTTGGCCCGGATGCACCCGTGGCACATCCGGACCAACTGGGACACCACGTGGACAGGACCCCGCGCCAACTGGAGCGCCGATCACCCGCCAGAGGCTGGCGGCGTCGCCACGACGGTGGTGACCTGCCCTTGGGCGTCGAGGGTCAACTGCAGGGGGGTACCCGCCGCCAGGGTGTTTGGCGCCACCGGCTGGCCGTTGGCGGTGAAGGTCGCACCCGGGGCGAGGGTGTACGTGGCGGGACCGGACGGTGTGTTCACCACCAGGCTCGAACCGGAAAGCGACGCCAACGTTCCAGCGGCCGCTCCACCCGCGGCCGGTTGGCCCGCACCGCTGTCGGCCGAGACGGCCGCCCCCTGACCGGACTGCAGGGCGATGGTCACGTTGTCCCCCGCTGCAAGCTGGGCCAATGGTACCGGGCTACCGTTGAGGAACACCACCGCACCCGGGGCGATCGTCACCGACTGCGGACCGCTGGCGGTCTGGACCGTCAGGCTGGTCGCTGCGACCGACGTCACCGGACCAGCGACCACCGTCCCGGTGGAAGCCACAGGAGCGGGTCTCGCCTGTTCGGCCCGCTTGAGCAGCACCGCCAGGGCCGCGCGCGGGATCGGAGCGGCCGGGTTGTACCGCGCCGCCATGCCGCCGCGGAACAACCCGGCCGCCACGCTGCGGGCGACCGCCTCACGCGCCCATCCGGGTGTGCCGGCGCCCTGCGGCAGCGTGGCGATGGCCGCCGCCTCCTGCGCACCCGTCACCGCCGGAAACTGGAAGGTGCGGGCCACCAGCACAGCCGCCTGGTCCCAGGTGACCTCCATCGCAGGGGCGAAGCGGTTGCCGCCCACCCCGCGCAGCAACCCGTGGGACGCGGCCAGGCGGACATAGGTGCTTGCCCAGGCGGGAATGTGGGCGGCGTCGCTGAAGTTCGGCAGGGATACCGCCGACTGCGCCCGCCAGTGCAGCAACCGGCCGAGCATCACCGCGACCTCCGCCCGGGTGGTGGGGGCCTGTGGGGAAAACCGGCCCGGCGCCACCCCCCGCAGCACACCTTGGGCCGCCATGACCTCGATGGCCGGGCGCGCCCAGGCCACCTGGCCGAGGTCGCCGAACTGCTGGACGGTCACCTGCGCGCCACCGCTGTCAGCGAATGCGGATGCCGGCCCGGCCACCATCGCCGCGCCGACGCCCAACGCGAGTCCAAGGCGCGCCACTTGCTTCCAGGCATACGGGCTGCGGTTTCTCTGCATCGAATAGCCACCTCCGCTGACTTGCGACTCGGCAGGGCACCACGGGTGCCTTGCCTCTCACGGTCTTCGCGCCGGCCAGCAATGCGGCGGGTGCCGAGGTGTGAACGGTCTGTGGCAGCGCCAAAACGGGAGTGTGACGGCGGGGTGGCCGACGGCGGGCATCGCGGAAATGCCGTGGGGGCGGACCGTACCGAGGCCACCGGACGGGTGAGGACCGCGGGAACCCGTGAGGGCCGCGGGGTCCCACCGAGCGACGCGGGCTGAAATCGGCCGGCGGCCCTGGTGTCGTGCCGGCGGGATGCGTGGTATTTTGTCGCACTCCGGCACGCCGCCTTACCTGACCAGGCACTGGAAACAAGCGGTTGGATGCCCACTGTCTACATCTGGTGACAAGACTTTGGGCGCCCGCCTCCGACCGGTTTGCCCTACCGTGGGCCCTGAGCCCGCGTGCCGCCCGGCGCGTATTCCGGTGAGCCGGACGCCTGGCGCCTCTGGGCGGGAGGGATGATCGGCCCGTGTCTGCACGGTGGCGCCGGCGGTTCGGACTGGACCGCGCCCCGTCCAAGCACGTCGCGGGTGATCCGGCAACGAGAGCGGTCTGTCGCCCGTGGGCCTCCCCTGGACCGCACGACCGGCCGCTGCGACCACCTCCACGCCGGCCACACCATGCCGCAATCGGTTGCCCGCAATGCGTTACCCGTCCTTCGGCCAGGAGCCATGGAAGGTGAAAGGGGGGGGACCTGGTCGGGCGGAACGACGCGGGCCCGGGCGGACGATCCCCGCAGCCGGTCCCGCAGCGCCGTTTGCACCAGGGGCATCGGTGGGTAGGCTTGTGCGCCTCGGCTGGAAGTCGAAGGTCCTCCTCATCCTGGTGTGCGTCGCCGCGTATTTCACCGCAGCCTACGTCGTCCTCAGCGCCCTTTCGCCTATCGGGGCGGTGTCATCGCCCGCCAAGGCCCATGCGGCCGGCGCCGCGGTGCCCGCCGCCGTCGCGCGCGGCAATGCCGCCGCCGCGGACCTCGTCTACCACACCACGGCGGTCGACGCCGGCATCGAACGGGCGGCGACCGCCAGTTCGCCGATCACCCGCGACCTCCACATCATTCACGCGGCCACCCACACCCATGGCGCGACCAAAGCATCCAGGCATCCGGGCACCAAGACCCCGGCCAAGGCGGGCAAACGCCACCCCAAGGCCCAGCATGCGGCCAGGCGCGCCCAGGCGACCGGGGCTCAAAGCACCGCGGACGCGAGGGCCATCGCGGCGCTGCGGCGCTTCGCCGCCATCGCGGCGCGGGCCGAGGGCGCACTTTACGATCCGAGCGCCCTGCGGGCGCTGCTGCCCCAGCTGGGCAGCGCCGCGGCCAGGCTCGGGTCCGCCTATGCCCCACACTCGGGATCCGGGTGAGGTGTCCGACTGAACGGCTGAACGGTTGCGGGCGGTACCGGTCCCTGGAGTGTGGACCTCCAGCGTGGGAAAGGGGATCGTGACCGATGGACGGCATGGACGGCGGCGAACGCTACCGCCGCCCCACCTGGCGGGAGGCCCTGCGGGGCTTCCCCTGGTGGAAGGAGCTCGGCGT
>JAJZXK010000124.1 GCA_021806565.1 Bacillota bacterium | reverse complement strand
CAACCCAAACCATCCAGAGATCAGCTTCCGCAGCAGTCCCGCCGTCGGAATCATGAACGCCAACGCCACCAACCGCGCCCAGGCGTGCATCTGCGTCGACCAAAACAGCGACTGCATGGCCGCCGTGACAATGGCGAGCGAAGCCGGAATGAAGGCCAGGCTCACCAACTCCGCGAGCCACAGGCCCCACGCCGTCCCCCGCGGATTCCAGACCCACGACCAGCACACCACCGGTCCGATCACCAACAGGGCCGCAATCACGACCATTCGCTCGACCATCAGTACCGCAACCAAGAGCCGCAGCCCGGCGACCAACAGCTTCAGGATCCCGTCGACTGCCAACAATGCCTTGTGGCTGCCTACGCTGCCGCTGACGACCGCCGCGGCCGAAAAGCTCTGGCTCGACAGCAGACCCACCGCGCTGGGATCCCAGGCCGCAATGCTCTGGGCCAGCGCTGCATTCGCCGCCAACAGGGTGCTCACGCCCCAAGGGACAAGTGACACCATTAACCCAATGCACAGCGTCCGCCAGATGAGCGATGCCACCTCACCGGCCGACCGCGCATCCGAAACGCTCATCATACGGTAGGCCAGCCAGCCGACCAACAGCACCACCAACGCCCAGGTCACTCGGACGAACAGCACCTCTATGTGCATCAGCCCGGCCCACTGCGTCGCATCAAACGGCCCGTATGGCTGGGGCACCGCCATCCCTGGGTGGTTTGCCTCCACCCCGAACACGCTTGTCTGCAGTGAGGGGAACCCCAGCACGCCAAACAAGGCGTTGACCACCGACGCCAAGAAGGAGAACAGACCTCCGATGGCCCCGTTGACGAGCCCACCCACCCAAGTCATTGCCCATCACCCCCCGCCGCAGCCGGGCTCGCTCGCCGCGGATCCGTGTTGTACCACTCGATCTCCTGATGGGTCGGCGCCACTTGTAGCAGCGTCGCCCGCTGTCCGGCGCGTAACAGGAACTCGCCGGGGTCAAAGCCCGCGATCTGCCGACTCTGGCCAGGCGTCAACTCCAGAAACCCCCGAACTGCCGTCACATCCTCCTCACTGAGCCGCCCCACAAACCGCGTCGGGGCAGCCGCCAGGATGTCTTGCGCCTGTGGACTCTCCAAGAACTCACGCACAAACTGCGTCGCCGTGATCAATGCAACATGCCGCTTGCGGGCCCCGCGCGCCATCCGGCTCAGGAAGGCCGCTGCCTGGGGCTGGCGCATCAGTTGCCACGCCTCATCCACCGCGATGGCCTTGGGCCCCGGCCTCGCCGACAGGTGCGACCAGAGCCAGCTGAGCACCGCGCTCATTGCCACCGCCTGCAGGTGCGGATCCTCGGTCACCCGGCGCACATCCACCACGACAATCTGCCCATCCACCGTGCGAGAAGGGCAGTCGAACATCGGACGCGCACCGGCTCGGGTGTAGCGCCGCACCGTGGCCAACATCCCGGCGTCCGCGCCCAGTCGTTCCAACTGCCCGTACACGTCGCTGAGCTGTGGACGCGCCCTGGGAGTACGGCCCGCGTGGGCCTGTCCCCCCTGGCCCGCCGGCAACCACAGGCTTTCGGGATCCTCCGTGATGCCCGCCGCCTCATACGCCGCGAACACCGCCTCAGACACCAACGCCAGCCGCTCCTCGGTCGCGCCCGCACCTTGCGGGCCCGCCAGCACCAGGGCAATCCAGGCCGTCACCTCCTCAACGCGGCGCCGCACCGGCACCCGCCGCACACCGGCGTCGTCCTCCTCCTCGGCGATCTCCATCAGGTTCGCTCCCGACGGCTGATCCGGATCCACCGGCACCACGTCCGCACCGAACCGCCGGAACGCCTCGATGTACTCCCCCACCTGGTCAATCACCGCAACCCGTGTCTTTGCGGCCACGGCGCGGACCAGTAACGCCTTCAGCAACATCGATTTTCCGGCTCCCGGCCGACCCATGACCACTGTGTTTGCGAGGTTCTGGTCCGGCGGCCACAACGACCAGATCACCGGGGACCCATCCAGCAGGCAACGTCCAAGTAGCACGCCCTCTGGATCGACCCACCGCCCGCCCGTGATCGGTAGGCTCGCCGCCACCGCCGCGCGCGTCATCAGCCGCTGGTAATCCGACACCGCTCCTCGGTTGGGCAGCGGACTCGCCGCGCCAAGACCATCGGCCTGGCGCCAGTACAGTTGGTGCAGCCGCATACCGGCCGCCGCGGCATCCGCCTCCAGCCGGTGGCAAACCGCCGACAGCTCCGCCTCCGTGGCCGCCCCCACCTGGATCGCGATCGCCACCCGGAACAGGCTGTCTTCGTCCCGGCCGAGCAGGGCTCGCAGCGCCACGTAATCCGCACGTGCCTTTTCGAGCCGATCGCGCCCGAGCCCGGAACGCGCCGCGGTGCCGGTCTGGATCTCCCCGCCCAGTCGCCCGATGACCCGAGTCAGTTCCACCTCCGCCGCCGCACGGTCGACGGGCTGGACCTCCACCGTCAGATCCAGGTCGCCGAACCCATCAAGCACGTCCGCCAGGAACATCTCCCCGACCTCGCCGGGCAGCACATGCACCATGTAGGTCCGCACCCAACGCTGCGGACCTACCCGCACCTCCGCGGGCCGGATCTCCACCCCCTCCGGCGCCACCAGGTCCGCCCGCCGCACCCGGCTCAGCCCCAACAAACCCGGTGCCGGGCTGGGTACCGCCTTCGGAGTAGGGGCCCCCTTTGGTTCGCCCCAATCCACCCGCAGCCGCGGCAGCTTCACGGCGCCATCCCCTCCCCGGACACCGCAATGACCGTCTCACCCTGCTCCCCCAGGGTCTCGGCGCGGGTGCGCACGTGCCGGCCCTTCTGCCAGAACCCGTACAGCGCCTGAAGCACCTCGGCGGTACCAAGCACCTGCGGTGCGCACCCAGTCACCGCCGCGGCCAGATAGCGCCCCAACTGCTCGACGCGCCGGTCCAGGTCCGCCATCGCGTTCTCGCGCCGTCTACCCACATGGCGCACCCACGTGCTCGCATACAGGTGCCGCTCCGGCACCTCCGATTCCGCCCAGTTGGCGAGCAGGTCGCCGATCCCGGCACACACCTCCGCGATGACGGCGTGACGCTCATCCTGCGCCCAGTTCGCGGCCATCTCGTCCATCCGCTCAACCTCGGCGCGCACCGAAAGCGGTCGGTTGGTCGCCCACACCTTCACCGGAAACTCCAACCCCGCCGCCAGCGACACCAATCCCCGCGTCACCTGCGCCTGTTCCTCCGGACCCAATAGGGCGAAATGCACCGCACTCAACGTCATCACCGACACGAGATCTTCGCCGGTATCCACGACCCCGTACTCCACGTCCCGCATACGGAGAATCTCCTGGACCGCGCCGCGTTTGGCCATACTCGCGCGCAGCCGCGCACACCCCGGCAATGGATTGCCGCGGCCCGCCTGCGCTTTCTCTCCTTGCTTTTGGGGGTTAGGGGGTGGGGTTACGCCCTCGTGCTTACTCCGCCGCTTGATGCGTTCAGCCTTGATGATGCAACGCGCTGATGGCTTCGTTCACTTGGCGAACAAATGCCTCTGCTTCTTCCACGCCACGACCGGTAACCCTTGCCTGCATGCGTTGCCCCGCATTGTTCACCACCTCGAAGTACGCCGTCCGCCACCTCCGCCAAATCAAGGCTGAGATCACGCACCAAAAAGCAAACATCGCCCACCCTGTCACGACACCGCCCTTCACACTACTCCCCACTAGCGTAAGCGCCATCACTGCAAGGAATGCGGTGGTAATGCCAAGCGCCACGTTGCTGGATCGCACAACTAACGTGCTTGCAATGTTGGCAAGAGGAAACGATTGCTTCCCAGTGCTCTTGTGTCTACGTGACACTATTTGCACATTGATGCCATTGATCAACGAAGGCATAAGCGTAAAACGAGACGCGCCAATCGCCAACACCGCCAACGGCTGGTTCGTGTCTTCATTCACGACGGAGATCTTGCCCTTCATCCGACCAGATTGTGCAATGCCGACTACGCGCGCTGCCGTTGGGTTTCGGCCGGGACCGCGGGCGGCCCGTCATCACCGAAAGCACCGTCTATCGCGCGCACCAACGCTCGCCGCGATACCGACCCCAGGTACAGGTCGGGCACTCGGGTCACCAACCCCAGCAGGTGCCGGTGGTACCACGACCGCGTGTGCCGCCGTTTCGCCGGCTCTTGGCTGCCGGCTGGCGCTGGCTCGTACACCGAAACCAACTGGCCGTCGTCCATCATGCGGCGCGTGGCCACCATCTCTCGCTTGCGGTCCGCCGTGAGCATGCTCTCCAGTGCGTGCCGCACCACGTTCATCGTCGCCTCATCCCACAGCGACAGGTCCAGGCCCAGGAAGGCGCCCGCCGCCGCCGCCTGGTCCCGCACCTCCCGCGCCAAGCAGTAGCCCTGCGCCTTGACGTGCGCCGTCACAATGCGCATTACCACGTCGCGCACAGAAACCTCCTGACTCTGGGCCTGATCCTGTGCCTGCATCACTTGACCCTCCTCAGCGGCGGCCCCGTCTTGGCGGGAACGGTTGGCCGACCAATGTGCACCGCCAACAGATTGCGAAACTCCAACAGCCACGGGATCAGGTCGTCGATGGAATCGATAACATCGCCAAGGAAGTTTGGTGCATCCCCTTCGCCCGAACGCTCCACGGCCGCAAAGGCTTCCTGCGGGGTGGCCCGCGTGATGTGGTACGCGTAGTCAAGGAACCGATGGGTGAAGGTGCGGCTGCGGTCCCCCTTGTCGACCGGGGGGCGCGTCTTGGCCACTTGCGCAAGGACCTCATTGACCTTGCGGAACCGCGCCATGGATTCCCGGCGTGCGTCAACTGCCGTGCCGGCTTCGGGTGGCTCAGGAGGAGCCGCATCCGCAATCTGCTGGCGCACTCCTCGGCGCGTCGCCTCGTCGGCCTTGCGCAGCGCGTCCGCTGCCCGCAGGGCGGTCTTCTGCGGCAAGATCGCCAACTCGGGAAACTCCGCCACCGCAGCCACGTGCTCTTCGGCTTTCACTAGCGTGTGCCTTGCCACACCCAAGGCGTTCGCAACGTCTTCCCTTGTGCTGCCGTGGATCGATGGCCGCCCAACTTTCTGGCCAGAGTTTTTACTACCGGGTAGTAAAAACTCTTCCTGACATTCCTCCCTTTTGATTCCATCCACATCACTCACCGCGTCCTCGCCGTCTGCGTCCGTCCCCCGCGCCGTCGCGACGCCCTTCGGACCACGCTGCGCAAGTGCCGGCCCCATCCGCTGGGCCGCCGCTACCAACTGCTTGGCCCGCTCCCACTCCGTCAGCATCTTGTGGCGTGCGTCCAGTTCGCGCTCTAGGTCAAGCCGCGTCTCCGGGTCCAGGTCCTCGACGTACACGACCTCGATCTCCATCCAGCCCTCCTGCTGTGCCGCCCTCAGCCGCCGCAATCCATGCACCAGCGTGAGGTTGCGCTGCACGATGATCGGATCGATCAGCCCGTAGTCCCGCAGGCTCTTGCGCAGCCCCGCCATGTCCCCCATGTCTTCGCGACACCGGTCCCCCACCACGATCCCCGCGATCGCTTGCCGCACGTTCATCCCCCCTGTCGTCCCTGTCGTCGATACACGAACACCTTCGTCGCGCGCCGGAAACGCCACCAGCGCAGGGCTGTCCGGTCCAGGTATTCGTGCGTCCGCGGATGCCGGTGCCACCCGAGCAGGTAGGCGGCGGTGCTCGGGAGGATTCCCACGAACACTGCCCCCACCGCCGACGCGTGCAGTTGCGCAACCAGCACCGCCTCAGCGATGCCGCCCAGCAGCACGTAGGCCCCCTGCCGCATGCTGAGATAGCCGCCAATCCACAGTGGTTCTTCCGTCACGGTCATCGGACACCACGCCATCGAGGCATCGCCTCCTCCCCAGCACAGGAGTAATCACACAAAGCGGACGGCAAAGGCGCCAAAGCCCCAACGCCGCCCGCTTCGCATTTGGCGCACCCCTACGGCGCCAGGCCCTTCAGGACGCCGAGCCAGTAGGCAGCCCCAGCCAAAACGATGAACCCAGCCCCGAACCAGAATATCTGCCGCATTGTCTCCGGCGTGCCCCGCTCATCCGTCCCGTACATCCGAAGGATGAGCCGGATCAAGTAGAACGCTGTTGCCGCCGCGCCGGCCGCGAACGCCAACGCGGCAATGTTCTGCACCCACGCAATCGCAGAACTAGCGTTCACCGGGGCCACCGTGTTGACGTTCGGCGCCGTAATCGCCGTCGAGGTCGAACTGCTCGTCTGCGCCATCGCCACGCCAGCGAGCATCGCCCACATGACCGCGGTCCCCAGCACTACCCACCCTCGACGCACTCGTGCGACCATCCCGCTCGCCTCCCTACGCTACCTCCGGACATACCAAGGGGGCCGGCTTTCGCCCGCCCCCTCGATCCGATTCGCTACGCCGTCCTGATCAGGCCCGCCATTGCAGCGTCACCGCGGAAATCGCGTCATCCGCCTCCCCCCGCGTCGCCGGCACCGCCAGACCGCGATTTTCCAGAAACTGTTTCTGCCGGTCCGACGCCGGCAACTGCCGCCAGGACGCGTCGCGCTGGTTCCAGGTCAAGCCGTGCTCGCGCACATAGTCT
The DNA here is from genome assembly GCA_021806565.1 of Bacillota bacterium. Taxonomy (GTDB): domain Bacteria; phylum Bacillota; class Sulfobacillia; order RBS10-35; family JAJYVN01; genus JAJZXK01. The sequence goes on along the minus strand of JAJZXK010000124.1, from coordinate 4,222 downwards.
TCCGCCACCCCCTCCGCAAAGCCAATGTCCAGGGGACGATCCGCCAACGGTCGCCACTGCCGATCGGCCACCAGCCCCACCGCATATAGGTCAGATCTTGCCTCCTGGCGCAGCTCGACGTATCGCCCGCCGCCCAGCGCCAGCACCAGGTCGTTCCCGATCGATCGCCACCGGAACCGACTCTGCGCAACCAGGCTGCCCACATCCTGCACCCGCACGTCCACACCCAGTGGCAGGCCCAACTCCTGCAGCCGCCCTGATGCGACCAGGGCATCCATCACGGACTCACCCTTGCCTGGCACCACGATTGGCGGACGGCCTCCCTCCTTTCCGGCGCCGGTCGGCCACAGACTCGGCAGGCCCGCCAGGCTGTGGTGCCGACTGGCGTCCGCGTAATCCACCAGCAGGCAATCGCTCTTCCGGGGGTGCGGTCGCAGGCCGCGGCCGACCATCTGCGTGTACAGCCCCGCGGAGCGCGTCGGTCGTGCCAGCAGGATTGCCGCCACGCTCGCGTCGTCGTATCCCTCCGTCAGCACTGCGGCGTTGCACAGCACCTGGAGCCGGCCAGCGCGGAAGTCCCCGATCACCCGATGCCGCACCCCTGACGTGCTCTGCCCGGACACCGCCTCGGCCGCCACCCCCGACGCCCGGAACGTTGCGGCCAGGTCTTCGGCGTGCTTCACCGTGGCGACAAACGCCAACGCCTTGCGCCCTCGGCAATGCTCGCGGTACGTCTGCACAATCAGGGCATTGCGGTTGGCCGTATTTAGGACTGACCCCAGGGCCCCGGCATCGAAATCACCGTCATGCCCGATGCGCACGCTGTCCACTGATACATCCGTGCGCACAACCAGGGTTCGCAGGTCGCATAGGTACCCGCGCATCATCATCCACAGGATCGACCGCTCATACACGATGCGCTGAAATACGGCCCCCAGGCCACGCAGATCCGCCCGGCCCGGAGTTGCCGTCACCCCCACGCACGGCGGCCCGTGGGTGCCAAAGACGCCAAGGTCGTGCAATACACCCCGCCATGTGCCCGCGACCACGTGGTGCGCCTCATCGCACACCACCCGATCCACCTGGCCAAGCTGTGCCAGTCGTCCGGGTCGCGCCAGGGTTGCGATCGATGCCACCACCACATCACGGGCCCCGTACTCCGCACGGCTACCCTGGACCACGCCCACCTGCGCTTCCGGCCAGACAAGACCCAGCTTCTGGTGTGCCTGGTCCAGCAACTCCTCGCGGTGCGCAAGGATCAGGCAACGACCGCCACTCTCCTGCGCCTCCTCGCGCGCGAAGGCCCCGAATACCAGCGTCTTGCCGGCACCGGTGGGCAGCGTCACCAGCGGCCGCCGACAGCCCGCGCGGATCGCCGATCGCACCTGGTCCACGGCCTCCTGCTGGTACGATCGCAGCCGCAGCCCGATCATGCACATCCCCCCCTATCCGGCCCGCGGCGCCATCCCCATCGTCGCGCGGCAAGTCGCCAGCCAAGCCATCGCCTCAGCCCGACCCTCCGGGCTCTGCGCACGCTCGCGCACCTTGTCCTGCTCGGCCTGGACCTGCACTGCAGCCTCGCGCTCCGCCGCGCGCAGTCGGGCCTCCCGCGCCCCTGATGGCTCCTCCCATGCGCCGCGAATGGCAGCTACTAACATTCCCGCCGGAGTATGGCAGTTGCGGCGATAGGGCAGCCACACCAGCTGCCGCGCCACCTCGGCCGGTACTCGGCTGGCCAACCCTCGCGCCACCTCGGCTGTCACCCCAATTACTACCATCTGCTGAAGCATCTCGGCCGCCGGAGGCACCGGGACCTCGACGCGCGCGGCCGGGATGTCCGGCACCGCCACCGGCTCCCGCCGCAGGGCCTCACCCATGGTCGTGACCGCCGCTACCACGCCCGCATCCGGACCCACCACCCCGCACACCCCGACGTGATGCTGCGGCTGCACGGGCGACGCCTCGGCCACGGCCGCCGAGGCAGCACGCCGGTCGGCCACGCGGGCAATCGTCAGGGTCGCCGGGGGGGCAATCGCCTCTGGCGCAGGCACCTCGACCGCGGGTGCCGCCGGAGCCTCGGTCATGGGGGCTGGCGGGGACACGACCACAGTCGGTCCCACCAGGGCCACGGCGGCAGGCGCGGGCAGGTCCACCGGCAGGTCTGCGAGCGCAGCCTCAGCCACGGTCGGCACCGTCGAGGACGTGTCCACCGGCGCCGCAGCCGCCAGGGCGGCGACACGCGCGGTCGGTGTCGCCGCCGACTCCCGGCGCAGGGGCACCACGGTCGGGGTGGCATCCCGGCCCCGGCGTGGCCGCACACCCGCCGCCGCCTGCAATGCCGCCAGGTAGTACGCCCTAGGGTATGCCAGCCGGATGGCCACGCCCGCCTCGCCCTGGCGCTTCCGCGCGCCGCAGCGAGCCGCCGCCGCGGCAATGGCCTCCCGCGTCAGGCAGAGGTGCCACGGGCCGAGGAGGTACGGGGGTAGGTCGCATCCCATCTCCTCCCGGCAGCATTGGCTGGCATACTCCGCCAGGGACATCGCCTGGGTCAGTTCCCCCGTCTCAGCCCCCGGTGCCGTGGCCCCGGTCCCTTCCCCCGCGATAGCGATAGCAGCATCCCCGTCCCGGTTCCCCTGGTCCCCCATGGGGCGGACATCTTGTCCGCCCCATTGCTTGTCTTTTTTCTCTCCGGATCCGGATCCGGATCCGGAGATGGGGCGGACAAACCCATTGTCTTCCTGCCCTGTCAATGCACGGATCGAGTACGTCGCCCCGACCCTCTGCCCCAGTGCCTGCAGCGCCGACTCCGCCTCCGGCCGGTGGGGCGGCTGATAGGGCATCGCGGGGTCCCGCACCACGTAGGCATTCGCGCCCCGGTGGGCGCGTGCGTGGCCCTGGCGCGGCACCCGGCTCGCTGCGACTACTACCAGGCCCCGCAGGGCTAGGTCCCGTAGCCGGCGGCGGACTGTGCGGGGACTGACGCCGCACGCCTCGGCGATCGCTGCCTCTGTCGTCGTCGTGACGCCCCCACCCAGGTCGTGGGTCGCCAAGCACCCATACGCCAAGCACCCATACACCGCCCGCGCGGTCCTCGACAGACCCAGTTCCTGGATCCGATCCTCCCACCCCGGCCGGGGCCCTGCGATCTCGGTGACATGGGTACAATTAGGCGACGGCATCTACGTGCTAGCTCCTTGCACCGCAGCGCCCAAAGGCCCATACTAGGCAGTAGCTAGCTGGCCACTCGCGAGGTCCTTTCCGGGGAGTGCTCGCGAGAGGGATGCGGCGGGTATTGGTGATTGGTGCCGGAAGAGGTGGGGCGTTGCCCCGCCTCTTCCGGTTTAAGACCCTCGGATCGTTAACAGTTGCTCACGGTCCCTGGGGCATGGCGTAACCACCTCCCTGCCTGGTCCTTGTCCTCACGCCGCAGCGGGCAGCATGCCGAAACGTCGCTCCATATCCAGAGCGACACCGAAGCAAGTGGTGAGCGTCACCGAAAGTTGTGTGGTGTCTTGCGTGACATTGCCTCAGCGCGTGGCCCGCAATGGCGTTCGCCCGACGCAGTGGCAATGAGGCGAGGGCGGTACATATGCCATAGCCGTCGTATGCGTTATGGCATAGCGATGGTCATCAGCTTCGTAATGGATGCCGCAGGCCGGCGCTGGTTGGGGTGTTTTGCCCAAAGTACCTGGCCGGAGGCGGCGTCCATGAGCACGGCGGCCGGTGCCTGCGGCGCCAAGTCCGTCGCAGGCACGGGCTCCCTGTTCGGGGGCGTGGTCTCTGCCAGGATACCTGGGATGCTGGCCCCGGACTCCGGGGGCATGCTGAACGCCCCCGCCGCCGCCTGTACGGAAGGGGTGGCCAGGGCCACGCCGGGCCACATGCCGACCAGCAGACAGAGGAGCAAGGCCCATGCACGTCGCACTTGGACATCCCCCCGGAGGCGCGGCCTAGTCGCGGCCGTCCAGGGAAGGTGTATGGGAGACCGCCCGGTAGCATGCGGTCGGCTCTCGAGGGTCCCACCCGTGGCCTGCCCTGCCCTACGCCCACGTAAGCCACCGCCAGCGGACGCCTACATGAAGTGGGTATAGGGACCTAGTGCCTCGTCCCACAAGTTCGTTCCCGACGGGGTGAGGGCGAGCTGGGCCCGCCTCGGGCGAATGGAGCATGGGTCTATGGCCCATAAGACCTAGTAATAGTCACATCAGGATTCTGCCCTCCG
>JAJZXK010000123.1 GCA_021806565.1 Bacillota bacterium | reverse complement strand
GGCGCCGACTTCTTGTCGGCGCCCCTGGGGTTTCAGCCCAACTCGAACCAATCATCGGCGTCCTGCCAGCCAGCCTCTTCGGTGTACCACAGGCGCACCCGCGGACCGAGAAAGTACGCCTGTCCGTCGGCTGAACTCCCCGTGGGGTGTGCCACCTGCGGGGTCGCCTGCGGGTCACGCGCCACCCAAGCCTGGCTATACTCGGTTGCCGGCACCGCGGCATCACGCGCCTTAGCGATCTGGGCCATCAGCGCCTTCGTCTTCTGCTTCGCTGCCATTATCGATCCCTCCCAAAGGAAGCATCGCACGTCGCGGGAACCCATCTCAGCCATCCTGGCCAGTCGCGAGGCAGGGCGTCCACGCGGTAAGGGCTTCTGCGCCAAACTGGCGCAGGTAGAGTTGTGCGATGGTGCGGACGGTAGCCTGGACGTGTTCCAAGGGGCCCGCCGCCTCCAGGGCCGCCATATATGCCGCCATGACCGCACATCCGGCGCTGCCGTGGCATGCCCACAGGGACGAAAGCCATCTATCGAGGCTGCGCCCGCTGCGATCCGCGCTCAGGTCCCGCAGGGTGGCGAGCACGGCCGGGGGGGTCGCTTGTCCCTGCGGTGCCGCAATCGCCACACCCAGGGCCACGGCCACCAGCAGCGTTTCTGCCGCGTGGCTATAGAACGCCCCGTCAGCGCCAGGCATCTCCTGATTCAGGGAGACGGCGTGGGTGAAATCCCAGGCCCCAATGACGGCCTCCATCACAAGCCGGTCCTCGGCGCGCCCCTCTTCGGCGTCCTGGCTCGCCCGAACGGCCCGCTGGACGCCAGCCAGCAGCTGCGCCGCCGTCACCACCTGACCCTTCATCGCGTGAGTCCCCATCACCGATCACCTCCTGGTGGCAGGATCGCACGCGACGGGAACCCATCCGCCCTGGGGCCAGCCGGCAGGGGCAGGATGGATACGTTGCGCGTGGAAGCCCTTCCCCACGAAGCTGCGGGAGGGCGTGCCGCTGTGGACCCGGAACTTAAAGGCTATCTGGATGCCATGGAGCAGCGCACCGACCAACGCTTCGCTGAGGCACACGGCGCGATTGCCGGCCTGAAGGCCGACGTAAGCACCCTGAAGGCCGACGTAAGCACCCTGAAGGCCGACGTAGGCACCCTGAAGGCCGACGTAGGCACCCTGAAGGCCGAGGTTACCGCTGTGGGCGCGATCGCCTCGGCCGCACTCCAGGCGGCCACCGAGGCCCGGCAGACGGCAGAGAGAGCCGCGACAGCGGCCGAGGCCGCCCGCTCCGAGGCGCGCGTGCTACACGAGGCGACCATGGCGGCCATTGGCACGGTGATTGAATCTGTGAACGCGCTCCGGGACTCGGTGGAACGGCGGGCCGAGGACCGTGATCGCGCCCTGACCGACCGCCACATTGCGCCTTTGGAAGCCGCCGCGCGGGTTGCCAACGAACGGCACGCGGACCACGAGCGCCGCATCACGGTGTTGGAAGAGCATAGGCAAAAGAACCGGTGATGTCACCGGTTCTTTTGCCGCATCCTTCCATCACTCCAGAAGGTATCAGCGCGCCATGTCCGCAGCGGCGCCAATCTCTGCTCCTTGATGCTTCGTAAGTGCCTGCTCGGCGGCCATCATGGATGCGTGCCGTGCGGCCTCCTGTTCCCGTGCCGCACGCGCTTGTCCGAGGGTGGCGGCCAGCCAGGGTTCCGCCCGCCCCGGATCCCGGTATGCCGTCCCGTACCCCCACTGTGCCACCCGCGTCGCGTCCACCAGCAGGGCATCTGACACGGAGTATGCCAGCAGGCGCTGCGTCAGCGACCACCAGTGCCCGCTGCGGTCCCCGCCCTGGTACGGTGCCGCCACGGCGAGCCGCAGCCCAGCGGGGACGCCCCATAGCCGCAACTCGCGGTCCACGTCGGCGGGCTCCCTGCTCGGCGCCGCAGGTACGGCGGCCGGTGCCGCCCGTGCCAGCGCCGGCCCTTCCGCCGCCCATTCCCGCAACGCTGATGGAAGGTCAGCGATCTCCGTCGGCCCAGAACGCAACCAGCGATACGGCATCCCCGACCGGTGTCCGCTTGGCGGCACGACCACTTGGCGGCCGTCGGCACAGAGTGCGATGCCTTCGTGGCCGCCATCGGCATTGCGGTTGGGGGCTGGCTTGTCTGCCGCGTACAGAAGACGCCAGCCCCCACCGCCAGTGCGATACGTAGCAGTCACCGCGCGATTTGCGCCCAGCAAGCGCCGCACCACCTCGATCCCGGCCTGCCCGTCGATGTCTATGGCCACCAAGTACCGCCCATCCGCCATAGGCCGGCCCGTGAGTGCCCCTACGCCGTAGGGGCGCCGCCCTGCATGAGCCCGCGCCTCCTGTATGCGTCGAAAGGCGTCCAGGTCGATCCCCGTCACCGTGTGCTGGCGAGCCGTCCAGTCCCGCATGTGCCACCCAGTCGCCAAGTCAATGGGCACCATGCCACCATGTGCGCAACCTGCCCACTCCTGACCATGATCGGGAGCGCAAAGCGGGATCAGCACCAGACCCAACCCCTCCAGGGTCCGCAACTGCGCCCAGTCCTTCTCTTCCCACGCCACCGCCATCCTTGCACCCCCTATGGTGGAGATCGCAGTCCTAGCCGGAGCCATGGCCAAAGGGCCGGGGCGTCACAGTGTGTGTGGCCACCATGCCTCTTGCGGGACTATAGCCAGGCTGCGGCATTACGCATTCGCCGTGACCTTGGTCGGCTTGGTGGTAGCGATCGCGGTAGTCCAGACGTGGCACATCGGGCACCATACGCGAGCGCCGACCAAGACGGCGCCGAGCCGCTTCCGGCACCGCGGACACACCACAAGCGTCAATAGTTGCGCGACGACGCTACACTTCCCAGTCTTTGCGGCCATTACGACCACCTCCAGGAAGAGTGTCACACGGCGCTTGAAGCCCTCCCCTTCCGCGAAAAGCAGAGAACGCCGGATGGGGTGTCCGGCGTTCTCTGCTCACTGCTCGCTTGATCTTCTGATTCTACGCACCCATCTTGCGGATGACGGCGAAGTCGTGAGTGAGCGTGATGGCGAGTGGAGCCTCAACTGCCAAAAGGATCGCGAAGTAGAGGCTCTGCTTGGCCAACCCGGCCAATGGTGCCGCGTACAGCAGGACCAGGTAGAGCGCGAGGGTTAGAACCGCCAACCCAAGACACGTCGCGCAGAAAACGACTATGGAGACAGGGATGCGCGCCGTGCCGCCATGTCGTATCGCGAGGTAGTACCCGAGCGCGCCGCCGACCAGGCCCTCAAGCACCAGCGTGAACACGTAGTAGGTGCTCATGTTGGTCAACCCGGCCGATGGTGCCGCATGCAGCACGAGCCATCCCGCCAGGACGATCTGTGCCGCCATTGCGAGGCTTGTCGCGCCGAAAGCGATCACCAGGGCGTTTGCGGTACGCGCCAGCTCGCCTTGTTGCCTTGTCGCGGCACTATCCACACCCACCACGCCCTTCGATTTTGATGTTGCTGCGCGTCCGATTCGGTATAGCATGCCAGCGGCTGGAATGGTGCACGCCCTGCGTGGCAGTCCGCACACCCGGCGTCTCTTCTGCTTCCTCTATTGAAGACCGGCGCGCGAAGCCATGCAAGAAACCACCACCGCCGGCTGGTGTGGCATCCATGCTGCGAGGGGCGGTGGAATGGCGTACATCGCTGTGTGGTAATCCACACGGCGGGGCTGGCGCGGTCGCGGGAGGCAAGGAAAGGCGCGCCGGCCTTGGACTGACGCGCGCTCCTGCTCCGGCTGCACCGGGACCGTCGACGCATCCGCCGCGGCGTCCGTGCTGCGAGGCTGCCTTTCGTTACGTGTTGCGCCTCAGCACCTGGAGCCAGCGGGAGCGCGTACCGCAAACCTCGTGGCGCCAATGGCGGCGAGGGTGGCGCCACCACTGCCGCCAGGCATGCGTATCTACGTCGAGCAGGTCCAGCCAAGCCTCGCGATAGAAACGCAGCGCCACGCGCTCCCCCAGGGTCGGCTCGCGGCCGATCAGCCACCCCTGTTCCGTAATCCCCACAGCATCACGCCTGCGGCCCTCTGCGGCGGCCAAGGCGAGTAGGTTGCGCACTTGCTCCACCATGGACCATCCCAGGCGTAGCGCATCCGCCATCGGTTCCTGTGACTCCAGCAACCCACGGACAGTGAGCCAGCCGGCGAACACGGCGTCCTCGTCCGCCTTATCAAACTCGCCGACAGCTATCGCCATCGAGGCATTGCGCACCCAGCGTGGCCGGTGCGGATCGTCCGCCAGCACCGCTTCGTGTACAGCCGCTTCCCAGGCGGCTTGATCCATGGCCTCGTCCTTCATCATCGCAACCCCCTTCGTGTTGGAACACAAAAAGGCCCCCGGCGTGAAGACACGCCAGGGGCCAGTCTGCCATAGAGACACGCGCGGCCTACATCCGCGCGCACCGCGAACAACCTTCAACGGGGCAAAGATAACACACCGCGGGCGGCGGGGCAAGCGGGCGGTGGACTCCTCCACCGCCCGCGGGGCGGGGGTATCACCCTCGCCAATCGCGGCGGCGACCGGAGGTGTGGCAGGAGGTGCCACCGGGCAGCACGTCGCGCATGGCCACGCGGAGCATCTGCAGCGCCACGTGGCGCGTGCCGCTGTGGCGACGAGGCGCGATGTCGGCGCGGCGCTGGGCGCGAGCGGCGGCGGTGATGCCGTCGATGGGCGCGAAGCTGAGGATGCCGTAGCCGCGGCTGCCGGCGACGCCGGGGGGGACCAGGCCGTCGATGACCGAGAAGGTGTCGTTGTCGGCGACGCGGACGAAGGTCGCGCGGCCGAAGGCAACGGAGGCGCAGGCGGAGCGGTACGACGCAAGCCGCACGAGGTCGATGCGCCCGGTGGCGATGAACGTGGCGTCGTCGGGGCGGGCGAAGACGCGGACGCGATCCTGCGAGCGAATCATGGCGAGTCCTCCTCTGCCGAGCGGCTAGCGCCGCAGCGACAAAGGCGAGGGACCGCCCGCGCGGGTGGAGGTCCAGGGCGAAGTCGGGCGCCCGGCACCGCCCGGCCCTGGGGGAGCCCGTAGGGATGCAGGGCCGGTTGCGGGGCCGAGGTGGCCGATGGCGGGGGCCTGGGGCCCCGGCCACCCTGGAGGGCCGCCCAAGCGCGGGCGGTACACTGACGGGAGCGGGGCGGAAAGAAACGCGGGGCGGGTCCGGGAGGGGCAGCGCGCCCCTCCCGCGTTGCCTCCTGGCGGCAACCAGCCGCCGGTGTGCGGCGGCGGGGGCCTCCCGCAGCCGCCGGTTAGGTGTCGCCAGCCGCCGCGCCCTCGGCCGGCCAGGCGGCCCCCGGAGTACAGGTGTACCCGTGTGCCTCTCGGATCCGGATGACGCGCCGCTCCAAACGCAACGCTGCCTTGATTGTGGCAGGCCACCAAACGCGGCGCTGCCCGCCCCCATTCTCCACTCGACCCCATCTCGCAATCAGGGCGGGGCCGAAGAAGCCCGGCTCCCACCGCAGCACATACACCCGATCACGATTGCGCGCCGGATCAGTAGACCGCCAAACACCAACCGTCCCATAGCGCGTCCAGGACTTGATCACTAACCACACCTTCTTCATCCCTCCCTGAAGGGTAAGAGCCATAACGAACCCCTTCTCTGTGGTGGAGGGGTGGAGGGGTTCTGGCGTGGCGCTACTGTGGTGGTGTGGGGGTGATGAGGATGGCGGAAACACCCGCCGAGGATGTTTGGACGCACTGTTTCAGGGTGGAGGACTCGGCCAAGGCGGCGCGGGCCGATCTAAGGCAGTACGCAGGCGTGGAAGGGAGGCTGCGGCGCCTGCTTGATCCGACGGCGTACCAGGCAGCAGTGACGCGAGAGCAAAAGAGTGCGGATGCGCTGGCTACGGCAGAAGCGGCCGTGGTGCGGGCCGGGATTGCGCGACTCTGCGACCAGGGGGTGCGCCAACAAGGCTCAGATTTTGAGCGTTGACTCGCGACGTGACGCGGGTTGGGCGGAGGTGTCTCAGTCCATCCCGCGCTTTGCTCGAAGAATCGAGTCAAAGATCACAACTGAGACTACATGATGCCTTTCGATATTCTGTAGGGTTCTGGGTGTTCTCTGTAGAAATGGTCCAAGTGGCTTCGTTGAGGTGGCTATAGTCTCCCCAGGGAGGGGAGACGCATGAGCAGGATGCGCGGAATGCAGCAGAAGACTTTGTTCGCGTATTCCAAGGACGCAGAAATCCGGCGCGAAATAGTGATCGAACACGTGGTGAGCGATGCCAAAGGAGACAAGGCGCTACTGGCCCTGCTCCGGGCCGAAGAGCACGCCGAGCGGGTGATTGAGGATGTCGTGCCCGTAACGCCAGCGACACGCGCCCGGCCCAAGGGTGAGGCGGCGATCTTTGAGGGCCGCGAGGCAGGGGATGCTCTCCGCCAAGCAATCGAGTCGCGGGTGCGGGGAACGGGAGCGCACGAAGACGAAGTGGAGGACATAGCCGAGGTTGTCTTGGAACACTTGCGGGCGACAGTGTTAGCTGAGCGTGAGGGCGGACGGAAAGGCGGCATTAGCAGCGGGATTGTTCGATCTCGCGGCATTGCTATCCAAGAGGAAGCATCGCCGTGCCAGGATGTACCGCACCAGGAGCAACCCGAGTACGTAGATGCCGACGAAGCAAATGCCGATCAGGAGGGGCCCACGGCGGAAGACTTGGCGGACGCGGACCGTCTGGCCACCCAGGTGCTGGCGGACTGTGTCGGTGATGCCTGGCTGAGGACCATCACCCAGTCGCCGGCCTGTACCTATGATGATGGATGGGGGCGTTGAGGCTACGCCCCCCGCAGTCGGGCCGCACTGATCGCTTGGGCGAGTAGGTCACTGGCGTGCATCTTCGTGCAATCCGGCGGGACCGGGATGCGCCATTTGCGCAGCGCGTTGATCTGTGCGCCGGTTGCAGGATCGTTGCCACTGCGGCTCCGCCAGCTTTCCTCCCCCGTCCCAGCCAAACGAGCCGCTTCGGGAATCTGAGCGAGGAACGTCTCTGCCACACCAAACGCGTCTTCGGTTGCCGTGTCGCCCTCGCCGCGGAAAAGCTCGCGGCATTCGGCCAAGCGGCGGCCTGTGTAGCGCCGCTCTTCAACGACCCACTGACCATCCGCTGGGGTTTTCGCCACGCCCCGCACAACAACCATCCGGTCCGCGCCAGTGCTGTCGCGCCCCAGGCCCACCGAGAACACGCGACCCGCATGCACCTCCGTCCAGGACCAGTGCCGGCGGCGGCGCATGAGATTGACCTGCTCCTCCACCCGCGCCAAGCGGTAGCCGTGCTCGCGGGCCTCTGTGGCCAGGGCCTCGGCGTGTTCCGACACGCTCTTGCCGGCCATGTCTCCCGTCGGCAGTCCGAACAGCATCGGCAGGACGCACAGGCTGTGTTCCGCGCTGATCCCGGTCACGTCCAGGACCAGGCAATCGTCTTTGCCCGGCCAGAGGCGCAGGCCACGTCCAACCATCTGTGTGTAGAGGGGCTCGCTCTTGGTCGGGCGGGCCATGAGGACACAAGTCACGTTTGGGGCATCGAATCCCTCGGTCAGCACGCCATAGTTTGCGATGAGTCTCAGGCGGCCAGCCCGAAGCCTATCAAGGATTTCCTGGCGTTGCTCGGAGGGCGTCTCTCCATCGACCTCGGCCGCAACGTCGCTGCCGGCAATCTCGTTGGCGAACCGGGCGAGCATCTTTGCGGTCGTCACGCTGGCAGTGAAAGCAACCGTGGTCCGCGTCTGTGCGTATTGCCACCACGCCGCTGCAATGGCCCGCATCACCTTCGGGTCCATCGCCTCATCAAGGCCAGCGTCCGAGTAGTCTCCGGCGTCGTTCTTCCGCACCTGATCCAGGTCCACGTCCACCGGGATGATCCGGCCGCGCGGCTCAGTCAGCCAGCCCTCGCCCACCATCCCCTTGATGTCGCGACTGAAGACGATCTCCTCGAAGACCTCCGAGAGACCAACCTCGTCGGTACGCTGCGGGGTGGCGGTGTATCCCAAGTGCAGCGGACCGTCTGCGGCGCCGGCCTCCAGGGCGTCATAGATCCGCCGGTACGTGGGGGCCACCGCGTGGTGTGCCTCGTCGGTCACGACCAAGGCCGGCCGGCCAAACCGGGCGTATGCCTCCAGGCGTTTGGGGTGACACAGAGACTGCACGCTCGCGATAACCACGTGCGATGCGACCTCGTTGCGCTCGGCCTTGCAAATGCCGACTTCCAGCGAGGGGGCAACGCGCCGCAGCATATCTGCGGGCTGATGGATAAGCTCCTCGCGGTGCGCCAAGACCAGCACCCGACCGGCGGTAGCACGGTCTTTGATCTCGTTGGCAAAGACTACCGTTTTTCCCGTTCCCGTGGGCAACACGGTCAGCAGGCTGCGACAACCCGCCGCCACGCGGTCTGCCACGGCCTGGCGAGCCTCGATCTGGTAGGGTCGCAGGTCCACGACTTCGCACCTCCCGCCGCCAGGCTACAACCAGGCGCGAAGCCCCCCGCTGCCCGCGCTACCTCGAAAAAACGGCCTTGCGGAGAAACCCGCAGGCAGGCGGCAAGCGGGGCGGGAGGGTATCTGGACCCGGCCCCAGCCGCGCCCACCTGCGGGCCTCTCAGACCCCTCTGCGGGGCAGGCTGCTGCCAGCCCTTGTGGCGCAAGGGGTCCAGGACGGCCGCCTGGCGGCAGGGCAACACGGACAAGGCGGGCGCCGCCCGGGTGCCTTCCCTGATCGTGATGCTCTCCCGATGCCCCGAAGGGCGGGGCAACACGACTAGAAGCAGGCAAGGCCTGGGTGCCGCTCCCCTGGCCGTTGCCCCTCCCCTATCCCGCGCCCCGAGCACGGGCGCGGGATGCGGCCACGGCCACCAGCGCGCGGACGCGGCGGGCGAGGACGCGCGGCTGCCATCCGCGCGCGGGGCGGGTGGACGACCTGATCCGCTCCGCCATGGCGGTGATGTAGTGGCCTCCATGGGCGAGACGGTACTGGGCTGCGCGGCTAGGAGCGCGCCATGTCCCCATGCCACGCGGGAGTGGTACTGCCGCGGAGTGAGTGTCTTTCCTGGCCGATACCACTGCATCCGCTCGGGATTGTACCAATAACTGCCAGGTCTGCCCCCCGAATCCACGCTCGCCCTGCGCGGCCAGAAACGCGTTCACCGCGCGGCGGGATGGGTGCCGGCCGTCCGCCCGCACTCCGGCGACCCCGGCGGCGTACCGGCGGCGCTGGTCGGCGCGTTCTTCGGCACGGCGGGTGCCGGCGGTGCGCCAGGCGGCGGCATGCGTCACGGTGTCGATGCGCATCCCGTACATGTCCGCGACGGGGAAGGTGGCGTGGATGTGGACTTCCACGAAAGCCTCGGGCCGGGCCTCGGCGCGGAGGCGCCCGATGGCCTGGCAGAGGGCGGCTGTGGTCCAGGCCCGCGCCCAGGCATCCTGATCGTCCGACGCCCATCCGTCCTGCGTCGTCTCGACGCCTGACTCGACGCCTGAACCGCCGGGGAGCCGATAGGCGCGCTGGATTCGCGTCGGGTTCCAGGTCGGGTCGGGGTGGTCGGCTTTGGCCCGCGCCTCGGCCGCCACCTGGGCCGCCAGACGGTCCGCCTTCGAGGTGGACGGAGGGAGCGCGGCCATGGCGGCTGCCACCTGGGCTCGGCGGCGCTGCAGGGCAATGGTAGTGCGCTCGGCCAGGTAGAGACGCTCCTGCTCCTGGGGGCTCAATTGAGGCACCCCGAAAGTATCTATCGACACACAACGCAGCCATTCGTTATGTGCCCGGTCGTGGTAGCCGTACCATCCCACGTGGACCGTGCGGCCATCTATGTGGATAGCATACCCGCCCCGCGACTTGCCGTTGTCGCCGGGATCGGCCATAGCCCGACCCACCCGTTCGGCCAGGCTCTTGTGGGTGATGACCGCCGCCTCGGCGCCCACGGGGATGCGACCGGCGACCTCGCGGACCACGGCCTCCAGGTGGGATTGTTCGCGGTCGGCGGAACGCGGGTCTGTGACTGAGCGTTTACCATGGCCGCCGTCCACGTAGTAGGTGACGTGGACGTTAGAGGGCAGGGGGTCGGCGGGGGTGGGGGCGACGCCGAGCAGGTCGTACACCGCCGGCGGCGGCGTCGCGTCGAGGAGGGTGATGGGGACCATACCGCTGAGGGCGGCGAGAGGGCTGGGGCTGTAGGCGGTCAGGCCGGCGTGGGCGACCCAGGCCATGCCGTCTGCGATGGCCTGGCGCAGGGTCGCCACCCCGCGCAAGGGCAGGTCAATGGACCCGTCCGTCGCGGCGGTGATCGCCTCCGCCCCCGTCGCGTCGAGCCATGGGAGGGCCGGGTCTCCGCTGGCGTCGATGAACCCGGTCCATTCCGCCGGATTCAAGCGAGCATGGTCATCCGAGTGTGCGACGAGCCAGGTCGCGAGGTTGCGGATCGGCGGGGCCAGTCGGGCCAGGGCGACAGCGCGGCCGGCGGGGTCGTGGGTGTCTGTGTCCTGCGCGCGGATGGCGGCGTAGGCGCTGACCGGGCGTACCTCGCCGCGATCCACGGCGGCCTGGCGGTCGGCGGTGGTGGCCCAGTCCGTGAGGTCTTGTATCGTGTACGAGTTTTCATTCACGATCGCTGAACAATCGTCTACTACCAGGTGGCGCGGCTCGCGGGGTCCGCCGGGATGGCGACGGAGAGTGACGCCCTCCAGGTCGCCTAACAGTTTCTGGATGGTCACGACGATCACCCTGGCGCGGCGAGCGGCCTCGGTCTGCCAGATGTAGGGACACAGCCCGGCATCTGTCAGCACCACCGGGTCGCGCGGCCGGATCGGCAGGTGGGCCTCGTCCCGGTCGCGCACCTCATT
>JAJZXK010000122.1 GCA_021806565.1 Bacillota bacterium | reverse complement strand
GGTGCCGCCCGCCGCTTCGGCCGCCGCCGCGTGGGGCGCGGCAAGACCTGCGGCCGGACCAGCCGCCAACTCTGGGCCGCCGGTGCGGCCGCGTCGGGCTCCCGGGCGGCCCAGCGGGTCCAGAACCACCCGGAGGCGCTGGCCAGAAGGGCGGTGCAGCCCCGCAGCCAGCCGGGTCCGGCCAGGCTCGCTGCGGTGTCCACCGGGATGACGACCAGGCCGAACAAGACCGCGCCGAACAGCCAGTGCCCCGGGTCGGGCAGGCGGCGTAGCGGGATGCCGCGGGCAAGGCGGCCGCAGAGGAACCCACCCGCGGCCAGGAGGGCGGCCGCGAGGCCGAGGGAGCCGAGTCCGCGCACCATCCAGGCCCCCGTGGCGTGGAGCCCGGCGGGGTAGCTCCGCCACCACGTCCAGCCCAGGGTGAAGGCTGCCCACGACGAGGCGGCGGCGGCCAGCCCGCCGACGGCGACCCAGCGCGGGCGGGCCCCCGCCCCCAGGGCGCCCAGGCTGACGGCGGCCCACCATAGCAGCCAGCCCGCGTCGCCGGTCCGGTAGGCGCCGGGGGCCGCGGCCGCGACGGACCAAAGGGCCAGGGCAAGCGATAGCACCGCCACCGCGGCCCCTGGCAGGGCCGGGTGCGGCTCGGGGCGGCGGGACAGACCCGGGGGCCGGTATGGCATCACAAGTTCCACGTTATATGCTTTCGTGGGACGCAATGCGGAGTTGGGTGTCGACGGGGGGATTCGGGTGCGGGCGCCGCCGGAGTTTGGAGCCTACCGGCGCGCGTTCGCGGCCGGACGCTACTTTGAGGCCCACGAACACCTGGAATCTCTGTGGTGGAGTAGCGGGTCCGACCCCTTCCTCCATGGGCTGATCCTGTTCGCGGCAGCCCACGTCAAGCTGCAGCGCGGCCAGGCCGTGGGGGCCGCGCGCCACTTCGCCGCCGCCGCCCGCTACCTGGAGCCGTATGCCCCCGCGTCCCACGGGGTGGACGTCGCGGCGTTGATCGCCCACGCCGGCAGGGCGGCACAGCGGCTGTCCGCCCTGCCGGCCGGCGCGGACCCGCGGGAGGCGGTGGCGCCCTACCGTTTTCCGCCCCGGACCGGTCACCAGTGGGGGTCGGTGGCGCGTCCGGCGGTGCCCGCCCTCGCGGATGCGGTGGCCGCCGTCCTGGACGAGCGCCACGCTTCGGGTGTCCCCACCGGAGGCGCCAGTTGGGCGCCGGTCGTCAAGGAGGTGACGCGGCGCACGGCCGGAGCCTATCCGCGCCCGTGGGTGCGGGAGGCGGTCCGCAGCGCTTTGGCCGGCTGGTCCGGGCCGCCCTCGCCATGAGTGCGGACCGAGCCGCATAGAGACTCCCTGGCCGCGCAGTGGGCGGACAGGGGGAAGCGGTCGCGGACGGACAACGGCGGGGCGCGGGGGCACGGCTGCGGGGGCGCGTGGCGCTGGCCGCGCGCGGGACGGCGCGGCGGCTGGACCGCACGCGTTGGGCACGGCACATACGCGTGCTGCGGGTGCTGTGGCGGGTGACGCGCGCCTTCCTGCCCCTGTGGCCCTGGGTTCTGATCCTGGGCTTTTCGACGGTGGCGGGGATCTCCGCGGAGCTACTTGAGCCGTGGCTGCACCAGGTCTTTGTCAACCGCGTCCTGCTCGGCCGCCAGGTGGCCGTCCTGCCGGACATCCTGGCGCTGTATGCGCTGGCGGCGCTGGTCCAGTGGTTGGCCGGCACCGCAGTGCACTGGTCCTTCGTCCAGGCCACCGAGCGCTTCTCAGTGCGCCTGCGCGTCCACGCCTACCACCACCTGCGCCGCCTGTCGCTGCGCGGACTGCGGCGGTTGAGCACGGGCGAGGTCACGGCGGCCCTGCAGCAGTTCGGGCCGGACGTCGGCGAGGGGTATCTGGGTCTCCTCCAGGCCCTGCTGGCCAGCCTGTACCGGCTGCCGGCCAGCCTGGCGCTGATGGCCCAGCTCAACGGGCCGCTCCTGCGCTGGACCCTGCCGATCCTCGCCATCTACCCGCTGTATCCGCTGGTCACCGCCGGGCCGTTGCGCCGGGCGCTGTCCTCTCTGTCCCTGTTCGACGTGTACTCCCAGGGCGTCGTCAACGACCGAGTCGCTGGCCTGCGGGCCCTGTTGCACCGCCTCGATGCGGAGGGCGACAGCCAGGCCCTGTATGCCCTGCTGTGGCGCCGCCTACGGCTGCGGCTGCGCGCCTTTTTCGTGGACCGTGCCGGCGGGTTGATCGACATCGCGGTGCATCAGGGATTGACGGTCTGTCTGCTTGGTCTGGGCGGCCTGGCGGTGCTGCACGGCCAGATGACGGTGGGCGGCCTGCTCGCCTTCTTGGAGTATGTGCGGGGGGTGGAGGGGCCGGTGCGGCGGCTGCTGCACCTACCTTTGGGGGCCCAGCGCGTGGCCGTCGTCGCCGAGCGGGTCTTTCAGGTGGTCGACGCCCCGCCGGATGTGCGGCGGCCGCGGCACGGCCGCCCGGTCCGCCTCCAGGGCGCGATCCAGTTCCGCGGGGTCGAGGTGCGCGGGGACGACGGGGGCCCCATCCTGTCCGGCATCGACCTCGGCATCCCGGCCGGCAGCTTCTGCGCCATCGTCGGCGGCAGCGGCGCCGGTAAGAGTACGCTCGCCTCCCTGGTCGCCCGGTTGATGGATCCGGATGCGGGCTGCGTGCTGTTGGACGGGGTGGACGCGCGGGAGTACGACCTGGCCGCCCTCCGCGCCGCCGTGGCGGTGGTACCTCAGGACCCGGTTTTCTTTCGCGAGAGCGTGTTGGCCAACGTGCGGCTGGCGCGGCCGGAGGCGTCCGCGGCCGAGGTCGCCGCCGCCCTGCGCCGCGCCCGCGCGGAGGAACTGCTCGATGGGCCGCGGGGGGAGGGGCGGACGCTGCGCGAGGCGGGAGGCAACCTCTCCGGTGGCCAGCGCCAGCGCCTCTCTCTGGCGCGCATGTACCTGCAGGACCCAACCATCGTCGTGCTGGACGAGGTGACCTCCGCGCTGGACCCGCGCCTGGGGCGGGCGGTGCTCGACGAGATTCTGGCCTGGCGGGGACGCCGGACGGTGCTGCTCATCACCCACCAGCCGGACCTCGCCGCACGGGCCGATCTGGTGGCCGTGCTGGCCGCTGGCCGCCTGCAGGCCTCCGGTCCCCCCATGCGCGCCCTTTCCGCCTACGGCCGCCCGGCCCGTTGAGCCGGTACGTTTCGCCTCCGCAGAGGGCTGCACAGGCGGCCGCACCCGCAAACCCGAGTGTCGGAGGTCGCAACGCGGTGCTCGTACCGCAATAGAGGCGCCTTCCCCGGTGGGCCCCTCTCACGTGTGCAACTGCATGCACGCCAATCGAGAGCGGCAGCGTGTGAGGGATCATCGCTGTCGCCCTTTCTGTTGGGGGTCGGTGTGCACTTTGCCGCCACGGATGCCGGGGGCAATCGTGCGGCGATGCCTCAGGCGATCCCGCCCCCATGACCGACGACCCGCTCGAGTTGTACCGCGGCGAGCACGGTCGCGGACGCCGCGGCCTTGAGCGCGTCGAGGTTACTTACGCCGGCTTGGCCCCACAGGTGTACTTCCACCGAGAGACGATCGATTTGCCGGGACAGTGCGGCAAACACTTCGCCCAGCCCCCCCGCGCCGACACTCAAGGGCGGATGCTGCACGACGGTTGCTTCAACGGGAGGAGCGTCCAGTGTCAGCGCCCGAGCCGAAGCGGACAGGGCGTGGGCAAACCGCGCCGGCGGCCATCCGGTCGGCAGGTCGGCGATCTTGGTCGTGGAGCCGTCCCCCCACCGTGCCCATACGGAACCGTGGTCAAAGAAGACTGCGACGCAGACCTTCTCAACCACCCAGGAAACCTCCCTTTCAAGGTTAAGAGTGCGCCAGAACGGCGGAATTGCAAGAGCCCTTCGGACTGCGTTATCCGTCTGCCCGGCCGTGCGCCCGCGGATCACCCGGTGGAGGTGCCCCGCACGTCGGAACCGTCGACCCGCGACCCGAAGCATCCGGAGTTCAGGAGGATGCGGCGAGCGACGCGGCGGCGCCCGGGTCGGGGGTGTCCATCAGCGCGAAGACGCGGTCGCAGTTGGCGGCGAGTCCGCTGAGCGTGACGTAGGCGCCGAAGACGTCGCCCATGTTCTCGATGTGGTCCGCATACGTGTGCTCAGCCATCAGGGTGCCCAACTGCAGTTGGCCGCCCATCACCCACTGGCCTCCGACCCACCAAAACCAGAGGGTCGTGGCCAGTGACTTGAGCCCGTATACCACCCCGTAACCCCATGCGGCCAGCGAGGAGAGGACGGCGAGGTCCGCCAAGCGCTGATTGGCGTCGTGGAACGCGGCGGGGTCGGCGTCGGCCCTGGCGGCGGCCACGCCCTGCACCGCCTGGTGCATCCGGGTGACCTCTTCATAGATGCGGCGGTCGAGGCTGTAGCGGACGCGGCCGAAGAGGTAGGTCCAGGGCAGGAAGGGGGGGATGAGGGCGAAGGCCACCAGTCCGAGCCGCCAGTTGAGGGCGAACATGAAGATGCTGGCGGTGATCACCGGGATCTCGCGCCAGGTGATGTTTGCCAGGCTGCTGGTGGCCCCGTAGATCGCGTCGATGTCGTTGAGGCCGCGCGACGTGAACTCGCTGGGATGGACCGCGTCCCAGAAGGCCGGGCCCTTGGCGGTGGCCTCGTCAAAGAAGTCGTTGCGCAGGTCGCGCAGCGACCGGTGGGACATGACCTCGTGGCTGAGGGTGCTCACCGTGCCGGTGAAGATGTGGATGACCGGATAGGCGAGGATGCCCAGGACGCCCAGCAGCAGCAGGCCGGTGCGGTGTTGCGGCAGGGCCCCGTCGATGATCATGCGCTCGAACAGCGGGCGCAGTTGGCCCAGGCCGCCGATGGCGACGACGGCCATGGCGACGACCAGCACCCAGTATGGCCAGTACGGACGGAAGTATTCGAGCAGGCGCCGCACCGTCGGACCCAACGGCTTTTGCTGTGGGACCTTGAGCCGCAGTTGCAGGCCGGCAAACCACCGGCGGGGGCGCAGCATGGGGGCGAAGCCGCGCAGCCCGCGGGTTGGCGGCGGCAGGACCGGGCCGCCGAGGGCGGCCAGGCGGTCGAAGAGGTTGAAGACCCGGTCGGCCAGGGCCAGTACGCCGCGCAGGCCGATAAAGACCCCGAGCAGCCGGTCGATCGGCCCTTCCACCTTGCGGGTGTAGGCGATGAAGGCCAGCAGGGTGCCGAGGGTCATGACGCCGTTCATCACCTCGCGCCCGCCGAACCACCACAGGCCGGCCGCCACCAGGGCGGTGCCGACGCTCCAGAGGTTGGAAAAGGAACGGCCGACGAACTTGCGGGCGATGCTGACGTTGGCGAAGGCGTCCGCGATCCGGTGGAAGGTGCGGCGGCGGGCGGCCGCCCTGGAACCGGCGGCCGCGGCGGCTTCCAGAGCGGTGTTGAGGTCGACGATCCGCTCGTGCAGGCGGCGCTCCAGGCCGTAGACCCAGCGGCCGACCGCCAATCCCAACACGATGAACGGGGGCATCACGAACCACACGATCAGGGCGAGCCAGGGGTTGAGCACGAACATCGCCACGACGGATGCGGCCAGAACGGTGACGTCGTGGAAGGCGCCGATCAGGGTGGTCAGCACGCCCGCCACCCCGCCCGCGCCGGCGATGCCGATGTCGTTGATGATGCGGCCCGTGACGCCGTTGGGATCCAGTTCGGCCCGCCGCCGCGGATCCGCTCCGGCCACCGCGCCGAAGACCCGGGCGCGCACGTCGCGCAGCACCCCCTGCAGGGTGAGGCTGTGCAGCACGGTGTGCACCAGGCCCAACGCCTCGCTGAGCAGATGGAGCGCCACCAAGAGCAGCAGCAGGTGGACCAGCAGGACCAGGTTGTGCTTCGGCAGCGCCTGGTCGATGATCTGGCGCGTCAGAAGCGGCGGGATCACTCCTACGGCCGCGGAGACGACGAGCATGCCCAGGATGGCGGCGACGGTCGGCCAATAGGGAAGGTAGAAGCGGAGCAGGCGCGGCAGGGAGGGCGAGCCGCGCGGTTGTTCGGGCGCCCCCCGCCAGTCGACGCCGAGCTCCTTCCACCAGGGGAAGCCCCGCAGGGCCTCCCGCCAGGTGGGGCGGCGGTAGCGTTCGCCGCCGTCCATGCCGTCCATCGGTCACGATCCCCCTTCCCACGCTGGAGGTCCACACTCCAGGGACCGGTACCGCCCGCAACCGTTCAGCCGTTCAGTCGGACACCTCACCCGGATCCCGAGTGTGGGGCATAGGCGGACTCGAGCCTGGCCGCGGCGCTGCCCAGCTGGGGCAGCAGCGCCCGCAGGGCGCTCGGATCGTAAAGTGCGCCCTCGGCTCGCGCCGCGATGGCGGCGAAGCGCCGCAGCGCCGCGACGGCGGCCGTCGCCCTGGATCCGGTCCCTGCCGCCTTGCCGCTGTTGGTCGCAGCGCTTGCCTTGGCGTGGGGTTTCCTGGCTTTGGAGGGCCGTTTGCGTGTCGAATGGCCCGGGCTCTTGGCCGGGCGAGGCGCGGTGCGGGTGGCCAAGCGAATGATCTTGAGGTCGCGGGTGATCGGCGAAGTGGCCGCCGCAGGCCGTTCGATGCGGGCGGCGACGGCGGTGGCGTGGTAGACGAGGTCCGCGGCGGCGGCATCGCCTTGCGCGACGGCGACGGGCACGGTGGCGGCGGCCGTGTGGGCCTTGGTGGGCGCCGACGCCGCCCGGGTGGGGGCCAGGGCGCTCAGGACGCCGTAGGCCACGGTGAAGTACGCGGCGACGCACAGCAGGATCAGGAGGACCTTCGCCTTCCAGCCGAGGCGTGCCAGCCTACCCACGCTGCCCTGGTACAAGCGGAGCGGCAGGACACCCACGCGGGCGCACCCCGCCTCGCCTGACCAGGTTCCACCCCCCTTCCCCGCCTGCGATCGGTGCGTGAGGGTGACGCGGGACACCGAGCCGGCGCGCACCCCGGGCGCGCCGACGGACCGCCAGCCGAGTGCCTGGTGCCGGGCGCGATCGGTGCGCTCCACGGGTACTTGATGCGGTCGGGCCTCACCACCTATGGAGGATCGGATGGGATTGGGTCGGACGCGAGCGGCGTGCGGCTTGTTCCCGGCATCCGACCGTGCCCGCAGGCGCCGCGCGCGACTGCCGAGCAGCACGAACACCAGCCCGCCGACCGCAGCGCCGGCGACGCGGATCGCCGCGTGACCGCTGATCTGGCAGCCGATGCCAAGAGCACTTTGGAGTAACGACGGTCAACTACCGCCGGCCAAAGCCGACGGCTTGTCCACCCGAATCGGCGGACGTTAGGTCGGTTGACATCGCCCGCCGGTGGTGCCCCGCCCATTGCGGCCGGGTGGCGGTACATGCCAGGCGGCGTTGGAGACGATGGCCGGCCTGCGCCGCAGGGTTGCCCGCGGTTTGGGTCCGGTTACCGTCGCCGCCGTGCGGCTCACGCCTTCCGGGGTCGTGCGGGACCACGGAAGGCGGCGTCCACCCGAGCGGAGCCACCGCCTCAGCGGCGGTCGGACGCGGGCGCTGCGTCCCACTGGATGCACTCACGGTAGCCGGTGTACGGAGGGACCATGGTCGCCTCGCGGACCGGGAGCCGCTGTGGGTGCGGCGATTCGGAGACGACGCGCATCTTGCGCTTGATGCGGCTGAGCGCGTTGTCGACCGACTTGGGGCTGCGTCCGCATGCCGCGGCGATCTCGCCGTACGAAAGCCCTTGCAGGAAGAGGCGGACCACGGCCTGCTCATACGGGCCGAGGACTTCAGGGATGGCGGTGGAGATGAGGGTGATCTCTTCGCGGCGGATGGCGAGGTCTTCGGGTAGTGGGCGGTCGTCGGCGATAACCTCGGCGAGGGAACGCCCGCCAGGACGGGTGTCTGTGGTTTGATCGAGGGAGAGGGCGGAGGTGAGGATCGTCTGGTTGTGCCGGGTCGCGCTCTTGAGCGCGGTCAGGACCTGCCGGGTGGCGCACATGGCCACGAAGCCGGAGAACGTCATGCCCTGGTCGGGATCGAAGTCGCGGACCGCGTGGATGAAGCCGATCGTCGCCTCCTGCACCAGGTCGTTGGTGTCGCCGGTCGGCAGGAAGTAACGGCGGGCCACGCCGCGCAGCAAGGGTAGGTGCTGGCGGAACAGCAACTCGAAGGCCTCCGGATCTCCCTGTCGTGCAGCCAGCAGTTGCTGCATCTCCACATCGTCGTTGGTCGGAACCACCCTCTCCAGTTGCGCCGATTGGTACGTCAAAATGCCCTTCAGCACGTGATGTGGCGTTTCCTGCGACGGGGCCGGCGTCCCGTGCAAGTGCGTACGGGCCGCCATCCCGGACCCGAGCGGGTGCGTCGCTGCCGGCGCACCGCCGGGGGCGCCGTTGGCACGTGCGTGCCCGATGCGGCCAGTCGCCGGGGGACGGCGGGGCGATCCGGGTACGTGGTCTGGATGTGCGCAGCGGCGGTCGGCTTGACCCGGCTGCGGGGCTCATACGCTATCGAAGTCCAACCCGGGGGTGGAAGGCGCGAGGCCTCCAGGAAGGAGTCGCGCGGCAGGTCGCGTACACCGACACCGCATGCGGACACAGACCCCAAGGCACTGCCGCCCGGCAGCCACACGAGCGCAGAGCGCGGCAGGCGGCCGCCGGGGTGCGCGGCGCGGCACTGGAACGGCGATGCGGCGGCCGTGACCTCCGACGCGGGATCCGTTACCCTGAAGCGACGGTGCAGCGCGGTGTCGGTGCGGGCTGCGCCCTAGAGCCAGTCCGAACCAGATTGGTGTTGGGGGGGCTGTGCGTGGGCTCACCGGTCCCGGCGCAGGTCGGCGACTGGTTGGACCTGTTGCTTTGCCTGGCGGCCCTCGTCAGCGTCATCCGTTTTCGTTCGCACCTGGCCGCAGTCGTGGCCTTGCTGGCCGTCGACCCCCTGTGGGCGACGGCGGCCGCCCAGACAGGGCTTGAGGCCCGCGCGGTGGCCGTGGTGGGGGTGGGTGTGGTCGCCTTCGCCGTGCATGCGCCCCTGTGGGCCGCGTTCGCACTCGGGCTGGCACGGTTGGGACGGGCCGACCGGCGCGCCTCCGGTGGCGGGGTGCCGCGATGAACGCACTGGCCTTCCTGTTCCGGCCGGTGGGAGCGGCGGTGGTGAGTACCGCGCACGTGTTGGTGCTCGTACTCGCCGTCAGTTGGGCCCCGTACGCCGCGGGGTCGCGCCGGCCGCTGGCCGCGGTGCTGCTCCTGGCGGCGCTGGGCTGGCCGGCCAAGGTGGCCGTATCGGTGTGGGCCGCGACGCGGCCGGTCGGCTACGGCTCCGCGGGCGCGTTCTTCGGTTGGGCGCCCGTGCTGAGCCACTTCCCCCTGTGGGTGGCAGTAGCCGTGGGGATCGGCGCCGCGTGGCGGGCGCGGCGGGCAGATCCCCCGCCCGCCCCGGACCGCCCCCGGCCCTGAGCGCCGCCCGGGGCCGGCGGCGCGCTCGACGGCGGGACCGCTACACGTCCGCCGCGGCGAACATGCTGCGCACGCGCCGCTGCCGCAGCGCCGCAGCCTGCTGCTGTGCCCTGAGTCCGGGTATCGGGGTTCCCCGGGAGGCGGCCAGAAGGGCGTTAACCTGCAGGTCGGCCTGGGTGAAGGCGGTGTGGACCCCCGCCCCGTGCGCCAGCAGCGTGGACCACCAGCGGTCGTCGATCGAAAACGCCTCGGTGTTTGCGGTGCGGAAGTATGGCTGGGGCACGCCCCAGCCGTTGCGGGCCCCCTGCACGATCCAGCGCAGCCCCTTACCGCGCAGCCCGGGCGCGACGGAGCCGACGGTGGTGCGCCATTCCGGCAGCAGGGCTGTGAGGGCCGGCGGGAAGAGGAACGTGCGCATCATGAAGCGTTGGTAGCTCGGCTCCACGGCGAGCCAGCGCAGTAGGGCCCAGGCCGCGTCCGGCTGGCGGGTGCCGGCGTTGATCGCCCAAAAGGCCGCGCCGAGATTGCCGAAGCGGCCGTGTGGATACACCGGAGGCGGATAGAGCGTCCACTTGAACTGGTTGCCCCATTGGCTGAACAGTTGCAGCAGGGCGTGTCCCTGGATCTCCTGGATCGAGGTGGTGTCGTTGCCGAGATTGGCCGTTCCGCCCGCCGCGACTGCCCCGGTCCAGATCAGCCCCGGAAAAAACCACTGACCGGCGGCGATGCCGGCCGGCGTCCCCAGGGTCTGGCGGCTTCGGTCCGGGGTGGTGAGGCTGCCGCCGAAGCCGGCCAGGACCTGGCGGAAGTCGAGCAGGCTGCCCTGGAAGGCGGCCCCGAGGCGGTGGGTCGGCCCGGGCCGCGCCAGGGCGGTGGCCAGCGAGGCGAACTGGCGGTGCGTCCAGGCGGTGGACGGGTAGGGTAGGCCCGCCTGGTCGAAATCGGTGAGCCGCACCGCGAAGCAGTACACGTTGATGTCTCGGCTGAGGCCGTAAGTGCCGTTGGCCGTGCGGAAGGTTGCCACCAGACTTGGGGACCAGATGTTCGTGTCGACGGCGTCGCGGCGCAGGTAGGCGTCCAGCGGCAGCAGCAGGCCCTGCTGTACGTAGGAGGGGTAGGTGGGCGCCTCGTCGGGGAAGACGTCGGGGGCGGTGCCCGCGATGATGGCGGCGATGTTGGCCTGGGTCGGGGCGAAGGCGACCAGGCGGGTGCGGATGCCGTGGTGGGCCGATTCGAAGCCGGAAAGGACCTGGCGGTAGAAGGCGGCGCGCTGCTTGGGCGTGGAGATCTTCTCCAGCGCATACACGTCCAGCGCGACGCTCAGGACGCTCGTCTGGTGCGCCGCGGTTGGATGGCCCCTCTGCCGCGCGCATGCCGCGGTGGCCCAGGCGGAGGCTCCCGCCGCCGCGAAAAGCAGCCGCCGGCGCG
>JAJZXK010000121.1 GCA_021806565.1 Bacillota bacterium | reverse complement strand
GGCCTCAGGCACCGCGAGGGCAAGTCACCCAAACGGCCTCCTCGGTTCGCCAAGCCAAAATCCCAAGGCCTCGGTCCCAAGGGTGCGGAGTGTGGGTCAAAGGTGCGGAGCGTGGGAGTGATCTCAGGCGACGCCCGCTTTTTTCGGCGGGAGTGGTTCGGCGCAGGCCTACCGGTCGCTGCGTCGATGCTAGCCTTGGGCGCTTGCGGTCCGGCGGCGCACTCGGCGCACCCCGTGCGCGGGCCGCTGCGGGTCGGTGTCTGGGAGGGGTACGTGGATGAGGGCGGCCTGAAAGGGTGCCCCGTACCCGAGCGACGGTCGGAGACGCTGCTTCGGCCGATCCGGTCCGCCCTGCGGGCGGACGGGCGTGTGATACCCCACACGCTCTCTACATGGGGCACATCTGGCCCGCCCCCCCGCGGCGCGGTGATCTTTCCGTCCTCGGCGTTTCTCAGTCGGCGTTTGGAGGCGTGGCGCCCGCGCCTGAGCCTGCTGCAGGCGCAACCGGTGCCGACCCCCGTCGATGCCGCAGGGACCATGTTGCCGTTGCTGCGCGATCCGCTTGTTCTCTACTACCGGCCCGATGTGCTACGAGTTGCGGGTATCGTTTCTGATCCCACGACTTGGACATTAGCGGCGTTCCTGAGGGCAGCGCGGCAGGTGGCGGCGACGCCATCTCTGCATCAGCGTTATCCCATTGCCAGTACCGGAAGGGGTGTTTGGCCTGCTTCGGGTGCGTTGCGCACCTCCGTTGCGGCGCTGCCGGGTATTCTGGGGCATGCCGCGTATCATGGGGCGGTCGTCTTCGGGCCCGACCCGATGGCGTGGTGGATCCTTTCAGGCTACGGATGCGGCAACGCCCACGTGGGCATCAGCGTTCCCGTGTTCTCGGCCCGGCTCCACGCCGCCTGTACCGCTTGGGGAGCCGTCCTTCAGCAGATGGTTCCGATTGTGAGCGCGCAGACGTGTGCGGCCACGGCTCCGTTCGATGGCGCGGCGGCTACATTCCAGTTCGGGTTTCTGAGCGATGCGGGACTCTTCACCCGCGCGCTGGGGGCGGGGACCCCGTGGCGAGTGGCAGCCCTTCCCGTGATCGGCACCCAACGCGTGCAACCCGCCAACACCTGGGTTGCGGGTCTCACGCGCGGCAACGGTTGGCCCCAGCCCATGGTCGCCGCTCTGACTGAGTTTCTGTGGGGCCGCGGTGCCCAAACCGTACTTTCGGTGGAGTCAGGTTGGCTTCCCGTCTCCCCTACCGTCGGAACTTCCATCGTGCGGGCCAGGGCTGCCTACGTGGGCGATCCGGGTACGGTTGCGGCGACTCGGTGGGACGTGCCAGCGGTGCCACTGGGCAGTCAACCGCAGGAGGCGCCACCCTCAGGCGGAGGCGGCTTTGCGACCACCTGCAATGTGGCTCAAGTCATGCGGGCCGTGTTGGAGGGCGTGCCGGTGGCTCGGGCCCTCTCCTGGGTGGCCGCCTCTCCGGAGGCTGACTTGATGTGTGAAGCACTGGCCTGCCGCGCGGTGCCCGGACAGGGCATTGGTGTCGCGGGAGGGGCGATGATGGATATGTCTTGCGACCACCGCGGTTTGTGCGAGTTTTCTAAGTCGACATACATTGGGCGTTCTGTGACTCCGGGGCATGGTAATACTGTACTTCGAGTTCGGTAGGCGTAAGCGGTAATTTGAGCCGTTGACCGGACGTAGGAACGATCAGTGCCTGTGTCAATCCAAACGGGGACCACCGTGCGCAGCGAAATGGGGACCAGGGGCACGGGTGCGGGATCATGTGGGATCGTCGCTCACCTCTGCAGCCGCGGGAGGGGGGACCGCGTCCCCGGCCCGTGTCGTGGGCCGAAGGCGGGGTGTCGGGCGGGGCACGGGGGGCCCGGTCGCGACGGACTGGCAGGGGACTTGGGTGTCCGCCGGGCGCCATCAGGTGGCACTTCCGTCGGGGCTGGCCAGGGCCTCTGGGGCGTCCCTGGCCGGCGGCATCCTCTACCCGCGGCTCGACGCCTTGGTGCAAGCCACCCTTCCCGAGCACAGCCGCGCCGCCGGCCTGTCGGTCCAGTCGGCGCTCTTCAGCGCGGTGATGATCGCGGCGTTCCCCGGCTTCGGCGCGCTGCCGGGGCGTTTCGGCCCGCCGGCCTGCCTGGGCGGCCTCATGGCGAGGGGGCGGGATGTAGCCGCGGGAACCGCTCCGGGAGCGCACCACGTGGATGCAGGAGGGGCCCGTCCACACGTCGCGGCCGCGCAATGGGCTCTGCCGGGGCACCTACCGTGGGGCGACCGTGCCCGCCCCGAAGCGCAGGCCCTCCGCCGGGTAGCCGTCGCGGTCGCCCATGCGCAGGTTAAAGCCCCACCTCCCCCGGGCGTTGAGCGACGTTAGGGCCAGGCAGTGCTTGCCCGGTGAGATCGTGAGCGGCACGAACTCCTCGAACAACCAGCGATCGCGGTAGAGCAGGCCTCCGTGTGCGTGGCCGTACGCACGGCGGTCGAAGACCAGTTGATCGTCCAGCCACACCGCCAGGCCGTCGTCCCAGCCTATACACAGGTTGGTTCGTACCTCGCGTGTCGCCTCCACCGTGCATGCGAGGTGGGCGCTGACGTCGTCGGTGCGATACCAAGCAAACGGCAGGCGCAGGTCCACACTGCCCGTGGGATCGCGGTTGGGGAACGGAAACCAGCGGACCATGCCGTCCCGTCCGTGCACGCTGGCGTACGGGGCCGGGGCATGGTGCACGGCCTCCCTGGCGGAGAAGGCTTGGCGGACGGACGGGTTGTCCAAGAGCCCGATCATCTGCCACGTGCCCGGCGTCCCGAAGCGGGAACATAGTCCGTCCGCGTTGATCCGGCCCGCGTCGAAATCCGCCACCGCCCGCCAGAGCGGCGCGAGGCGCGGATCCGCCGGTGGCCTGGCGGCGCGTCTGCCGGCAAGAATCTCGTGCCATCCCGCCACCGCTTCGGGGGCGCCCGTAAAGGCGGCCTGGTTGAAGCCGAACACCGAGGTGGCTTCCGGTCCGTGGTCGTGCCACAGCGGGTGCATGGAATATGTCCAGATGTAACCGGTCGCCACGCGGCGGAGGATGGCCAGTTGCGCGGCGAGTTCCGCGAGTTCCTCGGACCACGGGCGGCAGGGGTAGTCACTGGCTCCCGTTTCGACCATGTGGAGGGGCCAGATCCCCGGCGCGACCGAGCAGCGGGTTCGCCAGTAGGCCCGTTGCGCCAGGCTGAGGTCCACTTCCAGCCAACCGTGAGCCGCCCGGGGGATCGCCACCTGGGTTGCCGCGTCGTAGAGGCCATACGAACGTTCATACCCGAGGTGCAGTCCGCCGGGGGCGTCCCGCTCCGCCATCGCCTCCAGGATGCCTTGTATGAAGGCACGCTCCACCGGCCGCGCGCGGACCTCTCCGGGAAGCAGGAACACGACGGCCGTGGGGAACGCGTCCAGCAGTGCCCTGGCGGCCGCGCGGCCCTGGGCGGCGGCCGCCGCCACGATGTCTTCCGCGCCGTAGCCGTCAAAGGTGTAGATGTCGTGATCCAGAACATACCTTGGGGAAGGGTATTCGATGTCGATACTCACACCCCGGAACCCGAGCGCCGCGGCCACCTGCCCGAGCCGGCCGAAGTGGTGCGCCATCTTCTGCTGGTAGGTCGGGGGAAGCAGGGTTTCGGGGGACGGCCAGGGCGCGGATTCGCCGAAGTGCACGCCCAGCAGGTTCTCGACAGCACCCGCGCGCCGCAGGTGGGTCAGGTTGCGTGCGGCGGCCGCGGCCCAGGCCGTGGCAATGGGCTCGGCGGAATGCAGCCCGAGTTGATCGGCCACCCCCTCGTCCCAACTGCCGAGGGTGAAGAAGAGACCGTCGTATAAGCCCGCGACCCGTTCCGCCCGTTCGTCGAAGTAGCGGTGGGGCGCGGCGGCATAGGCGATGAGCGGCGGCCCGTCTCCACCCGCCTCAGGACCGCTGGAGTACGGCAAACCATATCCCCTTCCACGAGACTCACGTGCAGCGCGTCGCCCTTTCGCCGCAACGGCGGCCGGGTCCTGTCCCGGGCACGGGGCTGGCCGCGCGGCGGCACGCCACCTCCATCCGCGGATGCTCCACCATCACCGCTCCGCCCAGGTGCAGCAGCCGCTGGCCGCGCTACTCGATCTCCTCCAGGTCCGCGCCGCCTTCGGAGGGAGCCGGTCCCAGCCCGCCAGCATGTGTTCGGCGCGGACTTCCAGGTCGAGCTGGATGAGGGCCTCGTGTGCCATCTGGTTCGCGCGCCGCCGCGCTATCCCCCTCCAGGACTCAGCACGGGCAACCCCGCAAGCGCCGCACTGCGCAGGAGGCGTTCGTCATACGCGAGCAAGCCCACGAGCGCAGGGCCTTCGGCTCGTGCAACCAGGGCGCTCGCGACATGGATCGCATCCAGGCTACGGAGGGTGGGGTCGGGCAGCGCCGCCGCCGTCTCCCGCACAACCGCGTCCATCTCCAGCAGGTACAGGCGGGCCATGACCGCCGCGACGCCAGCCAGGGCCTGCGGGGCATACCGGCGCACGGCGCGCGGCACCTCTACCGCAGCGAGGGCAGAGGAGATCAGGGGGCTTTCGGGCCGATGACTCAGCCACTCGATCAGGGCGGGGCTTTCGGCCTCGCGATGGATGAGTTTCACAATGGCGGAGGAGTCCAGGTAGATCACCGCTCGCCGTCCCGATCGGCGCTCACGGCCCGAGCCAAGTCGATCCCGTTGTCCCCCGCAAGCGGCGCCGGGATCGGTCCCTGTATGGTCGGGGCGGTGGCCCGCCCCGCCGCCACCAGTTGACCGAGGCCTGAAGCCGCAGGGGACACGGGGACCATCCGCGCGACGGGACGGCCGTTGCGGGTGATCACGACGGAGGCGCCACGCGCGACGGCCTCAATGACGGCGCTGGTGTGTTGGTTCAACTCGCGCAGTGGCACATGCTGCTCCATGTGCCGATAGTAGAACGCGGCGTTCTACACGTCAAGGGGCGTGCCGTGGCCGAGGGTGGTGCGCCTGTGCCGAGACAAAGCGGGCGCATCGCTTCTCGATGGTGCCCCCTGTATCGTGGCGGTTTCTGTGAGTACCAGCGCTGATACGCGCAACAGTGCTAGCACGTTGGCGCCGAGGACGTCTGCCTCCGTAAAGCCGGCCGCTGCGCGCCTGCTCCTGAATGCCAGCCGCCGTACACCCAATCCCCGCGGCGCCTGGACTGTGCCGCAGCCCTCGGGGCTTGCTGACCGCGCGGGTCCAGGATGCCGGTGGCGCAGCTTGTCGTCAGGGCCCTGGCGGGGCGGGGCGCGGCAGGCCGCGGGTGCAGCGCTGGGGTTGGATGCGCAGTTCGGCCGGGGCGGGATACAACCGCACCACGGAGAGCACGGCGGCGCCAGCTTTGGCGTCTGCGGCGGGGGTGAGCGCAAAGACGCCGACGCCGGGCAACCAGACGCGCAGGGGGTCGGCTTCGATCAGCACCGCATGGCGGCGCAGCTGCTCGACCAGCCAGGTGGGTTCGGTGATGCAGGTCGTGGCCGACACGGCATCGGTCACGGAGGGCGCGACGGCCAACGGCGAGGCGAGGGGGTCGGGCCGGCCGTCGGCGCAGTACGGGCAGAGGAGGTGCAGGTTCTGCGGGGACCAGTCGTCGACGTGCGGATCGACGCGGCAGGCCCGGCCGAGGCGCTGGTTCATTGGCCGCCGGCAGGCCTCACAGCGCCCGTCCTCGGCGACCCAGACGGCGCGCCGAGCCGCTTGGGTGACGGGGTTGCCGCTACCGCCGGGGGGCGCCGGGGGCTCTGGGGGCTCTTGGGCAGGAGGCTTCGGCTTGGCCGACGCGGGGGATGGGGGTGTCGCGGGTTTCCGCGCCGCGCCGGTCGCCGCCGTGGCGACCGGCGGCTTGGGAGCGGCGGTGCGTTGTTTGGGGGGCTGAGGGGCGGGCGCTGCCCTGGAGCGAGCGGCGCGGGCGAGCGCCCCCAGGGCCTGATCGAGGGGGAGGGGCTGCGCGGGCTGGCGAGTGGGCACGGCGGCCTCCTGGACGGGCGGATGTAGGTGTCCGGGACGGATCCGGGCGCAAGGCAGGCCAGCCCCAGCATAGCGTTCCCGACGCTGCGGCGCGTGCTTTGCCGGGCGCTGGCGGGCGGGGGGAGGACACAGGAGGTGCTCTGGGCGACACGGGTGCGCTTGCGTACCCGAAGAGCAGCCCCTATGCAGTGGCCGCCGCGAGGGTCTGGCGATGCGGTTGTTGGAGCAATCTCCCACGATCATCCCGCCCCACGGGGCCGGGGGGACGACCCGAACGGGCCGCAGCGAGCCTTGTCCGTGTGGTAGCGGGACAAGAACAAGCGCCCCCGCGGCGGGCACGGCCGCACGCCGGACGGGCCTGCCTCCGCCCGATGAACGACCGCTTCGCCTCTACTCCGGCGACTCGCCGGCCAACAGCCCTGACACTTCGGTCCAACGGGGCGGGCTTCCCCCATTCTCGGTGTCGCGGCGCCCGGCGGACTTGGCCAGGAGAGCACCTGCGGGGAGAAGCGCGGCGCCAGGCCGCCGAGCTCCGGCGAGCCTTCCGGCAGGGGACCACCGCAACGCACAGCGCGCGCCCCGCGCATGCAGGGACCGCGCAGGAATGGATTCCGCGGCCCACGCGGCTGCTGACCGGCGTCGTCCGCGCACGCCCGAGCGTGTTCGCCGGGCCGAAACGTGTCTTCCGGACTGCCTGGATGCCCCGGTGCAGGGCCAGCCGCCCCCGCCGGCGGACCACGGGGCCCCGCCCCCGGAACCACAACCCGACCCCGTTCGGCATCCCACCCCATCGCAGTACCTCCTTCACGCAGGAAGGCACCGCCGAGCAGGAGAAAGTCCACACCCCTTCGATGTCCGGTTCCTCTCCTTGCATCCGCCTCCCTGGCCCGGGCGGCCCACGAGAGGGGACCACGACCATGCGCGTGTTGGTGCTCGGCGAGGTGGCCGCCGACGCGGCCCGCGTCGCCTCCGGCCTGGAGCAGCGCGGCCTCCAGGCCCGGGACGGGCCGCTGCGCATGGCCGCGGGGGCAATGCCCCCCGCAGACATCCTCGTCCTCTGCCTCGCGCGCTGGTCGGCGTCGGCGGCCGCCGTGGTTGAGGAGGCGGAGCGGCGGGGCTGGCCGGTGGTGGTCGCCCACGGCGGCGCGGTCATGGACCACCGCTTCCTGTTCGAGCTGGGCCTAGAGGACGCGGTGGGTCCGCCGCACGACGCGTTGGATAGCCTCTCGGCGCGACTGCAGCGGGCGCGAGCGCGGCAGCGGGAGATGGGCCGGACGCGCATCCTGATCTGCGGCTACCAATACCACCATCCCCTGCGCACGCTGCGGAACACAGGGGCCCGGGGCCCGGCGGAGAGCGCACTGAGGGACCATGGGCCCGCGCTGCAGGCGCTCACTTTCTACCACGGAAACCACGACTCTCGCGCGAGAGTACTATCCCAACTGTCTCCTGGGAGTGCCGTACTCGGATGGGGGGATGCCTCTGAAGGTGAGCATGTGTTTGTTCGGGCCGCTTCCGAAGCCGGATGCTACACCATCCCCGCCGACTTTGCGTACAATCTCAGCGCCCTCGCGGGCGCTCTCTTGAGGACGAAGCAACAAAGGTCGAAGGTACGCCCACATCCGGACAAACGGGAGCCTCACACGGTCACATTCGTAATGACAGACGGTGATAATGTCCAATGGATTCTCAACGACTTCGCCACGTCGCACAGGTGGTTTGGTCATCCGCAAAGAGGGCGCGTCCCGGTCGGATGGACTATCAGTCCTTCTCTGCAGCGACTGGCGTCACCTGTACTCCGGTGGCTCTACGAAGCCGCCTGCCCTGGTCGTGATGTGTTGGTCGCGGCCCCGTCCGGGCTCGGTTACGCTTATCCCTCACACATGCCAAACGTCGACCGTTTCGCCAGTGCATCGGTCCGTGCCATGGGCGATGCAGATCTCGACATCGTAACCATCATCGATCAAGGCGGGTTTCGTCCGGAGATCCTCTCGGAGTATCTGAGGCACTCAAGCACTCAAGCGTGCGAGGCGCAATTTACTGGGAGTACGAACGGTACGACCTCCATCGGGGGCGCATACTGTGGTGTCACGGGCGCCCGGCCGTATCCGCGAGATTTCTGCTCTGGACACCAGACTTCAATGATTCCGGATCGTTGGCGGATCGCCTCAACGCTATGCCAACGGACCCCACGGTCGAGGACGGCTACAGCTTAGTCGCTGTTCATGCTTGGAGTTAAGGGCTCGATGGCGTTCATGCTTCGGCGGCACGGTGTGGATCAAGTATCGACATCGTTCCCCCGGATGAATTCTTCGACCGCATTCTGCGATACGGCGTCGGAAAGTGACTGTGGGGATTCTTCCTGAAGACAGGCCGGCAATCGCTGATGACCGCGTCGCACCGTGGTGCCAGTGTGCCTCACACAGCGGTTCCTGCGCCTAGCCGCGAACCATCCCCACGCCGCCTCTTGGGCCGCGCGAAGGGAGCATACGTCGTGTCCGCACCACTGGTTCATGCCCGATCGCGTCCAGGTCCGACGTATCTGTCTCTCGTGGAGGCAGTCTTCGGGCTGATGTGGGCGGCGGAGAGGTGGCTTCTACTGTCCATCGGCGTCCTGACAATACTGGTCGGTATCGGATCGGGCGCGACCTTGTTCTTGCTGAAAGGCGCCATTGACGCCATGACCGAGAGTAGGGGGTTGCTTCGCGCCGAGGAGTCTCGGCTGTTCGTGTTTGGCGTCGTCGTGGTGGGAATGGCCATCGCATCTCAAGGCATGGGCATGCTGCGCAGACTTCTTGCTGAGAAGACTATCCGGTCCTACAATAGACAGGTGCTCTCCTGTGCCAGTCGCGCTCCCCTGGAAGACTTCGAGTCGGCGCACTTTTACGACCGCATGCGAAGGGCCGCCGCCAATGGTGTGAATGCACCATTGAACGTTGCGACCACAGCGTTTGATACCGCAAGCCAGTTGTTCCCCGCCATCGGCGTGGCCGTTGTGATCGGCGCCTCCCTTCCCGCCGTGATTCCCATCCCGGTTCTCGGTGCCATCGTTTTGGGGATGTCGCTGCGGGGGGTTGGCTCCGAATTGTACCGTTTTGTTTTTGGCCAAACGGAATCGGACCGAAAGATGTTCTACCTGAGTGATCTGATGACGCGCCGCGAAGGTGCGGCGGAGATCCGATTGTTTGGGCTTCAGCAGTTTCTAGTGGACCGATGGTGTGGGTTATACGACCGGAGGGTCGCAGAGATGGTCGGTGTGATCCGCCGTGCGTGGCTACGAAGCTGTGGAGGCACTGCGGTTGGACAACTGCTGAGCGTTGCCACCATCCTGATCGTTATTAGGGCTGGTATTCCGTAGGTGATCGAGGAGGCCTCGGGCATTTCGAGGTGACGCTGAGGGCGACAATAGTCAGAGAAGGTCAAACCAGGAGTCTTCCAACCGGCCCCGAATCACCCCGGTATGAAACCCATGCAAGTGAACGCCGGACCCTTGGTACGCAACATCTGCGAGCAGTTGGAGATCGTCTCGGTCCTCAACGAGTCTCTGTCGTGGGACAGTGCCCGGTGCAAACTCTCCCCCGGAGAGCGCATTCTCGCTCTGATTGTCGCGTGCTTTTTGCGCCAGCGTCCCTTGTATCGGGTGTGCCTCAGCTTGTTGACCACGGACACGGAGTTGCTTGTTGGCAAGGGCGTCAGGCCGGCCGATCTCAATGACGACGCCTTGGGGCGGGCACTGGACAAATTTGCGGCGGCGGATCCGGCCAAGGTGTTCAGCGCCATCTGTGCCCGGGCGGCCACGATCGAGGCTGTGGACCGGCGTTTCACCCACTGGGACAGCACGAGCATGTCCGTGTTCGGTGAGTACGACGGACCGGTTCCCAACGACGGGGTGAACGTGACATATGGGCACTCCAAGGACCATCGACCGGAGCTCAAGCAGATCATGTTCTCCGTGCTGGGCAACGGCGAGGGGTTCCCGTTGTGGGGTGGGGTGCATGCCGGGAACAGTTCGGATAAGAAGCTGAACAACGAGACGATCGACCAGATCCGAGAGGCCTTCAGCACCGAGGAACTGCGCACGTTGATCCACGTGGCGGACTCTGCGTTTGTCACGGGCCCCAACCTGGCCGCAGCCGCCAAGGTGGGCTTGCGATTCATCTCGCGACTGCCGGAGAACTACTCGGTGGCTGCCGCGGTCAAGGCGTTGGCCTGGCAGGGAGATTGGATCGACGTTGGCCCGGTGGCCGTCCGACGCCAGGCGACCAGCTACCATGCGTCCGAACAGCAAGCGGAGATCGGCGGTCGCCCATATCGTCTGGTGGTGTTCCGCTCTTCCCAACTGGAGAAGCGCAAGGCAGCCACCTTTGACAAGGAGTTGGACACCCAGCGGGCGGAACTGGACGACAGCGCTCGCGCCCTGGGCCGCCAAGCCTTCGCCTGCCAGGCGGATGCCGAGACTGCGGCTGGGGCGTGGCTGTTGCAGGCAGGGTATCACCTTCTCGATGCGCAGGTTGTTGAAGAAGCCCAGCCCCTGAGGCGCCACCAACGCGGTCGGCCACGGAAGGACGAACCGACCCCCACCCGGAGGATCTACCGTGTGGTTGGCACCGTGCGTGGTCGGGACACCACCATGGTGGAGACCGAGAAGCAGCGTCGGTCCACGTTCGTGATGATCACCACCGTGCCCCTGCAGGAGCTCGATGCCCGTGACCTGCTGCAGGAATACAAGGGCCAAGGCGCCTTGGAGCGCAGGTTCGCGTTTCTCAAGGATCCGGAGATCGTGGACTCGTTCTTCGTCAAAAAGCCGGAGCGCGTCCTTGCCCTGGGCTACGTCTTCCTGTTGGTCTGTCTGGTCTTC
>JAJZXK010000120.1 GCA_021806565.1 Bacillota bacterium | reverse complement strand
CATCGCGGCGATCAACATCGGTCGCCGGGGCGCCGTCATGCGTCCGCACGCCACGCCCGCGCAAGCGGGGTGATTGGCAAGCCCCCGGCTTTAGCCGTGGGGTCATGACATGGAGCGGCTGTGCGCCGCGTCCGACCGACGCTCTGAACTCCAGAAAGGACGCGCGGCCGGCGGGCGGAGGCGCCGCGTCGGTGGGATACGGTGGCGAAGCAGCGGGCGCCTGTCGGTCCGTGCCGCATGGCGCGGCCGATTCCGGCAGGGTCCCGCCCGCCGCGGTCGAAGGTCTGTCCCATGAAGTTCCGCTTTGTCCATGCCGCCGATCTGCACTTGGACACGCCGTTTGCCGGGGTGGGCCGCACCGACGAATCGGTGGCGGCGGCCCTGCGCGACGCGTCACTGGACGCATGGGACGCCCTGGTCGATTGCACCCTGCGTGAGCAGGCGGCGCTACTGCTCCTGGCGGGGGATGTCTACGACGGACCGGACCGCGGGTTGCGGGCCCAGATGCGCCTGCTTTCCGGCCTGCGCCGGCTGGTCGACCACGGGGTGCGGGTGGTGATGGTGCACGGTAACCACGATCCGCTCGGGACCGGCTGGTCCGCCGTGCGCACCTGGCCCGCGGGGGTGACCGTCTGCGGCAGCGACGCGGTGGAGTCGACGGTGGTGGAGCGGGACGGGCAGCGGCTGGCCACCGTGCACGGGGTGTCCTACGCCCGCGCCGACGAGGGGCGCAACCTCGCGCGTCTGTTCCGACGCGGGCCGGGGCCCGGCCTGCAGGTGGGCGTGCTGCACTGCAACGTCGGCGCCGATCCCGATCATGCGGCCTATGCCCCCTGCGGCCTGGAGGACCTGAGGGCGGGAGGCATGGACTACTGGGCCCTGGGCCACGTGCATCGGCGGCGCAGCGTGCTGGCCGGGGACCCCTGCTTCGCCTGCTATCCAGGTACCCTGCAGGGCCGCAGCCTGGCGGCGGGGGAGCTCGGTGCCAAGGGCGCGTTGGTGGTGGACTGCGACGACGCGTACGGGGTGATCGCGCCGCCGCGGTTTGTTGCCCTGGACCGTGTGCGCTTCGTGCCGCTGGAGTTGGACGTCGCCCCCTGGCCGGACGTGGCGGCCGCGACCCAGGGGGTGGTGGACGCGCTGGCGGGCATGCGCGCCGATCCGGAGTATACGGGGCGTGCGCTTGTGGTGCGGGTCGTCCTGCGGGGGGTGCCGGCGGCCGACCCCGCCTGGCAGGCCGCGGCTGCCGAACTGTGCGCCCAGGTGCAGGAGGGCGTGGCCGGCTGGACGCCGTTTGTCTGGTGCGAATCGGTGCAGGTGCGTCTACGGTCCGTGGTCGACCGGGCGGCGATCGCCGGCCGCGGGGATTTCGCGGCGGAACTCATGGCGCATGTCGCATCGCTGGTCGCGGAACCCGCCGCGCTGCAGGCCCTGCTCGGGGCGATCGACTCCGGACTTCCGGCCGGCATCGCCGCGGTGGCGCGGGAGGTGGGCGCGCCGCCGCCCTCCGCCTCCGCCTTGCTGGAAGAGGCCGAGGCGCACTGCCTGCGCCTGCTGCTGGCCGAGGGGGCGGCGACTTGATCCTGCAGGGATGGCACGTTGATGGCTACGGCGTCCTGTCCGGCCACCGGGTCGATGATCTGGAGCCCGGGCTTTGCGTCGTCTTCGGGCCGAACGAGGCCGGCAAGTCCACCCTGTTGTCTTTTGTGCGCTTCACGCTGTTTGGTACGGCGGGGGCGGCGGCGTTGCCTCCCCTGCGCGGCGGCGCGGCCGGCGGGCGGGTCTTCGTCCTGGGCGACGACGGCGGCCGCTGGACGGTGGAGCGCCAGGGCAAGCGGGTGAACCTGCTGGATCCTCAGGGACAGCCTGCGGCGGAATCGGACCTGGCCCGCCTGCTGGGCGGGGCGGACGCCCGGTTGTTCCGCGCGATCTTCGCCTTTGACCTGACCGAACTCAGCCGCTTCGAGTCCCTGACGGACGCCGGGGTGCGCGACCAGGTCTTTTCGGCCGGGATCACGGGTGCCGGCGCCACCGCCAGCCAGGCCCGCCAGCAGCTCAGGACGGAGAGGGAGAAGTTGGTGCTGCCGCGCTCCACCCAGGCGGTGCTCAACGCCCTGACGGCCGAGTGGCGCCGGGTCAACTCCGATCTGAGCGAGGCGCGCCGCGCGACCGCCGAGTATCCCGACCTGCTGGCGCGGGAGGACGAGGCGCGCGCCCAGGCCGATAAGCTCGCCCAGACGTTGGACGAGTCCGGGCAGCAGATCAAGCGGCTGGACACCCTGCTGCAGTTGTGGGAGCCGTGGAACCGCCTGCGCGTCTTGCGCGAAGGGCTCGCGGCCATGTCCGCTCCGGTGGTGTCGCCCGACGACGGGGTGAAACTGGCCAAGTCGCGGGCCGCGCTGGACCGGGTGCGTGAGGCCTGGGAGCAGGCCCAGGGTGGGCAGCGGGACCTGCGGCGCCAGGCCGACGAACTGAGCCTGTCCCCCGCGCTGGAGGCGATCGCGGCACGCGCCGAGGCGGCCGCGGCCACGGCGGCCGCGCAGCGCCAGCGCCTGGAACAGTTGGAACAGCTTCAGGCACAGGAGGAGGCCCTGCAGGGCCGGTTGACGCAGCGGCTGGCGGCCCTGGGGCCGGGTCTGGACGTCCAGCGGCTGACGGGCTATCAGCTGCCGGTGGCGCTGGCCGACGATCTGCGCACTTGGCGCGTCAAGGCGGAGCAGGCCGAGCGCGCCGTGGGCCTGGCGGGCCAGGATCTGCGCCAGGCGCAGGAGGCCCACGGCGAGGCGGCGGGCGAGGCGGATGCCCGGCGCGGCACCTGCGGCGCCCTGGGAGGTGAGGACGAACCCGCCGTGGTCGAGGCGCGCCGTGAGCAGTTGGAGCGGCTGGAGCGGCTGCTGCCGACCGTGCGCGTGCTGCCGGCCTGGCTGGCCCTGGCACTGGCTGGTTGCGCCGGGGTCGCGGCCGTGGTCGGTTTCCGGCCGGGACCGCTCGGGGTGGTGGCCGACCTGCTGGCCCTCGTGTCGGCGGCGGTCGCCATCCGCGGCTTGGGCGGCCAGTGGCGGGATGCGTCCGCAACCGCGGCCGTGTGCGCCGCCGGGCTCGGCCTGCCGCCGCGCCCCTCGCCACGCCACTTGGAATCGGCCCACCGCCAGTTGCGGACGGCGGCGGAAGGGGCGAGATGCCGGCGGGAGGCGGCCGAATCCCTGGCCGAGGCCGAAGCGGCGGCCGCGCGCGAGGACCGGCGGCGCCAGGAGGCCGAAGGGCGGCTCGACAAGGCGCGGGATGCGGCGCGCCAACTGGAGACCCAGTGGGCAGAGTGGCGCCGGACGCAGGGGTTGCCCCAGGGCCTGTCCCCCGAGGGTTGTGGCGAGTTCCTCTCCGCACTGCAGGGTGCGCGCGAGGTCGCCGCCGACCTTGAAGATGTCCGCACCCGGCGGCGCGCTGGGCTGGCGGCGGCGGGTGCCTGGCGCGGTGAGGCCGACGCCCTGCTCACCGCAGCCGGCCGCGCGGTCCCGGCGGATGAGCGGGCCCGCACGAAGGCCATCGAGGTGCTGGCGGCGGATGCGCGCGAGGCGACGGGGCGGCGGGCGCGCTGGGATGCGTTGCGGGACCAGGCAGAGGCGCTCGCGCCGCGCGTGGCCCAGGCGCGCAGGGCGTTGGACGGCGCAGAGGCGGGACACGCCGCCCTGCTGGCCTCGGCGGCTGTGGCCGACGACGCGTCGTTCACCCGGCGGGTCGACGAGGCACGCGACTTCGCGCAACGGCAGCGGGACGTCACGCAACTGGACCGGTCCCTTGCCGTCCAACTCGGCGAGGGTGCATACGGGGAGAGGCTGCGCGCGCTCCTGTCCGAAGGGGGGCCCGCCGAGTGGGAGGCAGAGCGCTCCCGCGTGCGGGCGCAGTTGGAGGAGGTGGGCGGCCGGCGCGACGCTGCGATCGAGACTCGCACCCTGGCGGAGCGGCGGCGCCAGGAGGTGGAGGCGTCGGCCGACGTCGCCGCCCTCGCCGCCCGCAGGGAGGCCCTGCGGACGGAGATCGCCGCCGCGCTGCTGTGCTGGCGCCGCCTGGCCCTGGCCGAGCGGCTGCTGGACCGCACCCTTGAGGATTACGTCCGCGATCGCCAACCGGAGGTGTTGGCGGCGGCGTCGCGCGCCTTCGGGTTGGTGACGGGGGGCCGCTACGGCCGCGTGGTGCAGCAGGTGCAGGGGGACGCGGCGCTGGCCGTGATCGACCGCGGCGGATCGCGACGCACCACGCGCGAACTCAGCCGCGGCACAGCCGAGCAACTCTACCTGGCCCTGCGGTTGGGCCTGGCCGAATCGTTCGCCGCGCGCGCCGCAGCCCTGCCGCTGGTGTTGGACGACGTGCTGGTCAACTTCGACGCGGGACGGGCCGAGGCGATGCTGCGGGCCCTGCGGACGTACCTCGACGCGGGGGGGCGGCAGGCGTTTCTGTTCACCTGCCACGCGGGGACGCGCGATATGGCCATGGCCGTCGGCCGCGGCCGCCTGGTCGATCTCTCGCTCGTGGAGCCGGTGGCGGCACCGGTCCTGGCCGTGGATGCCGCCGCCGCGGTCGACGGATCCGTGCCGCGCGACGCGGTGGCACCGGGTCTGGAGGCCGTCGCCGCATACTTCGAGCGCGAGGGGACGGCCAGCGCCCGGCAGTTGCAGGCCGCCTTCCACCTCGACGCGCCGGCCGCCAAACGGCTGATCCGGGAACTCGTCGACGCAGGCCGCCTGCGCAGCGAGGGACACGGCCGCGGTACCCGCTACGCTCTCGCCTGAACGCGGGCTCCGGCGCGGGGAGTCCTTTGGCTCACACCGGGCGGACCGGGACGGTGCTGCCGTCGTCGAGGGCGGAGCGGCGCAGGGCATCCAGCGCCTCCATGTTGCGCACCCCGTCGTGGACGCCCACCAGGGCCGGTACCCCGTTGCGGACCCGCGACTGGAAGTGGCGCACGGCCGCCGTGAAAGACGGCTCGTCGGTCGCGTCGGTGTGGGTCTCGTCCGGATGCCCGGACCGCCTCAGGGTGATGGTCGCGCCGGGTCCGCGCGGGTGGTATGGCTGGCTGACGATCAGCTCGCCGGCCGTGCCGACGATCCGCGCCTCAACCCCCGAGCGCGCGTCAAATCCGCACGACAGGGTGGCGGCCCGGCCGGCGTCGAAATGCAGCAGGCCCACCAACTGCGTGTCCACCCCGCTTGCGCGGTCCCAGACGGCGCGCGCGGTGGCGGCGGCCGGTTCCATACCAAAGGCCAGCCGGATCCAGGACACCGGGTAGCAGCCGACGTCCAGTAGCGCGCCACCGGCCAGGTCGGCCCGCATGCGGATGTTGTCGGGCCGCCGCTCCGGAGGCAGCAGGAAGTGGAAGGCCGCGTGCGCCGTGCGCACCGTGCCGATGACGCCCTCGCGCAGCCAGGCCTGCAGCCGCAGCGTCTGGGGGTGGCAGCGGAAGACGAAGGCCTCCATGGCGACGACGGCGGCGGCATCGCAGGCCGCCGCCGCTTCACGCGCGGCCGATGCGTTTCCGGCCAGCGGCTTTTCGCAGAACACGTGCTTTCCGGCCCGCGCCGCGGCCACGGTCCAGGTGGCGTGCAGGCTGTTGGGCAGGGCGATGTAGACGGCATCGACTTCCCGCGACGCCAAGAGGTCGGTGTAGCCGCGGTGGACCTGTGGTATGCCGTGTTTGCGGGCGAAGGCGTCGCCGCGTTCGGCGTCGCGCGAGGCCAGGGCCACGACCTCCCCACCCCCCGCCGCGCGCACCGCAGGGATGAACTGGTTGCCCGCTATGGTCGCCGCCCCCAGGATCCCCCAACGCACCGCCGCCAACGGCCTCGCCCCCCTACCGGGGATTCGTGGCCGCGGGGCCGCCTCCTGGCGCTCAGGGAGCGCCGTGGCCCGACCGGCCGGTGGCGTCCCGCGGCGCCGTCCAGCCGCGGCCGATCGATGGCCGCAGGATCTACGGCCGGTCGGGTGAAGGCCGCGGCATGGCCACAAGGCTCGTCGCCTTGGACGGCTGGATGGCGGGGGGAAGGGATCGCGGTGCGGGGGCGGCGTGTGGTGATCCAGGCCCGGGGGCGGGCCGTATGCGAGCCGTTCGCGGCGGACGAACCGGATGGCCGCGAGGTGTGGATCCATCCGCACTATACCCTGATCAGCGCCGGCACCGAGGGGGCCGCCTTCCGCGGCGCCACCGGGCAGGAGCGTTACCCTCAGCCGGTGGGGTATGCGGCCGTGGGCGAGGTGGTACGCGAGGGGGCGGCGTTTCCGGATGTCCGCTGCGGCGACACCGTCTTCACCTACGCGGCGCACCAGGACCCGGCACCGGCACGGGGTTTGTGCCTGCCCCTGCCGGCGGGGCTCACCGCGCGCCAGGCGGTGTTCGTGCGCCTGGCCACGGTGGCGCTGACCGCGCTACGGGTGAGCGACGTGGAACTGGGGGACCGGGTGGTGGTCCTGGGGCAGGGCTGGGCGGCAACCTCTACGCCCAACTGTTCCAACTGGCCGGAGCGGAGGTGCTCGCGGCGGATCCCGTCCCGGCTCGGATCGAGGCGGCGGCCGCCTGCGGGGTGCGCCGGACCGTGGCCGCTGGCGATGCGGCGGCGGTGCGGGACGCGGTGCGCGATTTCACTGCCGGCCGTGGTGCGGAGGCGACGGTGGAGGCCGTCGGCCGGCCGGATCTCGTGGCGCAGGCCATGGAGTTGACGGGCCGGCTCGGCGAGGTGATCCTCCTTGGTTCTCCGCGCGGTGCGTTTGAGACCGACGTCACCCCCCTGTTGGAGGGCGTCCACCTATGGGAGCGGGGCTGCGTCACCCTCAAGGGAGCACATGAGTGGCGCTATCCGGTGCGGGCCGGCGGATCCGGCAGCAAGCACTCCCTGGAACGCAACGCGCTGATCGCCCTGCGCCTGATCGCCGAGGGGCGGCTTGCCGTGGGGCCCCTGTGCACGCAGGTTCTACCGCCGGAGCAGGCCCAACAGGCCTATGAGGGGTTGCGGGACCGCCCCGCCGACTACCTGGGCGTGCTGTTTGCCTGGTGAGCCGTGGCGGCCGCGCACGGACGGTGCCCGGAAACGCTTCAGGCCCGGCACCCGTTTGGGCGGCTGCGGCCGGCTCTTGGACTTGCGCCGCCCCGGCCGTACGGCGGATGCTCAGTGGGTGGCGCCGGCGCGGTCGCGCTGTGCGCCGGTGCGCCACCTGCGACCGACGACGGAGCTATCAAGGGGGAACGACCGTGGAACCGATTGAACCCGCGGCTTTGGAGGCGGCCCTGCGCGGCTGGCACGACCGCTCTGCCTACCTCCATCTGGAGACGACCGCCGGCGCCTATACCGCCGGCGGCTTCGGTGCCTTTGTGCGCAACGCCCGTGTCCGGCCGGGCCTCGGCCAGGTGCGCGGGCAAGGTCCGTTCCGCATCGGGCTGCCGATCGACGGTGGTTTCGTGTATGCGGAGGGGGTGACCCACTGGGAAAACGACGCGCAGGGCCGACTGCTGACCGCCGGCTACGACGCGGACGGCCGGCTGAGCGTCGTCTGCGAACTGTCGGCGTCGCCGTTTCCCGCCACCGCAGCCTCCGACCGCAGGACGCCGCGGGCCTCCACCCTGCCGCGGGTGGCGGCACCGACCGAGGAGCGCGCCGTGCTGGCGGTGCTCGCGCACCCCGACGATGAGACCTTCGGGTGTGCCGGGACGCTGGCGCTGTACGCGGGCGCGGGCATCCCGGTCACGTGTGCCTGCGCCACGCGCGGGGAACAGGGGCGCAACACCGGGGTCCCGTCGGCGGCGACGCGGGAGAGCCTTCCCCTGCTGCGCGTCGTGGAGTTGGAGCGGGCCTGCGCCGCCCTCGGCGTCGCTGACCTGCGGCTGCTCGGCGTCTGGGATAAGACGGCAGAGTTCGCGGATCCCGAAGTCCTGGCGGACGCGGTCGGCGCGATCCTGCGGGAGGTCGAACCCTCGTTGGTGATCACGCACCATCCGCGGTGGGGAGGGCATCCGGATCACTGCGCGGTGGGCGCCGCCA
This sequence comes from Bacillota bacterium, assembly GCA_021806565.1. Taxonomy (GTDB): domain Bacteria; phylum Bacillota; class Sulfobacillia; order RBS10-35; family JAJYVN01; genus JAJZXK01. The sequence goes on along the minus strand of JAJZXK010000120.1, from coordinate 2,868 downwards.
CCGTGCTGGCGGTCGGCGGGTTGGCCGCGGACCGCCGTCCCAAGCTGCACGCCCTGGTGCCGGGGCGTGCCGTGCAGGGCAAGGATCTGGCGCTGCAAACCGTGGATGTGACCCCGGTGCTGGAGGCCAAACTGGCCGCGGTGCGTGCCCACTGGACGCAGAGCGCGGCGATGCTGCGCCGCGCGGCACCGGACGAACTCGCGGCCCGCTGGGGCCGCGAACGCTACCTACCGCTGACGGAGGTGTGAGCCGGGGGCAAACGGACACCCCTTTCTGGTCCGTTTGCCCCCTCTGTCGTGCCCGTCGGTACCGATCCCACCCCAGGAGGTCCGGCGGGCTGGGGCGGAGGCCCCAAGCCCTGGGGGGCGGCCGCGGCCAGGGTTTGTCCATACCCACAGGCTTCTTTGGACCGCACGCGCTGGTGGCGCGGCCCCGGCCCTCGGCAGCGGATCGCGCTGGCGCACAACATGTAGTGTTTGTGCATCGCATCGAGCCCAATATGATGGGTCTGTCGACCAAGAAGGGGGCGGTGCGGAGATGTCCATGGAAGCGGCCGCGGCGCGCGCGGCGACGGTGCGCAAGCGTAGCGGGGAGATCGTCGACTTCGACGCCGAGCGCATTCGCTTTGCCATCGAGCGGGCCTTCCGGGCGGAGTTGGAGTGCCCGCTGCCGCTGGAGCTACTGCCGGAGGTGCGGGCGACCGTGTCCCGGATCGCCCGGGACGCGGTGGACGATCTTCCGTTTGCGGCACCGGGGGAGCCACTCGATATTGAAAGCATCCAGGATGCGGTCGAGCGGCAGCTGATGGGGGCCGGGGAGCACCACGTCGCGCGGCGCTATGTCCTCTACCGCGAAGCCCACCGTTCCCAGCGCCAACTCGTCCAGGACTATCTGAACCAATACGACTGGCGCGTCCAGGAAAACAGCAACATGGGTTACAGCCTGCAGGGGCTGAACAACTACGTCACCAGCGCGGTCGCCCAGGACTATTGGCTGGGACGCATCTACCCCGCGGCGATCGCCGACGCGCATACGTCGGGCGACCTGCACATTCACGATGCCGGCGTGCTCGGCCCCTACTGCGTCGGCTGGGATCTGGAGCACTTCCTGCGGGTCGGGGTGATGGGGGTGCCCGGGAAGGTCGCCGCCCGGCCGCCGCGGCACTTCCGCTCCGCGCTCGGCCAACTGGTGAACCTCCTGTATACGCTGCAGGGGGAGGCCGCCGGCGCGCAGGCTGTGTCGAACCTGGACACGCTGATGGCCCCCTTCATCCGGCACGACGGACTCTCGGCGAACGACGTCAAGCAGGCGCTGCAGGAGTTTGTCTTCAACCTCAACGTGCCCACGCGCGTCGGCTTCCAGGCGCCGTTCACCAACATCACCCTGGATGTGCGCTGCCCGGCGATCTACCGCCAGGCCCCGGTCCTGATCGGCGGCCAGCCCCAGCCTGAGACGTACGGAGAGTTCCAGGCCGAGATGGACGTATTCAATCGGGCGCTGTGCGAGGTGTTCCTCGAAGGGGACGGGGCGGGACGGGGTTTCACCTTCCCGATCCCCACCTATAACGTCACGCCGGACTTCCCCTGGGAGAGCGTGGTCGGCCGCTCGATCGCCGCGATGACGGCCAAGTATGGCACACCGTACTTTGCGAACTTCGTCAACAGCGACCTGTCGCCCGACGACGTGCGCAGCATGTGCTGCCGGTTGCGTTTGGACAACCGCGAGGTGCGCCGCCGCGGCGGCGGCCTGTTCGGCGCCAACCCGCTGACGGGCTCCCTCGGCGTGGTGACCATCAACCTGCCCCGCCTCGCCTATGAGGCGCCAGATGAGCAGGCCTTCTTCACCCGGTTGGACGCCCTCATGGATCTGAGCCGCGAGAGCCTGGCCATCAAGCGGCGCGCGGTCGAGGCCTTCACGCGCCAGGGGCTGTATCCGTACTCGCGCGAGTACCTGCGTGGCGTGTATGAGCGCTGCGGCCGGTACTGGGATAACCACTTCAACACCATCGGCTTGGTGGGCACGCATGAGGCCGCCTTGAACCTGATGGGCGAGGGCATCGAGACCCCGCGCGGGCGGGAATTCGCGTCGCGCGTCCTCGAGCACATGGCCGCCCGCCTCCGGCACTACCAGGAGGAGAGCGGTGAACTGTTCAACCTGGAGGCCACGCCGGCCGAGAGCGTCGCCTACCGCCTGGCCAAGCTCGACCGGGTGCGCTGCCCCGGGATCCGTCAGGCCGGGGATCCTGACGGCGATAGCTACTACACCAACAGCACCCACCTGCCCGTCGGTCATTCGGACGATCTGTTCACGGTCCTCGACCACCAGGACGGCCTGCAGACCAAGTACACCGGCGGGACCGTCGCCCACCTCTTTTTGGGCGAGCGGGTGCACGACGCGCGGGCGGTCGGTGAGTTGGTCTCCATCGTTACCAAGACCTACCGCCTACCGTACATCACCCTGACGCCGACCTTCTCGGTCTGCGCCACCCACGGCTACCTGGCGGGCGAGCAGTGGTCGTGCCCGCAGTGTGGCGGCGGCACCGAGGTGTGGAGCCGGGTCGTCGGCTACTACCGTCCGGTCCAGAGCTGGAACCGCGGCAAGCGCCAGGAGTTCAGCGACCGCCTCGAGTATGTGGAGCCCGAGTTGCGCGCTTGACGGATGTTCACCAATTCCCGGCGCGGCCCGTAGATGTCCCCGGCTTCAGCCGTGGGACATCTACGGGCCGCGCCTCCCGCCTTTGGTTGTCCGCATAAATTCTGGTATAATCATGAAGCAGGTTGTGCAGGTGAAGTTGCTCCCCGATCCCGAACAGGCCGCCGCGCTTTTGCGTACCTGCGTACCATGGAGGCGTTCAACGCGGTCTGCAAT
>JAJZXK010000016.1 GCA_021806565.1 Bacillota bacterium | reverse complement strand
TTGTGCAGGTGAAGTTGCTCCCCGATCCCGAACAGGCCGCCGCGCTTTTGCGTACCTGCGTACCATGGAGGCGTTCAACGCGGTCTGCAATGTCGTCGCCGAGGTCGCCTTTGCGGAGCGCACCGCCAACAAGATCAGGTTGCGGCCGCTCGTCTACGGCCGCATTCGTGGAGAGTTCGGTTTGTCGGCCCAGATGGCCGTGCGGTGCATCAGCAAGGCGTGCGAAGCCTACAAGCGCGACAAACGCATTCAGCCGACCTTCCAGCCGCACGGAGCCATGCCCTACGACGAACGAATCCTGTCTTACAAGGCGGCCGACCGCATCAGCATCCTTTCCCTGGGTGGTCGCATCCTTGTCCCCATCGTCTTCGGCCTCTACTGCGCGGATCGGCTCGGAATGCGGCGCGGGCAGGCCGATCTTGTTTACCGCGGCGGCACCTTCTACTTGCTTCAGACCATCGACGCGCCCACGCCGCCCGAGCGGTCCGCAGAAGACTGGCTCGGCGTAAACCTCGGAATCGCAAGCCCCCGGCTCTGGCCATGGGGTCATGACTTGGGTCGAAATAGCGGCGTTGCAGTGCCCGGTGCCTGCGGCGAGAGCCCGGCCGCCGCGCCGAGCGACGCGGTGGCGCCACCGCCGGACTGCATGCCCAGGACGAGTTGGGGCTGCGGCGGTTCCGGCCGCTGCGGATCCCTGGTGACCGCGGTTCCCAGGCAGGAGAACTCGATCACGTTGGCATCCCATCCCCAGGTCCCTTCGTTCAGCGACACGCCGACCACCAGATCGCCACCCGCTTCGCGCGCGTCGGCGCCCATGCGGGCCATCGCCAGTTCGCGCGCATCGTAGGTGGCCTGTGTGAAGGACGTCATCTCGGCGTTCCGTCCGATCTGCTGCATCCACTTTTGCAGGCCGAGGTGGGCCACGTGGTAGACGCAGCAGCCGAAGGCCAAGCCGACGGGTTGGTACCCGTAGCGGCGCAGCTTCCAGAAGTCCTGGCCGGACAGGTTGGACGCGAAGGGTTGCCGGCCGGCCGGCGCACCCGCCCCGCCGGTCCCGCCGATGGCCGTGCCCATGGCGATGAACTCGATCAGGCCCGAACCCCAGGCCGGTTGTTGCAGGGTCAGCCGCACGCCGACAATGCCGTCCGCACCGAGCTCGCCGGCCTCGGCCAGCATCCGTTTGAGCGCATACTCCCGTGCTGTGTGCATGGCCTGACTCAGGACGGTCAACTCGGTGTTGTCCATGACGCGCGCCCGCTGCCAGCCCACATGGTAGATGGAGGATCCCAGGGCGAGCCCGAGGGGCCGCAGGCCGAGCGTCTCCAGGAGGCCGAGTTCATCCACGGACAGGTCGCTGGTCACGGGCCCCGCCGACAGCCGTTGGCGGGCCTCTTCGCCGGGCTGAAGGGACGCGTCCATGCCGGTATCCCCGTCCATGCGGAATCCCCCTTCGCGCGTACGTCCATACGTCGTGTCCCCGCACGAGTACCACGGAGTCGAGCGGCATCCTCCCTCCGGTTCTTCCTCCGGCCCTTCATGGAGGACTGTTCCGTGAACCGCGGACCGCGGCGCCGCCGGTTTCAGCCGTGAGATGGGATCCGCCGGCAGCTTCACCGCTCCTGGCGCGGTCCCGTTTCTGCCGCGGCCTGTGGGGAAGTCCCGCCCGCCCTCTTGGGTTTATGAGAATCGGACGCGGTACCGTCCGGGCCCCGGCAGGTCCACGCTGGCCGTGCGGGGCGAGTCTTGCCGCAGTTGCGGCCCGGGTTCCCCCGTGACTGCGGCCGCTGCCGCCGGCTGCGGCCATCGCAGGCGGATGCGGCGCGCCCCGACCTGGCCGCGCGGGAAGGGCGCCGCCAGCAGCTCCATCACCACCGGCCGTCCCTCCGCCCATCTTAGGGAGACCGTGTAGCCGCCGCGGGCGCGCAGTCCCTCCACCCGGCCGAAGGCCCAAGCCGCCGGCAGCGCGGGCAGCAGGCTCAGTTCCTCCGCGTGGCTCTGCAGCAGCATCTCGGCGATGCCCGCCGTGCCGCCGAAGTTGCCGTCGATCTGGAACGGCGGGTGGTTGTCAAAGAGGTTGTCCAACGTGGACCGTTGGAGCAGGGCGCGGACGTGGGCGGCGGCGGCTTCCCCGTCTTCCAGCCGGGCGCACAGGAGGATCAGCCAGGCCCGACTCCAGCCGGTGTGGCCGCCACCGTGGGCCAGTCGCCGCTCGAGCGACGCGCGGGCGGCCCGCGCCAGTTCCGGCGTGCCGCGCGGCGTAATCTGCTCACCGGGATACAGTCCGTAGAGGTGGGACATGTGCCGGTGGCCGGGTTCTGGCTCCTCGTAGTCCGCGGCCCATTCCTGCAACTGGCCGTGGCGGCCGATCCTGTATGGCAGGAGGCGCGCGCGGGCCCGCTCGAGCTTCGCCGCCAGTTCGGCGTCCACGTTCAGGATACGCGCGGCCTCGATGCAGCGGCTGAAGAGTTCGCGGCAGAGGGCCATGTCCATAGTGGCCGCCGCCGTCACCGCGGCCCGCCGGCCGGCCGCGCCGCGGTCGCCGTCTTTCCCTCCCTCCGCGGCGGGGGCACCGCCGGGAGACAGGAATGTATTTTCCGGGGAGGTCGACGGGCAGGTGACCAGGTGGCCGTGACCGTCTTCGAGCAGCAGGTCCAGGAGGAAGAGGGCGGCCTCCCGCATAGCCGGGTAGGCACGGTCCCGCAGGAACTCCGGGTCGCCGCCGAAGCGCCAGTGTTCCCAGAGGTGCGCGCACAGCCAGGCGCCCCCCATCGGCCAGTTCGCGTAGACGGGGGCGCCCTGGCCGTCGCCGACCGGGTTGCTGAGACACCAGAGGTCTGTGTTGTGGTGGGCCGTCCAACCCCGCGCGCCGTAATACAACCGCGCGGTGACCCGCCCGCTGCGGCGCAGGCCGTCGACCAAGGAGAACAGCGGGGCGTGGCACTCGGGTAGCGCGCAGGACTCCGCTGGCCAGTAGTTCATCTCAGTGTTGATGTTGATGGTGTAATTGGAACTCCACGGCGGCAGCAGTGCTTCGTTCCAGAGCCCCTGCAGGTTGAGCGGCTGGCCTCCGGGTCGGGAGCCGCTGATCATCAGGTAGCGGCCGAACTGGAAATAGAGGGCGGTAAGGGACGGATCGTCGGCCCCGTCCCTTACGGCGGCGAGGCGCGCATCGGTCGGTTCCTGCGCGGCCGCCGCCGGTTCCGTGTCGGGTGAGGGGCCGAAGCTGAGCCAGACGCGCCGGAACAGCTGGCGGTGGTCTTCGATGTGCGTCGCGCGCAGGGCATCCCAGCCCCGGTCCATGGCCGAGCGGGTCCGGTCGGCGCAGGCGGCAGCCAGGGCGCGGCGGTCGTCGTGCGGGGCCCGGTGCGGCCCCCGGAAGCTCGTGGCCAGCGCCAGGACCATGATGAGCGCATCCGCGCCTTTCACCAGCAGTCGGCGCCCGTCGGTGTCCAGCCGGCCACCCTCCGGCCGTATCCGCAGGTGCGCCTCAAAGAGCATGCCGCCACCGTGTTCGCCGTCCCCGTACGTGAGGGGACGCCCGGTGTGTCTGTAGTGCGGGTCGGCGTGCGCCGGTGCCCGGCCGCGCAGGACCAGTGTATCCGGCGTCAGTGGCTCGCTGCGCGCCCAGAGTTGGCTCTGCAGCCAGACCGCGACCTGCAGGGTTTCGGGGCGGTCCGCCGTGAGGCGCATGGCCAGCACTCCGTCGCGCCCTGAGACGAAGGCCTCACGCCCGTACCGGACGCCTCCGTGATGGTAGACCACGCTGGCGACCGCCGCGTCCAGATCCAGCGCCCGCCGGTATGCCTCGACCGCGACCGGCTCTTGTCCCTCGCTGCCGTGGCGCATCTCCAGACACAGGTCTCCGAGCGGCAGAAAGCTTTCGGTGAACGGGCCCTGCAGGTGCCGGGCCACGGCGTCCGCGGCAGGGTGGTCGGCGCGTTCCAGCACTGCGTTTCGCACGGCGGCCAAGTGTTCCAGTGCCTCCTCCCCGCCGGGCGTCCGTGGCCCGCTCCCACTCCAGAGCGTGCCCTCGTTGAGGGCCAGCCGCTCCTTTTCGATCCCGCCGAAGACCATCGCGCCCAGGCACCCGTTACCCAGGGGCAGCGCGTCCACCCAGCGGCGCGCCGGTTGCCCATACCACAGCGTCTGCGTGTCCCAGACCTGCCTGCCGTCCATCCCGCCCGTCCCCCCTCGGACCCGTTGGCTGCTCCATGCACGCCTGGCGACGGGATCCCTGCCGCCGGCCGTGCGCACGGGTTTCTATGGCCGGTGCGCCGTAGGTCCGGCGTGGCTTTGGACCACCCGCTGCGAGGATGGCCGCCGTCGGCCTCGACCACCGCCCCTGCCGCCGCGGCGATCCCACGGGGCATCCTCCGCGAACCCGGGACGCGGGCGCTCTTCGGGGCCGTCGCCGTGGGCGTGGCCTTCCGCTACATCAACGGCAGCCCGGGCGGCACGACGGGCCGACTGCTGCCGCAGGTGGCGCGCCTCGGGGGGTGAGGTGCCGGTACGCGCACCGGCCGTTCGCGGACCGTGCTCGAAGGGCTGCGCCGCCGTGCTCCGGGGTCGGGACAGCCATTCGGGGTGGTCCACCGGGCCGGGCAGCGGTTGACTTGCGGGCCGGCCGAGGGCTAGAGTTGCGGCATGGATACCGTACCCGGGTAGAGAAGGCGGCATCCCCGGGGGTCCACCATCGACGCGACAACACCGCGCCGCGGCAACGCTTGCGCCAGATCGAGGGCCGGCTGCGCGGGGTGCGGCGGTTGGTCGGTGGGGACCGGTGCCGCGTCGACGTCCAGGTCAGCCTCGCGGCACTCGCCCGGCGGTGGCGGCCGTCGGGGCAATCCCTGGTGGAGGGCCGCGTCCGGGCCCGCCTCGCCGGAGCGCTCCAGCATGGCGGCGGTGGAGGCGCGCTGGCCGAAATCCTGGACGTCCGGGCCCAGTTCTCCCGGTGAGGAGGCCGCGCGATGGGTGTCAGCGAGGCGAAGGCCGCGGAGCGTCGGGCTGAAAGCACCGCCGATCTCGCGCGGGCGACCCTGCCCGTGCTGGGGATGACCTGCGCGTCCTGCGCCGGCCGCATCGAGCGCGGTCTCCGCGCCGTGCCGGGTGTGGCCGAGGCCGCCGTCAACCTGGCCAGTGAGCAGGCGGCGCTGCGCTTCGACCCCCAGATGGTCAGCCTGGCCGACCTGGTCCACACCGTCGAAGCGATCGGTTACGAGGTCCCGTCGGCACAGACGCGGCTGGCGATCGAGGGGATCGTCTGCGCCGCCTGCGTGCAACGGCTCGAAAAGCGGTTGCGGGCCGTGCCGGGTGTGGCCGCGGCCACGGTCAATCTGGCGACCGGGGCGGCCGTGGTCACACACCCGACGGGCGCCGTCGATTCGTCCACCCTGGCCCAGGCCGTGGAGGACGCCGGCTACGGCGCCCGGGTGCTCACCGAAGAGCGGGCGGCGGAGGGCATCGAAGAGGCTCGCCGGCGCGAGCTTTTGCAGTGGCGAGGCCGCCTGCTGCTGGGTGCCGCCCTTTCTCTGCCCCTGCTCGGAGCGATGGTGGCGGACCTGTGGGCGCCGCACGGAGCGGCCGCGCGCCTCTTGATGAACGGCTGGCTGCAACTCGCCCTGGCCACGCCGGTCCAGTTCGTCGCGGGTTGGACCTTCTACCGGGACAGCTATTTCAACCTCCGGACCCGGAACGCCAACATGTCGGTGCTGGTGGCGTTGGGGACCACCGCCGCGTACCTCTACAGCCTGGCCGTGGTGCTGTGGGGGCGGCGCATCGGAACCACCGCCACCTACTTCGAGACCAGTGCGCTGCTGATCACGTTGGTGCTGCTCGGCAAGTTCCTGGAGGCGGCGGCCAAGGGAAGGGCTTCCGCGGCGATTGGCAGGCTCATCGGGCTGCAGGCCAGGACCGCGCGGGTGGTCCGCGATGGCCGGCCCACCGACATCCCGGTGGCGGAGGTCCGGGTCGGCGATCTGGTGATCGTGCGGCCCGGGGAGAAGGTGCCGGTCGACGGGGAGGTGACCGAGGGTCGTTCGGCCGTGGACGAGTCGATGCTCACCGGCGAGAGCATGCCGGTGGAGAAGGCGCCGGGCGCAGCCGTCGTCGGCGCGAGTCTGAACAAGACCGGCTCGTTCACCCTGCGCGCCACGCGCGTCGGGCGGGACACCGCCCTGGCCCGGATTGTGCGCGCCGTCGAGCAGGCCCAGGGCGGCAAGGCGCCGATCCAGCGGACCGCCGACGTGATCTCCAACTACTTCGTGCCGGTGGTGATCGGCGTGGCCGTGATCACCTTCCTCGGTTGGTATGTCGGCACCGGCGACTTCACCGCCGCGTTGCTGTCCATGACGGCCGTGTTGGTGGTGGCCTGCCCCTGCGCGCTCGGCCTGGCGACGCCGACCGCGATCATGGTCGGCACCGGGAGGGGGGCGGAGTCCGGCATCCTCTTCCGCGGCGGCGAGCACCTAGAGGCGGCCGGCCGCATCGGTGCGGTGCTGCTGGACAAGACGGGGACGATCACGCGGGGCGAGCCCGCCGTCACCGACGTGGTCCCGGCCCCAGGGGTGGAAGCCACCGAGGTCCTATCCCTGGCAGCGGCGGCCGAATCGCGCTCTGAGCACCCGCTGGCAGCCGCGGTCGTCGCCGAGGGCCGCGCGCGCCTCCTTCTCCCGCTCGACGCGGACGGGTTTGAGGCCGTCCCCGGCCACGGCGTCCGCGCGCAGGTCGCGGGCCGGACGGTGTCGGTGGGCAACACGCGCTGGATGGAGCGGGAGGGTGTGCCCGCCGCCCAGTTCGCCGACACCCGGGCCCGCTTGGAGGCCGAAGGGAAGACGGCGGTGCTCGTGGCCGTCGACGGGCGCCCGCTGGGGGCGGTGGGCGTCGCCGACACCGTCCGGCCCGAATCGGCCGAGGCCATCGCCGCGCTGGGGGACATGGGCGTCGATGTGTGGATGATCACCGGCGACAACCGCCGCACGGCCGAGGCGATCGCACGCCAGGTCGGGATTGCGCCGGAGCGCGTGCTCGCGGAGGTCCTACCTGAGGACAAGGCGGCCAAGGTGCGGGAGATCCAGTCGGCCGGGCGGCGCGTGGCGATGGTCGGCGACGGGATCAACGACGCCCCGGCCCTCGCCACCGCCGACGTCGGCATGGCCATGGGCACCGGCACGGACGTCGCCATCGAGGCCGCCGACATCACCCTGATGCGGGGGGACCTGCGGGGTGTCGTCGCCGCCATCGACCTGAGCCGGACCACGCTGGGAAAGATCCGCCAGAACCTGTTCTGGGCCCTGGCCTACAACAGCCTCGGCGTCCCGATCGCGGCGCTCGGCCACCTGAACCCCATCATCGCCGGGGCCGCCATGGCGCTGAGTTCGGTCTCCGTGACGACCAACTCGACCCTTTTGAAGGGCTTCCGCCCCTTCCGCCGCTTTGCGGTCTCGTCCGCGGCGGGGGCGGCCCGATGAAGTCGGCGCTCGGGGGACCGCGCGCGCCGCCTCGGGCGGCGGCCCCGCGGTCGGACGCGCGATGCGATGTGAGGAGGATGGAGATCCATGACGACGCGGACGTTCGCGGTGGAGGGTATGACCTGCGCCCACTGCCAGGCGGCGGTCACCAAGGCGCTCAAGGGCGTTCCGGGGGTGGCCTCGGTGGAGGTTGACCTTCAGGGTAAGCGCGCCACGGTCGGGTATGCGTCCGAGCAGGTGACCGTCGAGCAACTGGCCAAGGCGGCGGAGGATGCCGGGTACAGCCTGGCGTCGGCGTAGCGCGGGCGCTGCGGGCCGCGCTACGCGCCCCGTTCCCACCGGGTGGAGGTTCTGTCCCTCCAGTTCAGGTCCCCATCGCATCGGGGGCAGGCGGCGGCGGCACGCGTTGCGCCGCCGCAAGGCGGTGACGTCCGTGCCGCGACGTGGTATGGGGCAGGCCGGCCGCATGCTGGTCTGGTCCGGATCGTTTCTCGTGATCCTCATCGGGGCCGCGCTCCACCTGAGCAGGTTTCTTCCCACCGCGGCCGCCGTGTGGGCGCCCCTCGTGGGCGCCCCTGTGCTCCAGTCCGTTCTCGCGCACTTCAGTGAGCGCCACCGCGTGCTGCGGTGGATCATCTTCCCCGTCGGCGTCGCATGGGTCGCTTCAGCTCTGGGCTTCATGTTGGATTATGGGTTGATCTTCGTCCCCGTCGGCGCCCTGTGGATCGTTGGCGCACTGCGGATGGGCCCGCTCCGGCGGGGATAGCTCTCTGGGGTGCCGAGGCACGGCGGCGCTCCCGCCACCCCCCCTCCCGCCATCCCGAACCTCGTCCCACTTTCGGCTGTTCCTCTGTTCAGATACCGCTGGACATCGGTCCAACGTCTGAAGGATTTTCCAGTTGTCTGGCAAAGGACCGCTGACCGGTGCTTCCAATCCCCGGTTCGTACCGGTCACGCGCCGGCCAAGGGCCCTCGCGGCTGGGCGGTCATGTCTTGCGGCCTGCTTCCGCGCCGCCGGTGCGGCGGGCGGCCGCCCAGAGGAACGGTGTGTGCATGACTGGTGGGGCGGTGGACGAACGGAAGCCGGCCACGCCCGGCGACGGACTTCAGGTCTGTGTGGCCTCCGATCTGACGGAGCGGGGCCACGGCGGCCGACGCTGGCTCGTGGTGCGGGACGGCGTGGTCCGTGTGCTCGGCGCCCCGGGCGCCTGGCCGGCGCAGGGTCCGCCGCGCACCGACGCGGAGACAGAACTGCAAGGCGGCCGCCTGTTGCTGACGCCGCCCCCGGACGAACTGGGCGACGGGGCCGCACAGGAGTGGCTGCGGCTTTCGCTGGCCGACATCGAGGGTGCGTCGATCGAGCCACTGGTGGCCGCCGGGGTGCTGGTGGCGGCGACCCGCCGGGGCCCGGCCGTGCTGGTGCGCTTCAGCTCCATGCTCGCCAGCGACTTCGGCCTGGCGGCGCGCGCCCTGGAGTCCCTCGCGAAAGGCGATCCGATCGCGCTGGACCCCCGCGACCTGCCGCGGCACTGCCCGCGCTGCGGGCGGCGCCTGCCGGCCAACACGCGCGTCTGCCCGGTCTGCCTGCCGCGCAGTGCCGTGCTGCGTCGCCTGCTGGCCTTCGCGCAGCCGTACCGCGGGCGCATGGTGCTGGCCGGTGGGCTGGTGATCCTCAGCACGTTGCTGAATGTGCTGCCGCCCAAGATCATGCAGTGGATTACCGACGGACTGGTGTATGGCCTGTGGCCGCTGGGCGCTGGGGGCCGGCCGGCCGCGGCGCTGCTGTTGTTGGTGGGGGCGCTCGTCGGCATCCGCCTCCTGGGCAGCGTGATCAGCGTGTGGGAGGGCCGCAGCGCCAACTGGATCGGCTCGCACCTGATGGGAGATCTGCGCGACCGGCTCTGGCTCGGCCTGCAGCGCCTTTCCCTGGCCTACTTCGACAAGGCCCAGGTCGGCCAACTGATGCAGCGCATCAACGACGACACCCAGCGCCTGCAGGGCTTCATCACCGACGGTGCGCTGTATGTCACCGGGCAGGTGTTGCAACTGGTTTTCGCCCTGGCCATGATGCTCAGCATCAGCTGGCAGTTGACTCTGGTGGTGCTCCTGCCCGCCCCCGCGCTGCTCGGGCTTTCCTATTTCGTCTGGCCGCGCGTGATTCGTGCCGACCGGCGGCTGTGGCAGCTCCTTGGCAAGCTCAACGTCGTGGTCAACGACAGCCTGTCGGGCGTGCGCGTCGTCAAGGCGTTCGGACGGGAGTCGCGGGAGGTCGAGCGCTTCCGCAGGGTGTCCGGTTCGGTCGTACGGCAGTCGGTCGCCACGGGGAACATCTGGTCGACCGCCTTCCCGCTGTTCAGCTTCGTCTCGGGTGTGGGGGGGCTGCTGGTCTGGTACGCGGGCGGTATCCTCATCTTCCACCACGCGATCAAGTTCGGCGCCATCGTCGCGATCACCGGCTACATGGGCATGCTGCTCGGGCCGCTCGATTGGTTTTCGCAATTGGTCAACTGGATGCTCTCCTCGCTCACCTCGGCCGAGCGGATCTTCGAGGTTCTGGACGCGCAGCCGGACGTGGTGGAACCCAAGGAGCCCGAGCGCATTGGGCGCATCGCGGGGCGGGTCTGCCTGCGGGATGTGCACTTCGGCTACGTGCCGCACCTGCCGGTGCTCAAGGGGATCACGCTTGAGGCGGCGGCGGGCGAGATGATCGGGCTGGTCGGCGCTTCGGGCGCCGGCAAGTCCACGCTGATCAATCTGATCTGCCGGCTCTATGACCCCGATTCCGGGGCCATCTCCGTGGACGGGGTGGACCTGCGCCAACTGCGCCTGGAGGACCTGCGCCGACAGATCGGCGTGGTGCTCCAGGACACGTTCCTGTTCGACGGCACCGTTGCCGACAACATCGCCTACGCCAACCCGGGGGCGGCGCGCCGCGACATCATCCGGGCGGCCTGGATCGCCAACGCGCACGAGTTCATCGTCAAGCTGCCAGACGGCTACGACACCCTGATCGGCGAAGGCGGGCAGCGGCTGTCTGGCGGGGAACGGCAGCGGCTGGCGATCGCGCGGGCCGTTCTGCACGACCCCCGCATCCTCATCCTGGACGAGGCGACCGCCTCGGTCGACACGGAGACGGAGCGCAAGATCCAGGAGGCGATCGGCCGGTTGATCCGCGGCCGGACCACGTTCGCCATCGCCCACCGGCTGTCCACGCTGCGCAACGCGGACCGGCTGGTGGTGCTCGACGGTGGCCGGGTAGTCGAGTCGGGCACGCACGCAAGCCTGATGGAGCAGAAGGGCAAGTACGCGCAACTGGTGGACGCGCAACGGGAAAACGCGCGCCTGCAGGGCGAGGCCGGGATCGGGGCCTGAACCGCCGTGTGGAGGAAGGGGGAGACGCGTGGTGGGCATGGGCCCTGAGGCCGCCGTCGCATCCGGGGCCGCCATGGATCTGGGACCGCCGATCCTCGATCCCGCGGAGGTCTCACTGCACCGGGGGCCGGGGGGAGCGGTGCGCCTCAGCCTCGGCGATCGCTCCTACCTGTGGGTGAACTGCTACCGTGCCTTCCCGCTGAGCGCTCCGGAGCAGTGGGTCGTCTTCTTCTCCGGCGAGGGCCGGTTGATCGGCATGGTGGAGGAGCCCGACGGGCTGGCGGTCGATTCCCGGACCGTGTGCCAGGAGGAACTGGAACTGCGCTATGTGGTGCCGCGGGTGGACGAGGTCGTCGCCGTCCGCGAAGAGTACCGGGAAGACGCGTGGAATCCGGCCCAGGTCTGGGACGTCGGGACGGATCGCGGTCCGCTACGGCTGCACCTACCCAACGTCGCCGACCATGTGCGCCCCCTGGGCGACGGGTGTCTATTGCTCACCGACCGCGACGAGCGCCGCTGTCTGCTGCGGCCGTCCGCCCTGGACGGGCGCGGCCGGGCCCTGGTCGCGCGCTATCTGTGGTTGGACGACGCGCCGCTCTGATCCGGTACGGGTACCGGCGGCAAGCGGAGCGGTGGCGGGTTTGCTCGCCACCGCCCGGGCCGCCCGTCAGCGGCCCTTGGGATGGCCCTCGGTGCCGTCGGGTGCGCCGCTGCGGACGTCCGGCCCCTGCTGCACATTGGGGCCCTGCTTCACGGCGCTGCCACCCGTGGCGTTGGCGCCTGACGGGACCTGCCGCGTCGTCTGGGCGGTGGCCCGGACCGGGGGCCTCGCGGCGAAGGCGCCGCCCCCGACGCTGGCGACGGCGGCGGTGATGCCGCTGGTCAGCAGCAGCGCCGTACCGGCCACAGCGATGGAACGCAGTCGCATCGAACATCCCCCCCATCCTTTCTCGCGGCGGCGAAGCCGTTGCCCGGGCGCCGCGGGACCCAGTCTGGCTACGCGATTTGAGCATGGCGTGATGCGTAGCTGAGTCCCGCGTGAGGTTTCGTCGTGGTCCAGGTGAGGCGCGGGGTAGGCGGACAGCGGTGAGACGTGGCGGCGACTTGGCAGGGTGTCAGGGAGGCGCCGCGGGGCCGGAGGGGAACGCGCGCCACGGCGGAAGGGATTGAAGTAGGCCCTGGTCGCGCGGGCAGCCGACCGGGACGCATGGGGGTGGGTCCGTGGGCGGCGGAGCCGATGCGGCGCGACCGAACATCGTGTGCATCGTGATTGATTCCCTGCGATACGACCATGTCCACGCCTGGGGGCGCAACGGCGCACACACCCCGCAGTTGGACCGCTTCGCCGCGGAGGCGGCCTGCTTCGACCGCTCCTACATCGGATCGTTCCCGACGATCCCCTGCCGCACCGACCTGATGACGGGCCGCTACACCTTTCCGCACCGGCCCTGGAGTCCGCTGCCGCGCGACGTGCCGGTGCTGGCGACCCTGATCAAATCGCGGGGCTACGTCACCCAGTTGATCGCGGACACCTACCATCTTTTCCGCGACGGCCATCAGTTCGACCGCGGTTTCGACGGGTGGGAGTGGATTCGCGGGCAGGAGGGCGACCGCCACCTGGTCGACGCCTCGGCGCGGACGAAACTGCCCGCCGAGGCCGCCCGTCTGCGCAATTCCGATCGGTTGAAGAACGTCTACCTCAAGAACGTCTCCCGCCGCCGCAGCGAGGCCGACTGGTTCGCCCCGCGCGTCTTGGCGACCGCGGTGGACTGGTTGGAACACAATCGCAGCGGCCCGCCCTTCCTGCTGTGGCTGGACATCTTTGACCCGCACGAGCCGTGGGACCCGCCCGCGCACTACGTCGACCGCTACGACCCCGGCTACGATGGGGAGGTCTTCATCTCGCCGGTCTATGGCAGCGCCGCGCCGTATTCTGAGACGGAGATCCGCCACATGCGCGCGCTGTATGCGGGTGAGGTGACGATGGTCGACCACTGGGTGGGCCGGCTGCTCGACGGCCTGGACCGCTTCGGCCTGCGCGAGCAGACCCTCGTGGCGATCCTCTCCGACCACGGCCACTACATCGACTACCCGGGCGACCAGGGTCAGGTCGGCAAGCCCACCCCCCTGTACGAGGGGGTGGCCCACCAGGTCTGCATGCTCCGCCACCCCCAGGGGCTCGGCCGGGGGCTGCGCCTGGAGTCGCTGGTGCAACCGGCGGACCTGCTGCCGACGCTGCTGGAGGCGGCCGGCGCCGCGCCTCCGGACGGGCTGGAAGGGCAGTCGCTGCTGGCGTTGCTGCGCGGGGAGTCCTGGCGCCGCGAGGTGGCGGTCTCCTGTCCGCACCGTGGCCAACCCACGTTGACCACCGACCGCTGGAGTCTGGTCTACCAACCCGGCGGCCGGGCGGCACAGCTCTTCGACCTGCGTGCCGACCCACTGCAGTCGCGCGATCTGGCGGGCGGGCATTCGGACGTGGTGGCCGAACTCGATGGATGGTTCAGCGCCTTCCTGCGCGAGCGGGGTGTGGCGCGCGATGCGTACGCGGCGGCGGGTGCCGTCGCCGGAGGGGGGAGCGGGGCTTGAACCTGCTGGTCGTTTGCATCGATACGTTGCGGGCCGATCTGATCGACGATCCGGCCGTCGCGACGCCGGCGCTGGAGGCCTGTGCCCGGCGGGGTGTGCGCTTCACCCGTGCGTTCGGTGAAGCCCAGCCGACCATTCAGACCCGGCGGACGTTCTTCACCGGGCGCCGTTCCTTTCCGTGGCGCTTCCAGTTCGACACGCGCGGGCTGGGAGGGTCCGGCTCGACCGGGTGGCACAAGGTGCCGCCCGAACAACCGACGCTGGCGGAGCGGTTTGTCGAAGCGGGATACGCGACGGGGCTCGTCGCCGACACCTACCACATGTTCAAGCCGACGATGAACTTCACCCGGGGGTTTCTGAGTTGGGACTTCGTCCGTGGCCAGGAGTCCGACCCGTGGCGTTCCGGGCATCTCCCGGTGGATGCGCTGGCGCGCCACCTGCCGCACGGACCGGTGGACCGCCAGCGCCACGCCGGCATGACGCAGTACCTGCTCAACCAGCGCGACCGGCGCAGCGAGGAAGACTGGCAGGCGCCGCGGGTCTTCCGCACGGCGGCCCGCTGGTTGGAGGACAACCGGGACAACCGCCCCTTTTTCCTCTGGGTGGATAGCTTCGACCCCCACGAGCCCTGGGACCCGCCCCCCGGCTATGCCGACGCCTACGCCCCGCCGGCGGGTGGGGGCGACTACATCTTCCCGCAGAACTTCGCGGGGATCAGCGAGGCCGAGAAGGAGCGGACCCGCGCCCTCTACCACGGCGAGGTCACCCTGGTCGACCGCTGGCTGGGCTTTCTGCTCGGACGACTCGACCACCTCGGCCTGCGCGAGGAGACCATGGTGGCCATCGTCTCGGACCACGGCACCGAACTCTGGGACGACGGCCGCTTCGGCAAGAGCGCGGCACACCTGCATCCATACAACACCCAACTCAACCTGATCCTGATGCACCCGCGCGGCGAGGGGGCCGGCCGCGCGATCGACGCCTTCGTGCAGGGCCACGATCTGGCGCCGACCCTGTTGGACGTGCTGGGGGTGGCCCACGAACCGCTGGACGGCCAGAACGCCTGGCAACTGGTGGACGGCACGCGGACCAGTTTGCGCGACCATACGGTGACCGGCTGGGGCGGGCGCGCCTCCGTGCGCGACGACGACTGGAACATCTGCTTCGACCTCGGGGAAGCGGGCGGGGCGCCGCAGGCTTACGACCTGGCCCGCGACCCGCAGGAGAAGACCGACGTCGCCGCCCAGGCCGCAGAACCGGTCGCGCGGGCCCGCTCCCGGCTGGAGGCGGTGCTGGGCACGTCCCTGCCCTGGACGCCTCCGCAGGGCGCTGGGCATGCGACGGTGGCACCCCTGCGGGCCTGGGCGCAGGCGCGCTATGGCCAGGGTCAGCGGGGCTGACCCACCGCTTGTGGCGGGGCGGGGCGACCCGGCCGCCAGGGATTCGAACACCGCGGCCGGTGGATCCGGACCGCGTCGACGGGGGGAATCGCGGTGGCCCGGCAGCCGCACGTACTGTTTGTGATCTGTGATCAGATGCAAAACCAGCGTCTGGGCGTCGCCGATCCCGTGGCCCATACGCCCGCCCTCGACCGGCTCGCCGGGGAGGGAGTGCGCTTTTCCCATCTCTATTGTTCGAACCCGCAGTGCGTACCGTCGCGGGTGTCGCTGCAGACCGGCCTGTATCCGCATGAGGCCGGTGTGATGATCATCTACGGCTTCCACGGGCACACCGCCCATCTCAGCGATGAGCGTACCGTCGGTCAGGAACTGCGCGACGCCGGGTATACCACCGCCTACTTCGGCAAGACCCACTTCGGCATCGGTCTCGAAAAGCTCGGCTACGACCACTCGGGCGACGAGCACGTCCCGGGCGGCAACCCCGCCAAGGACCGCGCCTACACCGACCAGGCCCTGGCCTTTCTCGCGGGCCACGACGCGGCGGCCCCACTGTTTCTCACCGTCTCGCTGCACTCACCCCATCCCGCCTTCGAGTTGGTGGACGACTTCGCCGGGCACTACCCGATGGAGCGGATGCAACTTCCCGAGAGCTACTACCAAGACGACCTGGAGGGCAAGCCCGCCTTCCAGCGGCGGCACGCGGTGGACGGGCACCACGGCACCGGCACCGAGGCGGCGTTGCGCGACGAGCTCCGCCGCTACTACACCATGATCTCGCACGTCGACCAGTTGTTCGGGGAGTTGCGCGCCGCCTTCGAGGCCAGGGGCATGTGGGAGGACACCGTCGTCCTTTTCACCTCCGACCATGGGGACATGATGGGTGCCCACCGCACCCGGCTGAAGGGGACGCTGCCCTACGAGGAGTTGTATCGGGTCCCCTGCCTGCTGCGGCTGCCCGGCGGCCGGCACGCCGGCCGCGTCGTCGACCGGCTGGCGGTGAACACGGCCCTGCCCGGCACCCTGGTGGCTGCGGCCGGGCTGCGGGTGCCGGCGGCCTTCCGCGGCGGCTCGCTGCTGCCGCTCCTGGACGAACCGGCCGCGGCGCCGCCGCCGCAGGAGGAGGCGGTTTTCTTCGAACACTACGGCGCCTACTGGGGGCTGCACCCACTACGCGGTATCCGCACCCGCCGCCGCGGCCCGGACGGGGTACGGGAGTGGAAGTATGTGCGCTACTACGGCCCGGACGACACCGAGGAGATGTATGACCTGGCCAGCGACCCGCACGAGTTGGTCAACCTCGCCGCGGACAGCCGGCCGCAGGTCGCTGAGGTGCGCGCCGATCTGTCCGCGCGCGTCGAGCGGTGGTGGGCCGAGACCGGCGGGCGGAGTTTCGCGGAGTATGAGGCTGCGGACTTCAAGGCGCGCGGCGAGGCGACGCTGGAGCAACGGCCGCGCCGCCGGCGTGCCGACTAGGCGGACCCATGGGGGGTGGCGGGATGGCGGGCAGGCCGAACATCCTGTTTTCAATGTGCGACGACCAGCGCCATGATGCCATGGGCTGCGCCGGGCATCCGTTTCTGGAGACGCCGGCGATGGACCGGCTGGCGCGCGAGGGGGTGCGCTTCGCCAACGCCTTCACCGCGGTGCCGCTGTGCGCACCGAGCCGCGCCACGCACCACACCGGCGTCTACCCGCACGCGCACGGCGTGTTCCACAACCGGGCCGGGCTCAGGCCCGCGGTGTCCACCTGGCCGCAGCTACTGCGGCAGGCCGGCTACCGTACCGGCTTCATCGGCAAGATCCACTACGGCGACCGCGGCCGGCCGCAGCCGGGTTTCGACCACTGGGTCAGCTTCCCAGGCCAGGGCGCGTACGTCGATCCGGTGCTGAACGTCGACGGTGTGGAGACACCGCATACCGGCTACAACACGGACCTGCTGGCGGACTACGCGGAGCGGTTCGTCCGCGCCTCCGACGGGCGGCCCTGGGCGTTGTGCCTTTGGTACAAGGCGCCGCATGGCCCGTTCGAGCCGCCGCCCCGCCACCGCGACGCGTACGCCGACGCGGCGCTGCCGGTGCCGCCGACGCTGACGGCGTCCACCGAGGGCAAGACCGAGAGCCTGCTCCGCCGCCGGCCGATGGGCCACGAACCGGGATGGCACCCGGACGGGGTCTTCGTCTCGGGTAAGACCTGGGATCGGTTCATGCGGGACTATGCCCGGACCCTGCGCGGGGTCGACGACGCGCTCGGCCGGGTCCTGGAGGCGGTCGACCAAACGGGTGCCGCCGGGGAGACCGTGGTGGTGCACACCAGCGACCACGGCTACTTCCATGGCGAGTTCGGTCTGGCGGACAAGCGTTGGATGTATGAGGCGGCCATCCGTGTGCCGCTCTTGGCGCGCTACCCGGCGGCCGGCGGGGCGCCGGGCAGGACCCTGTCCGACCTGGTCTGCAGCGTGGACGTGCCGGCGACGCTGGTCGACCTGGCGGGTGTCGGGGTGCCCGACCACTACCAGGGCTTCAGCCTGCGGCCGCTGCTGGACGGCGGCGGGCCATGGCGGCGCCGCGACGTGCTGGTCGAATACTTCGAAGACCCGCCGTTTCCGGCGTTGCCGACGATGGTCTGCTTGCGGACGGCCGACCGCAAGCTCATCCACTACCTGCGTCCCGGGGAGTCTGACGAGCTTTACGACCTGCAGGCCGACCCGGAGGAACGGCACAACGTGATCGCCGACGCGCGCTATGCGGGGGACCTGGCTGCGTTGCGGGAGCGCCTGGCCCAAGAACAGGGGCGGCTCGGCTACCGCCTGCCGCCGGAGGAAGGGGTAGTCGGCGATGGCTGAGCGGCGCTGGCGCGTGGCGGTGGTGGATGGGGCGCACGGACACATTCAGGGACACATCCGCCGCTTGACGGGCCATCCACAGGTGGAGTTGGTGGGCCTGACCGATCCGGTGCCGGAGCGGGCCGAGCGTCTGCGCGGCGCGCTGGGCCTCGGGCCGGACCAGGTGTATCCCAACCTGGATGCGCTGTGCGGCACCGCCAGGCCGGAGGTGGTTGTCTGCTGCGCCAGCAACGCCGGCCACGCGCCGGTGGTCGAGGCGCTGGCGCCGCGGGGCATCCACGTCATGGTGGAAAAGCCCTTCGCGGCGACGTTGGACGAGGCCGACCGCATGCTGCGGGCCGTTCCCAAGGGCGTCGTGCTGATGTGCAACTGGCCGGTCGCGTGGTCCCCCGGCTGGCGCCTGGCCCGGAGGCTGGTCGACGAGGGCCGCATCGGCGAGTTGGTGCAGTTGCGCCACCGGGCCGGCCACAACGGCCCCGGGCGCGACGTTTCATCCTGGTTCTACCGCGCCGACGAGGGTGGCGGCGCCCTCCTGGACTTCTGCTCCTACGGCGCGCACTTGGCCAATTGGTTTTTCGGCGCGCCCCCGCGGGCCGTCGCGGCGATGGCCGCCACCCTGGTGAAACCGGTGGAGGTCGAGGACAACGCGGTGGTGGTCGCCCGCTGGCCAAGGGGCATGGGCGTGTTTGAGGCGACCTGGACCCGAGTTGGCGACGAACCGGGACCAGGCAGCGTGCTCTATGGGACGGGGGGGACGCTGACGGTCACCGGCGGGGGGGTGCGCCTCAGCCTGGGCCGCGACCAGAGCGAGGAGCAGACCGCCGCGCCGCTCGCCGCCGCCGAGGCGGATCCTGTGGCCCACCTGATGGCGGTTCTGGGTGGGGGCGTACCGCTGCACCCGCTGTGCACGGCGGCGGCGGGCCGGGCCACGCAGGCGGTGCTCGAAGGGGCCCGGTTGGCGGCAAAGACCGGACAGACCCAGCACCTGGAACCGGCCTGACGGCGGGCGGCGGTTCCGGGGCTCCCGCGGGGAGGCAGGCGCAACGGACGCAGAGCGGTGAACCGGGAGGGCTAAGCGGACAGCGGCGAATAGAAAGGGGATTGCCCACGTGGCGGATGTGCGGGTGGGGATCATCGGCGCCGGGGGGATCGCGGGGGCGCATGCCCGGCGGTATGCGGATATTTCGGAGGCGGCCGTGACAGCCGTGGCGGACATCGTCCCCGGCCGGGCGCAGGCCTTCATCGACCGCCAGGGATGGCACGGCGCGCGCGCCTTCACGGACCACCGCGAACTGCTGGCGTCCGGCCTGGTCGATGCGGTCGACATCTGCACCTACCATCGGGGCCACCACCGCCCCGCGGTCGACGCGCTGGAGGCCCGGATCCCGGTACTGGTCGAAAAGCCGCTTTCGGTCGACCTGGTCGAGGCGGTGGAGATGGTGCGGGCCTCGGAGCGCAGCGGCGCCATCCTCAGCGTCGGCTTCCAGACGCGATATGAGCCGCGCCTGCAGGCGGCGAGGCGGTTGGTCGCCGACGGCGTCCTGGGCAATGTCTACTACGCCGAGGTGGGCGGCGGCCGGCGGCGCGGCATCCCGGCGACCCCGGGCAAGGAGCCCCCGACGTTTATCAGCAAGGAGGCGGCCGGCGGCGGCGCCATCCTGGACATCGGCTGCTACTCGATCGACACGGCGATGTTCCTGCTCGGCCATCCGCGGCCGCTTAGCGTGCTGGCGATGACGGCGGATCACTTCGGCAAGGGCGGCCGTACGACCGGCAACCGCATGGGCAAGTGGGATCCGGAGCGCTTCGAGGTCGAGGACTTCGGTGCCGCGTTCGTGCGCCTGGAGGGCGGGGCGGGTTTGATGTTCAAGATCGCCTGGGCGATGCACCTGGACACCCTCGGGCCAACGTTCTTTTTGGGGACGGAGGCCGGCCTGCGTCTGGACCCCGAGCCGACCCTCTACCGCGACGAGCACGGCTTCGCCACCCAGACGACGGTGGCCGTGCCGCCGGCGCCCAAGAACTTCGATGCTTTCCGCCAGAAGATCCAGTCCTTTGTGATCGCGGTCCGCGACGGTGGCCCGGCGCCCATCCCGGGTCGGCAGGTGCTGCTGGAGGAGGCGATCCTGGACGGCATCTACCGTTCGGCTGCCGCAGGCCGCGAGGCGACGATCGAGTTGCCGGAGGACCTGTTGGGCGGCCTCGAGCGCACGGCCTCCTGAGCTCCCCGCCTTGCCGGCCGGGGGGCGTCCCTTTCCGAGGATGCGGTGCGGTGCAGTCTGTGACAGAGGGGGCGGCGTGGATGGCGGTGCGGGTGGCGGTGGTCGGGCTCGGGGGGATCGGGCGCAACCACTGCCGGATCTACAAGGAACATCCGCAGGCCGAACTGGTCGGGGTCTGCGATCTGTTGGAGGACCGGCTCGCGGCGGCGGCGCAGACTTTCGAGGCGCCGGCCTTCCGCGATTTGGAACGCATGCTCGCCGAGCAGCGGCCGGACGTGGTCAGTGTGGCCACGGCCGGCGAGGAAAACGGCGGAGACCACTGCGCGCCCACCCTGCTGGCCCTGCGGGCCGGGGCCCACGTCCTGTGTGAGAAGCCGCTGTCCAACCGGCTGGCGGATGCGGCGGTGATGGTGGCGGAGGCGGCGCGGCTCTCGCGCTGCCTCGGGGTGGACCTCAACCACCGCTTCTCGCCGGCCACCGCCCAGGCCAAACGACACCAGGAAGCCGGGGACCTCGGCCAGTTGCTGTTCGTCCGGACCTATCTTTGGATCGGCAACCGCAAGGAGAGCGCCCCCTATTTCCACCTGCGCGCATTGCACTCGCACTCCGTCGACGTCATGCGCCACTTCGCCGGGCCGGTGCAGGAGGTCCAAGCGATGTTCGCCAAGGGGCCCGGCCGGCAGATCTGGTCGAACGCCGTGATCAACCTGCGTTTTTGCGACGGTGCCCTCGGCCAGTTGCTCGGCTCCTACGATATGGGCGGCACCCACGACATTGAGCAGACCATGCTGGCCGGTACGCGTGGCGAGATCCTGTTATCCAACGCCACCTGCGACCTCACCTTCAGGCCCCACGGCCGTGGCGAGCGCACCCACACCCCGCAGGTGGGCGGGCAGGCCTCGTTCGGTGAGACCATGGGACGTCGGCTCGGCCGGTTCATCGAGCAGGTGGCGGCGGGGGCGCGGCCGGAGGAGATCGAGGGGTCGGGGGAGGAAGGGTTTCAGGCGCACGCCGTGGTCGAGGCCGCCATCCGCTCGCACGAATCGGGAGGGGCGCTGGTTCGAGTGGCCGATGTGCTCGCGGCCGTGGACCGGGGTTGAAGCCCGAGCGGACCGCCGGGCGGCGCAGGCGGGAAAGGGGCGGACCTGGTCGACGACCGTCGGCTAAAGCCGACGGCTTGTCCACCCGAATCGGCGGACGTCAGGCCGGTGGACGGCGGCCCGCCGGGGTCGGATGTACCCACCCCGGCAAGGAGAGGAGCGATCGAGAGCCATGTGCCCACAGCGGTTGTCCGGCAAGCCGGTGCCTTTGGGCGGCGTCTCCCCTCCGCTGTGCTGCGAGCGTGTTGCCGGGCAGCAGACTGCCCACCCGAACCCTCTACGCCCGGTTTTCAAGGTTCCGACCCAATTCTGCCGCTAGGGGGGGAGCGGCGCTTGCGCTGTCGCCTGAAGGCGGCAGTCCCCGCGCCGCGTGATTTATGGCGTTTCGGCTCGGTTGCAACACCGTCGCGCTGGCGGGCCAGGACGTGGGGCAGGCGCTGGCGGCCATCGCCTGGGCGGGCTATGAGGGCGTGGAGTTTTCACCGATGCACCTGGGGCTGCAGGATGCCCCGGCGGCCGCTGCGGCGGTGTCCGGCGCCGCCGAACTCGGGCTTCGTCCGGTGGCTGTGGAGGCGGCCGGCAACCTCTTCGACGAAGCGGCCAGGACCCGCTTGGTTCGCTATTTTGAACTCGCCGGCCAGCTGGGGATCCCACTGGTGACCAGCGGCTCCGGCGGCCCGCCCACACCCGAGGCGCGGGCGGCGTTCGCCCCGCTGGCGCGCGAACTGGCGGCGGCGGCCCAGGCGGCCGGGGTGCGATGGGCGGTCAAGGCCCACGTGGGCGCGGCCGTGCACGGCAGCGACGACTTGCTCTGGCTGCTCGAGGAGGTCGGCGGCAACACCCTGTGCGTGAACTTCGACCCGACGCACCTGCAGCGCGAGGGCGAGGACCCCGCGGTCAGCGCCCGCCGCCTGGCGGGGCGCATCGGGCATGTGCACATTCGTGACTACGACTCGGCGGACCGCTCGATCGGCCCGCCGACCGGCCAGATCCCGGGCCGCGGCCGCGTGAATCTGCCGGCGGTGCTGGGCGCGCTGCAAAGTGGCGGCTACAGCGGCTTCGTCGACCTGGAGATCATCGGCGCCCAGGGCTGGGAACCGGTGCGCCAGATGGGCATCATCGCTGAGAGCCGCGGCTACCTGCACCGGTTGCTGGCAGAGATCGGCGGCTGAGGGTATCGAGGATTCGGGTGGAAAGGGGTGGCGGCTCGGTGGAGTATCGGGAGATCGGTAAGACCGGCATCCGCACTTCGGTCATCGGTTTCGGGGCCTGGGCGATCGGCGGCAGCGGCTGGGGACCCGTGGACGACGCCACCTCGCTACGGGCGATGGAGGAGGCGATTGACCTCGGGGTGACGTTCATCGACACCGCCGACGCCTACGGGCCGCGCCACAGCGAGGAACTCGTCGCCAAGGTCCTGCGCGGCCGCCGGGACCGCATCGTCCTAGCGACGAAGGTGGGCAACGATTTCTACCAGGAACCGCGCCGCAAGAACTTCGCCCCCGACTACGTGCGCTTCGCCGTGGACCAGAGCCTGAGCCGGCTGGGCACGGAGTACATCGACATCTACCAGTTGCACAACCCGTCCGAGGAGGTCATCCGCCAGGGCGACACCTTCGCGGCGCTTGAGGGCCTGAAGGCTGCTGGCAAGATCCGCTTCTGGGGGGTGTCGATCGGTCCGGCCCGCGAGGGGATCGCGGCGATGGAGACCGGCCGGCCCGCCTCACTGCAGGTGGTGTACAACCTGTTGGCTCAGGAACCGGCGCAAGAACTGTTTCCTCAGGCGCGGGACCGCGGGGTGGGCATCATCGCCCGTGTACCGCTGGCCTCCGGGCTGCTGACCGGCAAGTTCACCCCCGAGGCCACCTTCCCGGCCGGAGACCACCGCGCCAACTGGTCCCGCGAGCAGTTGCAAGCCCGGTTGGAGCGCGTGGAGGCCCTGCGTTTCCTGGCGAACGGCCGCACGCTGGCGCAGGCGGCCCTCCGCTTCGCCGCGGCGGACCCGGCGGTGTCCGTGGTCATTCCGGGGGCGAAGACGGCCGAGCAGGTCCGCGAGAACGTCGCCGCCATGGAGGTGCCGCCGCTTTCGGTCGAGGAGTTGCGCCGGGTGGCGGCCTTGGCCGGCTGACCGTCCCGGCAGGCGCGGAGTGGCGGCGGCGGTCCGGTGTACCACCGCCGCTTCCAGGCCCGGGCTGGAGCGCGGCGGCCCGGATGTCCCAACCGGCCCTACGGCGCGCCGCGGCAAGTGCCGCCTGAATCCCGGCCCTCCGGTGCCAGGCGGCTTGCGGCGTAACGCGCGGCGAGGTTGCCGGCGATCTCGGCGATCCGTTGACGCAGGGCCTCCGGGGCCACCACCTCGGCCTCGGTGCCCAGCCGCAGCAGGTTCGAGGCCGCGTGTTCCACGGACTCGATCGGCAGGACGACCCGTGTCCATCCGTCCGCGTCGGGCGGGCCGGCCGTCGACTCGGCCGCTTGCCGGGTGGTGCGGTCGAAGAGGTGCTCCAGCAGGGCCCGTCCCCGCGGCGACAACCGGATCACGGCCTCGGCCTGGTACATGCGCGTCAGGAAGTCGGCCGACCAGGATCGCCAGTAGGCGGCGAGGTCGAAGTCTGCCGGCCGCTCGAAGCGTTGCGCAAGCAGTTCCAGCGACAGGATGCGGGAGACGCGGTAGATGCGGCACTGGCCGTCGGCGGCGGCGACCAGGTACCAGACGCCACCTTTGAGCACGAGGCCGAGGGGTTCGATGGTGCGCGTCACTTCACCCCGCCAGCGCCTGTAGCGCACGGAGACGGCGTGCTGGCCGAAGACCGCGTCGGCCACCGCCGTGAGGTGAGCCGGCTGGTCGTCCTCGCCGAACCAGCCCGGGGCGTCGAGGTGGAAGCGCTCGCGCACGACGCGGGCCTGGGGGCGTGCGCCGGGCGGCAGGGCGGCCAGCACCTTGCGCTCGGCGTCCGCCAGCCGGTCGCCGAGGCCGAGGTTTGCGGCCGCGCTGGGAAATCCCCAGAGGTAGAGCGCGGCGGCCTCGCCGGGCGTCAGGCCGTTCTGGATCAGGCCGTCGATCCGGGCCCGGTAGCCAGGCAGCAGGCGGTAGCCGCCGGTTGGTCCGCGGTCGGCGTACACCGGTACGCCCGCGGCGGAGAGTGCGTCCATATCGCGGTAGATGGTGCGCAGGGACACCTCGAAGTGCGCGGCCAACTCCGTGGCGGTGGCGGCGCGCCGCTGCTCAAGCAGGAGGAGCAGGGACAGCAGGCGGCTCTCGCGCACGACCCAGTGCCTCCCGACAATCATGACATCCGGTGTCAGGATTATAGCGGATGGTAGCGGTGGAAGCTAGCGGGCGCGCTCCGCTCCCCGTGCGCAGGGGACAGGTCCACTGGGACGCGACGTGAACGGAGGCGATCCAGATGGCGGAGCCGACATCGATCCGCGCGGTGTTGTTGCAGGAATTGGGTCCCGAGGCGGACCGCACCCGCCGGTCGCTGGAGCGGGTCCCGGCCGACCGCTGGGACTGGCGGCCGCACGAGAAGTCCGCGTCGATGGGCCAGCTCGCCGGACACGTGGCGACGCTGCCGTCGTTCGTCCGGACCATCCTGACGACACAGCGCTTCGATATGATGACCCCCCCCGCCGGATACGTCCGGCCGCAGCCGCCGGATACCGCGGCCGAGCTGGTGCCAGCGTCCGAGCGGGCGTTCGCGCAGGCCCGGGAAGCCCTGGGGGCGGCGCGGGACGAAGATCTCTTCGCACCTTGGAGCTTCACGGCCGGCGAGCAGCGGATCGTGTCGGGTTTGCCGCGGTATTTGGCCATCCGCAACTTCGTGTGCAACCACCTGGTCCATCACCGGGCGCAACTTGGCGTCTATCTGCGCTTGTGCGACGTCCCGGTCCCGGCCCTGTTCGGTCCGTCGGCGGACGAGCCCTGGCGGGGATAGGACCGGGCGGGAGGCGGCGGCGGGCATGGTCGCCGGCCGCCGGCCTCCGCTCCGGCGGGCCGCAGCCTCGAAACCGGGGCCTGAACAGGACACCTTGTGGGTGGGGGTGTGTGGCGCTGGCCGAGGGAACGCCGGATCCGAAGGGTGGACGGCGGCCCACCAAGACTACGACCGGCGGGAGGCCGAAGGGATTCACAGCGGCCGAGCGCGCCGCCATGGCGGAGCGCGCCCAGGAGTTGGAGACACCCGCCCGCAGGGGGCCGCGCAAGGCCGCAGTGGACGAAGAAGCCGACGTGCTCGCGAAGATCGCCGCGATGCCCGAGCCGGACCGCACCATGGCGCAGCGGCTCCACTCCCTCATCCGTGCCAGCGCCCCGGACCTCTCGCCGAGGACCTGGTATGGGATGCCCGCGTATGCCAAGGACGGTCACATCGTCTGCTTCTTTCAGAACTCGGGGAAGTTCAAGACGCGGTACGCGACGCTCGGTTTCAGCGACAGGGCGAAGCTCGACGACGGCGCCATGTGGCCGACCTCGTTCGCGCTCGGGGAGTTGACCCCCGCTGTGGAGGAAAGCATCGCCGCGCTCGTCAGGAGGGCGGTGCGCTGACCAGGGAGGCGCGGCGCAAGCCCCTGGCTTCAGCCAAGCTTCAGCCGTGGCGAGGAGGTCAACCGGATGCCGTGCGCCACGCCATCCGCGCCCGCCCCGTGCCCTCCCCTGGCCTGGGGGGCGGCGCCGCGGGGAGGTTGGAGCACTTGCCTGGGTTTGATGTGTACGCCCACGACGCCGACTTCAAGGACAAGGGCTACATCCGCGCCGTCTTCGACTACGTGTCCTCCACACCGAAGGACAAGGTGCAACTCGGTATCGATGGGGTGCCGCCGGCCGCTGGGACCGGGGCCGCCAACTGGGCCACGATGGCCACCGGGGCGAGCCCCGGCCAAGAAGGGCCGAGCCTTGCTGCTGCGCGCACGGTGCGGGCCGGGACCGGGAGCCGCCGGGATCGTCCGGCGGCTCCCGGTGTTTGCGGGGCCGCGGATCAGAGCAGGCGGCGCCCCAGCGCGCGGCGCATCTCGGCCAGTACGTCCGGCCGTTGCTCGGCGAGGTTGCGGCCTTCGGTCGGGTCCTCCTGCAGGTCGTAGAGTTCCGGACGGTCGTTGATGTTGTCGATCAGCTTGTAATGGTCCGTGCGCAGGCAGCGCGCCGACGTCAGTTGGCTGAGGGTGTTGATGCGGTGGCTGGCCGCCGGGTCGCGCAGCACCGGCCAAAGCGAGCGGGCGTCCAGCGGTATGCGCGGCGACACGCCGGCCAACTCGAGCAGAGTCGGGTGGAGATCGCTCATCTCGACCAGGGCGCCGCTTTCCGCCTGGGGGATGCCGGGACCGACGGCCAGGAGCGGTACGCGCACCGCCGGTTCGTAGAAGACGGACTTCTGGTAGAGACCGTGGTCGCCGAGCATCTCGCCGTGGTCCGACGTGTAGAAGACGTAGGTGTTGTCGGCGGCACCCGTCTTGGCGAGCGTGTCCAGCAGCAGCCCGACCTGGGCGTCGATCAGTTCGAGGGCCGCGGTGTATTGGCGCCGCACGGTCGCGACCTCCTCCGGGGAGGCGCCCGCCTGGCTGCGGGCCTTGCGCTCGATCCATTGCGGCTTTCCGTCCATCGCGTCCGCCACCGGCTGCGGCATCGGGCGCCTGCGGAAGTGCTCCGCGTACTCCGCGGGCGGGTCCCACGGGTCATGCGGGCCGACGAAGCTCACAAAGAGGTGCCAGGGCGAGTCCCCGTCCTGGCCGGCGATGAACTCCGCGGCGCGGCGGGCGATGTAGCAGTCCTCCCAGTCCTCCGTGGGCAGGACCGAATCCTCCGCGTACCAGGCCTTGGCGCGGCCTCGCTTGCGGTAGTCTTCGCAGAAGGCCTGCAGGCGGCCACGTTCCTGCAGGTAGTGGTTGTAGGGGCCGTGCGGCTCGGGCCAGCCGCTGCCGGCGTGCATCTTGCCCTCGCACTCGACCGGGTCGGTAAAGCCGTAGCTGTACAGGAGCGGCAGGTTGCCGCGCCGGCCGTTGAAGGTGTCCGGCTTGTGCAGGTCCAGTTTGCCGACCAGCCCGACCCGGTAGCCCGCGTCGCGTAACTCCTGGTAGTACGTGGGTACGTGGCGGGGGTAGAAGGCGTTGTTGCCCATGGCGCCCACCCGGTGCGGTTGCAGGCCGCTGGCCAGGCTGATGCGCGAGGGGGCGCACAGAGGGGCGTTGCAGGTCGTCTGCGTGAAGCGGACGCCTCGACCGGCCAGCGCGTCCAGGTGCGGGGTCCGAACCCAGTTGGCACCCGCGACGCCGAGCCAGTCGTAGCGGTGCTGGTCTGCCATGATCAGGAGCAGATTC
This sequence comes from Bacillota bacterium, assembly GCA_021806565.1. Taxonomy (GTDB): domain Bacteria; phylum Bacillota; class Sulfobacillia; order RBS10-35; family JAJYVN01; genus JAJZXK01. The sequence continues at coordinate 17,651 of JAJZXK010000016.1, read as the reverse complement.
GGGCGTTGATCCCGCGCCCGTGCCAAGGTCACATCCACCTCCGTCCGGCGGCAGGCCGCCGGGTGTCATAGCGCCCATAACAAGACGCCGCGGCCGTCGAGCGCGCTGGTGCCATGACGGCGGGCCGCGTGATCCTGCCGGGTACGCCCTTCTGCCAGTTCGCATTCCGCGGCGGCGCCCACGATCCTCCCGCTAACGGTGCGCGCCGTCGCCGGTGCGAAAAGGTGCGCGGGGCCCCCTGCGAGAAGCTCGGAGGGGCGGCGGTCGTTGGGGCGATCCGGTCCTCTTGCCCCGAATTGTTATCACTTCCAGACAGAAACCAACCGACCGCTGCAGGTTTCCGGCAGCCTGCGTCACATCCCCCGGCACGCGCCCCGTACGGGTGTGCCGGCCCAAGGGGGCGACGGCCATGGGCGGAGCCGACGCGACCACATCCCACCGGGTGCTGTCCAGATCGTCGTGCCGCACGGGGGCGTCGCCGCCGACGCAGCGTCCGCCCCCACCCGCCCAGGCGTGCGTTGCGCGGACCGCCATAGGGGGTGGCCAAGCTGGGTGTGTGGCGCGATATCGTGCGTGCGGTGCGCGAGTTCCCGTTCTGGAGGGACTTCGGGGAGGCGGCCCCGGAGCCGGACGTGCCCGGCAGGCGCGCCGACTCGTGGCGCCGCATGGCCCCTTACCTCTGGATGCAGTGGCCGCTGATCCTGCTGCTGGTCCTGCTCATCCTGGCGTCGAGCGCCCTCGGCGTGATCCCTGCCCTGATCGTGCGCAGCATCGTCGATGTCGGCATCAAGGGCCATCACCCGGGGGCGCTCACCGGCGGTGTGGCCAATCTGGTGATCGTCGAACTGGCGCAGAGCCTGGTCGCGGCCGGGGCCACGACGGTCGGGGCCCTGGCAAGCAACGACATCGTGGCGCGCATGCGCCGCAACGTGGTCGACGCCGTGCGCCGCGCCAAACCGCAGACGGTCGGCGAGGTTGGGGCGGATACCATTGTGACGCGGGCCATCAACGACGTCGGCATCGTGGGCGGCCAGTCCTCGGTGTTCAGCGGTGTCATCGGCCTGTTCAACACGGCGGTCTCCGTGGTACAGGCGACGAGCCATCTGGTCGCCACCGTGGTGGCGCTGCTGATTCTGGCACCCGGATACGGCGTGATGCTGATCGCCCTGGCGCTGCCGTTCCAACTGCTGACGCGGATCGCGGCCCGCTGGATGTACTGGCTGACGCGCCGGCAGTACGAAGTGATCGGCGAGATGAACTCCTTGCTGCAGCGTAGCGCCAACGGCCTGGGGCCAGGTGACGAAGGCGAAGACCGGCGCTTCGCGCTGGTCAACCGCCGCCTGGCGGACATCGGCACCGCCGTGCGCACCCTCTCACGCGACTACGGCAACGTCTGGGGTCTGATCCCGGGGATCGGCGTGGCATTGATCTGGTGGTTCGGCGGCCATCAGGTGATGGGTAACACGCTGCAGATCGGTACCGTGTTGGCGCTCGTAGCCTACGTCACGCGTCTGGACCTGCCGGTCAAGACACTGGCGACGACCTTCATCTCGCTGCGCAGCATCGGCGCCCTCTTCGACCGCCTCGGCCACGCCCTGGCGATGGGGCAGGGGGCGGCGGCGCCCCGGCCACCCTGGCTGTGGTGGCTGCGGCGCGACCGGCCCTCGCACCGCGAGGTTTCAGCCCGCCTGGATTGGAGCGGGAAGGCGGCGGCCGGCGAGGGCGGCCGGCCCTTCTTCCGGGTGGTGCTGCGTTTCTTCTTCCCGTACTGGCCGTATTGGGCCTGGCAGATCATCAGCGTGACGATCACCGGGGCCATCGTCGCCACGGCGGGGCCGCTGTTCCTGCGCATGGTCGTCGACAAGGCCCTGCCGCAGCACTCTTCGCGGTTGCTGCTCATCGGTGTCCTGGGCATGCTGGCCGTCCCCGTGGTGCATCAGTTGGCGAATCTGACGACGGCCTGCCACGAGATCATGTCGAACCGGGCCCTGCGCGATCTGCGCCTGGCGGCCTTCCGGCGCTGGCGTCAGGGGGCGGCGGGGCGCGGTACCGAGACCGCCACGCGGCTGCTCAACGACGTGAACGCCCTGTATGTGTCCACCGCGACGATCGCGGACGGCACCTTCATGCTGTGGCCGCTGCTGCCCAAGATCGGCGTGATGATGGTGCTCGACTGGCATCTGGGATGGATCGTGTTCGCGCTGATGCTGCCCTACGTCCCCCTGACCCGCTGGTGCGGACGCATGGCCTACGCGCTGACGCGGCGGATCTACGAGGCCGTGGGCGACACCTACCACACCCTGGAGCGGATCGTCGCCGCGGCCGCCGCGGGTGGAGGCGTCGATCCGGACGAGGTGGCGCGCTTTGCCGCCGATAACGCGACCCTCGCGCGCCTCGGCCTGACGGACACGCTGCTGCGCTCGTACTATCTGACGGCCTTCACCTGGAAGGCCCTGGCGGTGCGGGCCTTCTTCTGGTGGTTTGGCGGCATGGCCGTATTGGCCGGCCACCTGCCGCTGGGTACGCTGCTGGCGATGCAGGCATACGCCGGTATCGTGGACAACTTCGGCGGCATCTTCGAGATGTATCTGAACTTCCGCTCCATGCAGGCCAACGGCGACCGATTGTCGGACCTGCTACCGCTGCGGCCGCTGTCCGGCGGGACCGCCGTGGGCGCGGCCTTCGGAGCCTGACGGACCTGCGGCCCCGGGGGGCCGGTGGGGCCCCCCCGGACCGATCCCGGTCAGTACCCCAGGGAGCGGAGGTAGGCGCGGTTGCGCGCGGCGCCTTCCGCCGGGGAGCGTTGTGGATAGGGGCGGTCCAGTTCGACCGAGACCCAGCCCTCGTAGCCGGCGGCCTCCAGCCCGGCCATGGCGGCCGCGATGTCGAAGCCGACGTTGCCCTCGCCCAACTCGGCGAAGCGCGCCTCGTGGTTGAAGCGCCCCGTGCGGTGGTCCCAGCCCTTGGGGTCGTCGGCGTGGAAGTCCTTGAGGTGCACATGCCCGATTCGGTACTGCAGGTCGGTGGTGAAGACGCGTAGCGGGTCGGAGCCGCTGGCCAGGATGTGTCCCGTATCCCACAGCAGCCACAGGTGCGGTACGCGGGCCAGCAGGCGCTGGGCGTCCTCGACGGTCTCGATGTAGGTGCCCATGTGGGCGTGGTGGAAGCCGCGCAGCCCCAGACGGCGGCATTCCGCCAGCGGCTCTTGCAGCCGGTCGGCGGCCCGCGCCAAGTCGTCGTCGCTCAGGGGCTCGCCCCGCGCCGTGCGTTTCGCACCGGGCACCTCGCTCGCGGTGTTCCCCAGGATCGCGTTGAAGCGGATGCGCGTCGTCGCGGTCCCCGCTCCCACGTTGACCGGTTGCAACCCGAAGCCGCGCGCCATGGCGCACAACTCCACCAGCCGCTCCGGCTCGGCGGCCCTCAGGCCCTCGACCCCGTCATAACCGGCCGCGGCGATCTCCCGCAACGCGGCCTCGGTGTCCTCGTCGCGGCGTGGTCCCCAGGGGATCAGGTGGCAGGCGATGCGAAGCCTTCCCAAGCTGTGACCCCTCCAGTCGTGGTGTCCGTCCCACCGTCAGGCAGGTGTGCCGATCGCGCCCGCTTCGGCCAATTGGACCAGAGGCGAGTCCTCGATCTGCAGCGGCAGGTCGACCCGGGCGCGGCGGCGTGCCGATTCGTAGGTGGCGAAGATGAGTTCGGTGGCGCGCAGGGCGCGGCTCAACCCGAGTTCGGGCTCGGGACTGCCCTCGTCGTCCAGGAAGCGCAGCAGGTCCGCGCTCAGCGCCCCCATCGTCCCGCCGGGCGCCTGCGGCCGGTCCGCCGCCAGGTCCGGCACGCGCCAGTCGGCGTCGCCGGCGCCGCGGATGCGCAGAGGCACGCGGGTGCCTTCGCGTGTGGCCACCCCGAGTTCGATGATGCCGTCGCTACCGATGAGGCGGTTCTGGACGCCCAGGTTCCCGTCGGCGCCGGTGGTGAGCAGTCCGGTGACGCCGTTGGCGTAGCGGTAGTAGCTCAGGCCCTGGTCCTCGACCAGGGCGCCGAAGATGCGGCGGCCGGCGCGCAGGTCGATCTGGCCCATGACCCAGCGGACATCGGTGTCGTCGTTGTAGAAGTTCATCATGTCGAACCAGTGCGTGCCCCAGTCGAAGAGGTTGGCGCAGCTGGCCTCGAGGTTGCGCAGCGTGCCGATCGCCCCTTCGCGCACCAGCCGGCGGGCCGCGCGGAAGGACGGCTCGAAGCGTCGTTGGTGTGAGAAGATCAGGGCGCAGCTATGGCGGCGCGCCGCTTCGGCCATCTGCCGCGCCTCGCCCCAGGTCGGGGCCATCGGCTTTTCACAGTGGATGCCGCGCGCGCCGGATTCGGCGGCCGCGATCACCATCTCCGCGTGCAGCGCCGGCCAGGTGCAGACCGAGACGATGTCCGGACGGACCTCGCGCAGCATGGCGCGGTAGTCGGTGAAGATGCGGGGTGGCGCGGCCGGGTCGCCGTTTTCCGCCGCGAACGCCTGGGCGTTTTCCTCGCGGATGTCCGCCAGCCCGACCAGCGCGCACCGCCCGGTGGCGGCGTAACCCTTCCAATGTGCGTAGCCACGGGCCGCTCCTGTGCGATCGTCGCTTCCTGCCGGCCGGCCGCAGCCGATGATGGCGACACGATAGGTTTTCATTCCCAAACACAACCCCTTGCCGATCTGGATGTCGGGGGACGGCCACCCGCGCGGCGGCCGTCCCCTGCGGCCGGACTCCGGCCTTCAGAGCGTGCCAACCCTCTGACGCGTCGCCCCCAGGTATTCGCCGATGGGGGAGGGCCCCGGGTCCGAGTTCTCCTGGAAGCGCACCGGCAGTCGGTTGCCGATCAACTCTTCGACGTGCGTGCGCAGCCGCGCCGCGATCTCCGGGTGTTCCGCAACCACGTTGCGGTCTTCCCCCGGGTCGCTGGGCAGGTGATACAACTCCGGCCCCGGATCCTGCGCGTGGCAGGTGACGACGTAGTTCCACTCGTCGGTACGGACCGAGGCGCGCCCGCCGGTGACGCCGCCGCTGAAGTCGGCCCAGCCGCCGACGATGTGGTTGCGGCCGGGCTGGGCCGGATCGCGCACGAACCGCCAGGCGTCCTGACCGTCCGTCGGGGCCGGGGGCAGATCCAGCAGGGAGAGCAGCGTGGGGACCAGGTCGTGCGTCTGCACGAACGGACGCAGGCGCAGGCCGCGCGGACCGGCGGGATGGCGCACCATGAAGTTGATGCGGGTGTTGTATGGGTGCATGTGGCCGGCGCCCTTGCCGAACCGGCCGTGGTCCATGACCTCCGTGCCGTGGTCGCTCAGCAGGAGGACGACGGTGTTCTCGAACAGGCCGAGCTTCTCAATCTCCTGCAGCATGTGGCCGACCCAGCGGTCGACAAACGACACCTCGCCGAAATAGAGGGCGCGCACGCGTTCCTTCTCTTCGGCCGTCATGCCCCCGCCCGCGCCAGGGAGGATGAAGTCGAGACCCCGCCAACCGTCGCCGCCGTAGTAGCGGTCGGCGTAGTTCCGGGGCGGGTCCCACGGCTCGTGGGGGTCGAAGCTGTCCACCCAGAGGAAGAACGGGCCGTTGTTCCGTGCCTGCCGCAACCACTCGGCGGCGCGGCGGAAGACGCGGGCACACTGGTAGTCCTCTTCGCCGCGGCGGCCGCGCTGGTTGGCCAGATACTGCACCAGCGTGCCGTAGCGTCGCCACTGCTCGGGGTCGCGCACGTGCGGCGCCAGGGATGCCACCGCCTCGTGCGGGTCGATCGGCTGCCAGTTGTCGCTCTCCTGGCCGCGCAGGAAGTCGTAGCTGACAAAGCCGCGGCTGAAGTTCGTCGTCGGCTTGAACATGTGGTACGTGTCGGCGATCAGCCCGGTGTAGTAGCCGCGGGAAAGCAGCAGCTCCGCCAGGGTGTCCTGTTCCGGCGGGATCTTGTGCCACCCGGGGTTGTGGTGCCACAGACCGCGGCGGTCGAAATTGTAGCGCCACGGAAAGGAACGCCGGCCGCTGAAGTAGGAACGACGCGTCTGCAGCGTCGGCTGTCCCTCGCCGAAGGCCCGTTCGAACACCACGGCCTCGGCGGCCAGCTTGTCGAGGTTCGGCGTCTGCACGTGCGCCAGCGGCGCGTCCGGCCCGATGATGTCGGCACGGAAGGTGTCCAGGCAGATCGCGATGACGTTGAGTTGCTCCACTCCCATCCCTCCAATCATTCAACTTTGGCGGGCGCCCCCGATCGTGCATTTGGCGCTTTGTATGCCGTTGGTGGCCGCCGGCCCGCGTGGTACATTGCGGCGGGCGGGGGGTGCAAGGGGTGGGGGAGCCGGCGGGTCGACCCGGTCGCGGAGACGCACTGCCGGGCGGCTCGTTGCTCGCGCCGCTCAAGGTGTGGGCCGTGGTGCTGCCGCTCGGGCTCGTGGTCCTGGTGATCGGTGTCCAGTATTGGTGGTTGGACCGGCTACTGCCGGCCTTTTGGTCCACGCTCGCGACGGCCGGCCTGCTGGTGTTCGGGGTGGCCGTCTTCGCCTCGGCGATCTGGCGGCTGCTGGAGCGGGCCGAGGCGCGGCTGCGCGTCGCCTACGCCGCGGAGCGCTCCCAGCGCCGCCAGTTGCAGGCGCTGGCGGCGGCGAGCGTCGATCTGGCCACCGAATTGGATATGGATGTGGTCGCGCAAAAGATCGTCGACCGCAGCCGCGAGGTGACCGGGGCCCGCTACGGCGCCCTGGCGGTTCTGGCGCCCGACCAGCGCATCGCCTCGTTTTACAGTTCCGGTCTGGACCAGGAGATCCGCGCCCGGCTCGGCCCGCCCCCCGAGGGTCATGGGTTGCTGGGGCTGGTGACGCGGGAGGGCCGTCCGCTGCGCCTGGAGGACCTGACGCGCCACCCGGCGGCCGTCGGCTTCCCACCGCATCATCCCGAGATGCACACGCTGCTGGCGGTGCCCGTCTGGATGCAGGGTGCGGTGATCGGTAACCTGTACCTGTGTGAGAAGGAGGACCATTCCCTGTTTTCCGATGCCGACGAAGAAACGCTGGAGCGGTTTGCGGCCCAGGCGGCGGTGGCGATCCAGAACGCCCGGCTGCACCGGCGTTTGCAGGAGCTGTCCCTGGTGGCGGAGCGGGAGCGCATCGCCATGGACCTCCACGACGGGGTTATGCAGTCCCTGTACGGGGTGCGGCTGCAGTTGGAGGCGGCCATGGAGCGGCTGGCGGAGGATGCGCCGGTGCGCCGAGTGGTCGACCAGGCGATTGACCGGCTGGGCGCGGTCACCGCCGACATCCGCCACTATGTGTTCGACCTGCGGGCCCGCCTGGCCGATGGGGACAGCCTGGTGGCCCTGCTGCGGCAGTTGCTCGACTCCCTGGAGGCGGCGCCGGTCTTCCGGTGTTCCCTGCAAGTGGAGGGGGAGCAGCGCCCGGTCCCGGCCTCGGTGCGCTGGGAACTGTGGCACGTGGCGCGCGAAGCGCTGGCCAACGCGGTCCGCCACAGCGGCGGTAACGAACTCGAGGTGTTCGTGCGTTTCGCTCCCGACCGCCTGGAGTTGGACGTGGTCGACGACGGCCATGGTTGGGACGGCCGGCCCGCCGGCCCCGGCCACCACGGGCTGGCCAACATGCGGCGCAGGGTGGCAAACTGTGGTGGCGAAATCCTTTGGGAGATGCCGGTGGGCGGGGGTACACGCGTGTGTGTGGGGGTGCCGGCACAGCGGGCTTACGCGACAGCGGCGGTCGGGGGGGGACACCAATGAGCGAGCCGGCGCCGGGGCGGATCCGCGTGTTGCTGGTGGACGATCACGAGGTGGTCCGGGTCGGTATCAAGGCGTTGCTGGCCAGTGCGGAGGATCTCGAGGTGGCCGGCGAGGCCGGGACGGCCGCCGACGCCGTGCGGGAGGCCGCCCGGCTGGAGCCGGACGTCGTCGTCCTCGACGTCCGCCTGCCGGACGGCTCCGGGGTGGAGGCCTGCCGGGAGATCCGCGATGGCCGGCGTGAGACCCGGGTGATCATGTTGACCTCGTACGCGGACGACGAGGCCCTCTTTGCCGCGATCATGGCGGGTGCGGCCGGCTACCTCCTCAAACAAGCCCGCGGCCGCGAACTCGTCGCCGCCATCCGCTCCGTGCACGCCGGCGGTTCGCTCCTGGATCCGGCGGTCACCGGCCAGGTCTTGGAGCGGCTGCGGCGCCCGCCGGCCGCGGAGGTCGACCCGTTCGCCGAGCTCAGCGAGCAGGAGCGGCGGATCCTCGCCCTGATGGCGGAGGGCAAGACCAACCGGGAGATCGCCGACGAGGTCTTCCTGAGCGACAAGACGGTCAAGCATTACGTCAGCAGCATCCTGCGCAAGTTGCAGGTGGCTCGCCGCAGCGAGGCCGCCGCGATGTGGGCGCGGGTGCAGGAGCGGGGGCCCGCCCGACCGTAGGCCTGCTCGACGGCCGCCCGCTCCGTCCCGTCCGAGCCGCTCAGCCCTGGACGTCCGGGCGGTAGCGACAGTGGACCGCCAGGCGCAGGCGGTCGCCCGTATGGGCAAGTGGCTGACGGACCGTACGCCCGTCCAGGGCCAGCGCGTCACCCGCGCCCAGATCGGCCCAGGCGGTCACGATCGTCGCGACGCCGTCGCGGTGCGATCCGGGCATCACCCCCAGACCGGCCTGCACCGCGGCGCAATCGCCCAGGGGAATCCAGGCGCTCCAGCCGCCGTCCCGCGGGGCGTCCGGTGAGCCCTCCGGCTCCCCTGGCCAGCGCACGTCCACGGCCACCCCGGCGGGTCGCGCCCTGCCGCCGAGGGCGGTGGTCATGGCCTGCTGCAGGGCCGGGTGTTCCGTCAACCGGCGCCAGCGGGGCAGCCGGCGCAACCGCGTCACCAGCGTTTCCGTCGAGGCCTCCTCCGGTTCGGCCAGGGGTGTGCCGCTCGCGTCGCACCAGCCGGCTGACCGGCAGGCGGCCAGAACTTCGGCCCGCGCCGCCAGGACATCCCCGGGCGGCAAGAGGCGTCGCCACAGCAGGTAACCGTCCTGCTCCGCCCGGCGCGCGCACGCTTCTGGAACCTGCAGTAGCGGCGATGCATCCACCAACACCCACCCGCTCCGCTCCACGGTATACGCCTCCCGCCCACGCTCTGGACTATGCGCGCGTGGAACGAGACAGGACGGCTGTGCGGCGCGCGTTTCCGTGCCCGTGTCGCACGCGTCTGGTAGGGTGCCGGGCGGGGGCGGCGAATGGCGGCAGGTGTGCGGACGATGGTGGAGGGGGTTTCATCCGTGCAGGCGGGAGAACAGGCCCGGGTGCGCATCGGCGTGGTCGGATGCGGTGGTCGTGCCGGTGCGCATCTGCGGGCCTTGCAGCGCCATCCCGAAGCGGAGATCGTCGCCGTGGCCGACGTGGCGGAATCGGCGGCCGCCAAGGCGGGCGAAGCCCTGGGCGTTCCCCACTACACGGACCACCGCGCGCTTTTGGCGCGCGACGACCTGGACGCCGTCTGGATCTCGGTGCCGGTGTTCGCGCACGGCGCCCTGGAGCTGGCGGTCATCGAGCGCGGGCTGCCGTTCTTTGTGGAAAAGCCGGTGGCCCGTGACCTGGAGACCGCCCTGCGCATCTCAGCCGCGCTCGACCGCGCCGGACTCTGGGCGGCCGCGGGTTATCAGTTGCGCTACGGCGAGGGTGTGCGCCGGGCGCGGGCCTACGTGGCGGGCCGGACGGTCGCGCTGGTCGAGGGCCACTACTGGTCGGGTACCGGCCGCCACGGCGGCTGGGTGGCCGACTTCGACCGGGGCGGCGGGCAGTTGGTGGAACAGGCGACCCATACGGTCGACCTGATGCGCTACATCGCCGGCGAGGTGGCGGAGGTTTACGCGCGGCAGACGACGCGCGTCCTGCGGGAGATCACCGCACCCGACACCTACACCGTCAGCCTGCGTTTTAGCAGCGGCGCCCTGGGGACGCTGTCGGCGAGTTGGGTGCACGATCCGGACGACTGGGCGCACGCCAACGTGCTCCACTTCGGCCTGGACGGGTGCCTGGTGCGCATCGCCGGGCAGGCGGCCGAGTTGTTGCCCGCCTCCGCCGGCGCGCTGCCGGAGGTCGAGTCGATCCCTGGGCTGCATGGGGCGTTCCTGGCGGCGGTGCGCGACCGGGCGGCCCTGCCCGGGGTGCTCAGTCCTTACCGCGACGCCGTGGCGACCCTGGCGGTTTCACTGGCGGCGAACGCGTCGGCGGCGATGGGCCGGCCGGTGTCCCCGCTGTCCAGCGCATAGCCGCGGCCGGTTCGTCCCAGACTGCAACCCGAGGCCGCCGTCGCGCGGCCAAGGGGAGGCCGGAACGCCATGGCCGAAAGTGCCGGGGATGCGCCATCGGGCGCGCATGCCAGGCTGCATATCGCGGTGGCGGCGATCCTGGCGGCTTTGACCCTGGTCGCCTTCTACCTGACGGCGACCCAGCCCCGGGCCGGCGCCCTGGTGCCGGTGATCCTGGTGCTGGCCTTGGCGCAGATCGTTCTGCAGGTCCTCTTTTACATGCGGTTGCGCTGGGTGCGCTCGACGGTGGCGAACGTGTTCGCGATCGGCGCGGCATTCATGGCGGTCGTGGCCTGGTCCGTATGGTACATGCTCCGCGCGTAATCCCCACCGGAGTCCGTCCATCAACCGACCGACCGACCCCGACCGACCGACTGGCAGGCGGGTGCGGCACCGCTTGGGGCGGCGATGGAAGCGCGCCCCACGGTTGGCGGAGGCGGCCGGACTTGATCCGGGCGGCGGGGGCGGGATGCGGATGCCCGTGCATGCGTGCTGGTCGTGCCGCTGGGCGCGCTGGCGCAGTGGCTGCGGCGCCGCAAGGCGGAAAAGAAGTAGGCTCCGCGAGGGGCGCCCACTTCGCGAGGATGGGATCCGAATCCCGGCTTCGCACCGCCCACCAGAACCGGGGCGCCGCCGCGACGGGCTGGGCAGCGAGGCCGAGCTTCGTCGTCAGCAGGACGGTACCAGAGGTGCCGGCGGGTGGGTGCCCGCGGCGGCACGTCCCGGCGGGGCGATCCGAGCGGCGGTGTCCACCTCTTGTCACCGCGCGGGATCCAAGAGCACCGCGACCGGACAGCGGGCGGTGCGCAGGACCTGCTCCACCGTGCGCCCACAGTACAACTCTTCTCCGGCCGCCCGCCGTTGTGCGTGCATGAGGATGAGGTCGCAGCTGGACGCCGCCGCGTACCGCACAAGGTCTTCTCCGACCGTGCCACCGGCCAACGTGCGCACCTCCCGCCGCACCGTGACGCCGATCCCTTCGCCCAGCCGGCTCACCGCCGCCGTCGCGTGCCAACCGTGTTCGTCCGCCGCCTGCAGCGCACCGAGCATGCGGCTGTCCAGCGGTTCGGTCAGGGGAAGGGCGTCGACCACATGCGTCGCCAATACCTCCGCGGAGGTTCCCCGCGCCAACGCCAGGGCGAAGTCCGCCACGCGCAGATCCCCCCCGGTGCCGGCCGTGGGCAGCAGGATCCGCCGCAGGCGCATCCCTTGCTCGCGCCAGCGCGGCGCCTGCAGCACCAACGTCGTGCAGGGGGTGTCCCGCAGCACCGCATCCACCACGTCGCCGAAGAGTCCGGAGCCCGGCCGCGCCGCCGCGGCACCGAGGACCAGCAGGTCGTAGCCCTTTGCCGCCTCGGTCAGGATGCCCCTGGCGATCCCGCCCTCGCCGGATGCCACCCGCTGTTGCCAGTCGACCTTGGCAGCGTCGATCAGCGCTGACGGTTCCGGATCAGGCATGGCGCCGCCGCTGTCGCCCGCTGCCCGCAGGTGCAGGGCGACGGCCTCCACCTCCCGTGTGCCGGCCAGGTGCGCCACCACCTGGCCGGCCACCAGGGCGTAGCGGCCGTCGCGCACCGGGATCAGCATGCGCCGCAGCCCGTGGAGAAAGCTCCGCGCCTCGCGTGCCTCTCGATCGAGTCGCCGCTGCTCCTGCGGGTCGATCGGCGCGCGCTGCAGCGTCCAGCGCAACAGCGGCGGCGCCAGCACGGATGTGACCACCGCCATGGCGACAATGATGGAATACATCTGGACGGACAGCACACCCAACTGTAGACCGGCCGTGGCGACGATGATCTCCACCGCGCCGCGCGCATTCATGCCGGAACCCAGTGCCGCCGACAGCCAGGGCGAGACGCCCGCCAGCCGGGCACCGAGGTAGGTGCCCAGGAACTTTCCCAGACAGGCCACCACGATCACCGCCAGCAGGACGCCGAGCAGCGGCGGCGACGCCAGGGCCGGAAGATCCACGTGCAGACCCGCGGAGGCAAAGAAGACCGGCGCGAACACGCCGAGCGTCATCGCCTCCAACTGGTGGCGCGCCGCCCGCGCCACGCGTGGCACGCGAGAGAGTTGTACGCCTACCAGGAAAGCGCCGAGGAAGGCTTCGACGTGCAGCGCCTGGGTCACCGCGGCGCCCCCGAGGCCGACCGCGAGCATGGCCGTGAGCGTGGTGCCGCCGCCGCCGAAGTGATCGTCGACCCAGTTCACCAGCGCCCGGATGAGGCGGTAGCCGACTGTGAAGCAGAAGACGGCGAAGGCCAGCGTGCCAAAGATCGACAGTGCCACGCGGCCGAGCGGCAGGACGCGGGCGGTGGCGATTCCGGCCACCATGGCGAGCAGGAACCATCCCGCGGTGTCGTTGATGACCCCCGCGGCCAGTGTCAGTTGGCCCACGTCTCGCCGCATGAGGTCCATGTCCAGGAGGATCTTCACGATGACTGGGATGGCGGAGATCGACATGGCCGTCGCCACAAAGAGATCGAACACCGAGCGTGCCTGGGTGTGGCCCGCCAGGGTTGCCGGCAGCAGCGCCGCGAGGCCGTAGCCGCAAAGGAAGGGCACGACGACCCCGCCCACCGCCACCAGGAGGGCGGGCTTGACCTTCCGCCGCACCAGGTCGAGGTCCACCTCGATCCCGCTGAGTAACAGAAGGAGGATGACTCCGAACTGGGCCAGGAGCTGCAGGAGCAACGGCTGCACGCCCCGCGCCGGGAAGGCGGCCGCGAACACGCCGGGGGCGAAGGCACCGAGCAAGGAGGGCCCAAGGACGACTCCGCCCAGAAGCTCACCGATCACCTGCGGCTGGTTGAGCCGACGGGCGATTTCGCCCAAGCCCCGGGCGAAGGTCAAAAGAAGCATGAACTCCAGCAGGAACCGCAGCAGGTCCGGCGACGTCAGCGCCACGGCAACGCCCTCCAGAGGGTAGCTGACGCCGAGCCGCCACGATGACGGCAAGCAGGCACAGGCCGCGCGTTCCGTCACGGGCGATCCGCGCCACATCCCACGCTTACGAGGTTAGCTGACGGGCTCGGAGCGAACGCTGCCCCTACCTCTTCACGAGGATTCGCCCCACCGATTCCATATGGTTCCCCCGTTCGCCGCTGGGCGGCGATTCAGCGATCGGCGTGGAGACCGGATCTTATTTTGCTCCGACCGGCCCTCGGGCCGGCCGCGTGCGCCAACGCTACCATGGGCCCACGGCACGGGCAATGGGTTTTCAAGCGGTGGGCCGTCCGCGGGTCCGGTGCGGCGCAGGGGGGGCAAGGAGGCGACCCGGAGGCCGGTCTGCATCGGCCAGGGCGTTCCGAGCCGCCGCCAACCCGGATGCCGTCCAGCGGATCAGCGCCGCGTCCGCAGCAGGCGCCAGAGGTGGACGGGGCTGACCGAACCCGTGTAGCTGCGCACCAGACTCGCGACCGCGCGCGGTGGCAGCCCGGCTTGGCGCAGCGCCTGGCGGAACGCAGCCGTGCCGCGGCGGCGCATCCAGAGCCAGTGGACGATCAGCCGCGGTGGCGCCGCGGCCAGGCGGGACGCGGCGATGGTGGCGCGCAGCAAGGCGGCGCCGTCCCGACCAGATCGGTGCGGCCGGCTTCCCAGCGGCCCGGCGGCCCCGCCGTGCCCCGTACCCCTTTCGGTCTTTGCGGCCCCCACAGGGTGCCCCCCCTTGGACGCGGCATGGACCCGCCCGCATCGCCGCCGATCCGTGCCAGGCAGACGTTATTCGGCCAGGGCCACCGCAAAGATGTGCAACGCGCCCTGGTCCACCCGCTCCGGCAGGATGAGTGTCTCCACCACCCGGTCGGCCTGCAGTGGCAGGATGGTTGCGAAGACCAGCGTTTCCACATCGGTGTCTTCATCGCCGTTGCGCCGCGGCATGCGGACCGCGACGCGCGTCCCGATCGACAACTCGCCCTCGCCACCGTTGAGGGTCCAGTCCGGGAGACCTAGGGCGAATGGTTGCGTGCGACCATCCGAGTAGCGCAGGGTTGCCAGCCCGATCGACGGGCCGTTGGTGGCCAGACCGAGGATTCCGAGTCTGGTCGCCCCCGGCCGGTTCGGCAGGCGCACCTGCTGGCCTTCTGCCTCGACGTTGTCTGGTTGACCGGGTGCCGACCCGGGCCAGCGAAACGACACCCCTTCCAGCTCCAGGGTGGCCCCAGGGACCGCGCCGGCCGCGGCCAGGGCCCGCCTGGACAAGCTCCAGCCGGCGCCGTCCAGGTCCGCGCGCTCCGGTTGCTCATCGTCGCTGGTCCCGGTGTTGTTGAAGCACGCCTCCAGGTCCGCGGGCCCCTTGGGCGTGGGGCTCGGCGCCGCGCGTGTGGAGCGGCGTGAAGGCGTATGCGAGTGCGACCAAGACATGGACATCCCGTGTCCTGGGCCGTTTCCCATCAGTGAGTTCACGATGCCGAACGGTGAGGCGTATTGCTCGGCCAGCTTCAGCGCCCGTTCGGGCGGCAGGCCGGCCTCCGTCAACTCCCGGTAGAAGGCGCCGATCGCCTGGCCCATCTTACGGCCGGCCTCCGGGCTGTACAGTTGGTCCAAGACCGAGCGCAGGAGCGGCGGCACCCGGTCGGACACCGCGTCGAGCACATCGGAGAGATCCTGGACATCTTTCGACGGCACGCGGGTATTCCTCCCTCTCCATCGTTCCAATCGTTCACGGGGCCAACGGGTCCGGCAGCCATCGCGCCACCAGGGCCAGCGGATCGGTCACCAGCCGGAACGCCGGCGGGAGGTACGGGCGGGCTCGATCCAGGCGCGCCCACGCCGATGCGTGGCCCGCGTCCTGCGGAGGCGTAGCGCCTTGCGTGCCCAGCACCGCCCACCGCACTGCCGGAGGCGCTTTGGGCAGACCTTCGACCGCCACGCGCACCCGTTCGGCCAGCACGATCACCGCCACGAGCTCCCGCAGGCAGTCGCGGCATTCCCACGTGTGGCGGACCAACCGGCTCCAGCCCGGCTTTGCGCGGATCTCGGGCCACTCCCTCAGATGCGTGCGGGCCTGGACGCAAGTCATCGCCTCGCCCCCTCGGGGTCGCGCAGGGTTTGGGCCAGCGCCTGGCGGGCGGTGTGCAGCCGGCTCTTGACCGTGCCGACCGGGATATTCAGCGTCTGACCGGCCTCCTGGCAGGAGAGGCCGAGCCCATAGACCAAGAGCACGACCTCCTGTTGGTGTTCGGGTAGGTGCGTGAGCGCCGTCCACACGTCCACCGCCGCCTCGACCGCTGGGGCGTGGCCCGGCTCCGCGCCCTCCGGCCCCTTGGCGCCGTCGTCCGGGAGCGGGTCGGCCTTGTGGCGGGACCAGGCGCGTTGCGCGTCGGCCGCCTTGCGGCGGGCGATGCCAAGGATCCAGGCCAACACCGCCCCCGAGCCGGTATACTGCGCCGCACCGGACCACACCGCCGTGAAGGTCTCCTGGCAGGCATCGGCCGCGGCATCCCGGTCCCGCAGTCTGGCCAGGCAAAAGCGGTACACCGCGTCCGCGTGACGCTCGTAGAGCACCACGAAGGCACACCGGTCTCCACTGGCCGTTGCGGCGAGGAGTTCGGCGTCGCCCGCCCCGGCCAGGGTGGATCCCCCCTCCGCCCCATAGGTCGCTCGAAACGGCCGGGCGGTTCACCAGGGCCGAGTGGAACTTCGATGGCGCGGCGTCCAGGGGCAGGACGTCCGGATGCCGGGGGCCGGCTTGGCGCCGGACCTCGAATCCCCGCGGCGCGGCCGCCGGTTTGGTGGGCGAGCGGGGGACGGCGGCGCCGCCCGAGTCTTTCTCCGACGGGCTCAGAGCGGGGCGGCGAGGTGGGCGGCACGGTCCCGCAGCGTGGCCGTGACTCCGGCCAGCCGCTGACGCACGGCGTCCAGGGCGCTTTGGGCCGTCTCTGGACCACTGCCGAGGTCTTCGGGCTTCAGCGCGGCGCAGGCGTCGCGCACCGCGTCCGCGTCGAGGATGAGGTGGTGGTCGAAGGCCAGCGCCAACTCCAGCGCGGTCTGGGTCCCGCGCAGCCGGGACCAGGTGCGGTCGGCGGCCCCCAGCGCCTGGCTGCGGACCTGGGTTTGAACGTCGGCTACCGATGCCTGCAGCGTTTCCAACTCGCGCAACACGGCCATCGCCCCGCTGGGCGGTAGCGGGTGTTCGCGCGTCGGGTCGGGGATGAAGCGGCGGCGGTAGGCACCGATCCCGTCCCGCAGGGCGGCGGCGCCTTCCCCGAGGGCGTCGGCCGCGCGTTGGCGCACCAGGAGGTCGTCGGCGCGGCAGCGCTCGCCGTGGGCGTAGAAGCTGAAGCCGTTCAGAAGGAACTCCAGCTGTTGTCGGACGGCTCCGGCGCTGGCGGCCTCAGCCACGGGCCGGTCGCTCCACCACTGCGGCGCCGCCCAAGCCGGTCACCTGGGCGGGAAGGCCGAGCATCCCGCCGCCGATGGCGAACGGCTCGCCGACGGCCATGTTCGGCGCCGAGACCAGACCGCGCTCGGCCATGACCAGGGCGGTGTAGTAGCGGACGGCGTCGATCTCTGACAGGCCGAAGGCTTTGAGCGAGATGAGGGCCTTCATGCGCTCGTCGCGGGGCATGACCAGGACCTTCACGTCGTTCAGCGTGATGCCATAGACCTTGAGGAACGCCTGCAGGTGCTCCTTGACCAGGGCGGTGATGTCGTGGATGCGTTCGTTGATCTGCTCCAGCGGCGTCACCTGGATCACCTGGTTGATGGCCTGTTCGACGACCGGACCGGCGTAGCCGTTGACGTCGGCCGCATGCAGGAAGTGCCCCCGATAGGGCATGTGCTGCACCAGGCGGGTGGCGTCGTCCGTGTTGTCCACGTGGATGTAGTAGTCGACGCTGTAGGAGAGCTCGGCCATCTCCCGCGACAGGGCCAGCCCCGACGCCTGCAGCACCAGCTTGGCGCGGTTGATATACAGGGCCTCGTACTGCCAGGGCGACTGGCCTCCGTAGAAGGCCTGCTGGATGGTACCGATAATGGCGCGCTGGGGCGTCTGTACCTGATACTGGCCGGTTTCATACACGTTGGGAGTAGAGACATGGCACAAGACAAGGAGGCGGGTGTGCGATGACTTCGGGACCGTGAAATAGTGGCGCGGGTTCAGGGGGTTGCGGGGAAATGAAACGCTCGGGGCGGTTTGGCAAACCGCCCCGAGCGTCAAGGAACCCGGCCCCTGAGTCCGCGCCACTACCAGACCCATCCAACTACAACCGCCGCATCCCTCTCGCGAGACAACCCCCAGAAAGGACCTCGCGAGTGGCCAGCTAGCTACTGCCTAGTATGGGCCTTTGGGCGCTGCGGTGCAAGGAGCAAGTGCTAAGTGTCGGCGCCAAATATCGACAGCAGTCCAGCCCAATCGTCAATGGGGG
>JAJZXK010000119.1 GCA_021806565.1 Bacillota bacterium | reverse complement strand
CTTCACGCACCCGGGCGGCGGCCTGATCCGCTGCGTGCCGGCGCTGCGCGGCGGCGGCCGCGGCCAGCGCCTCGGTGGCGGCATCCTGACGCGCCAGGGCCTGATCGGCCGCCTCCCGCGCCACCGTCCGTTCGGCGGTCGCCGCCGCCCACTGGCGGGACCACAGGCGCGTCTCCACCTCGCGCAGCGCCTCGGTCAGTTCCGCGTGCCGCTTGGCCCGCTCGGCCTGGCGCGCCAGGCCGGTCAGCGCCCGCTGGCGTTCGCTCAGCAGATCATTCAGCCGCGCCAGGTGCGACGCCGCCGTCGCCCGCCGCCGGGCGGCATCCTGCAGGCGCTGGCGGTAGCGGGTGATGCCGGCGGCCTCCTCAACCAGGGCCCGCCGTTCCGGGGGACGCGCCCGCAGCACCTCGTCGACCTCGCCCTGCCCGACGATGGCGTAGGCGTGGCGGCCCAGCCCTGTGCCCGCAAACAGGTCCTGCACATCGCGCAGGCGGCAGGCACCGCGGTTGATCAGATAGTCCGACGTACCGCCGCGGTCCACGCGCCGCGTCACGCTGACCTCGGCGAAGGGCAGCGGCAGCGTCCCCGCCGCGTTGTCCAGGACCAGACTCACCTCGGCCAGGGGCAGAGCGCGCCGCCGCGACGTGCCATTGAAGATCACGTCCTCCATGCGCTGGCCGCGCAGGGCACGGGCCGACGCCTCGCCGAGCACCCAGCGCACCGCGTCCGCCAGGTTGCTCTTGCCACTGCCGTTGGGACCGACGACGGCGGACATGCCGGAGCCGAACTCGACCGCGGTGCGATCGGCAAACGATTTGAAACCCTGCAGTTCGATCCGGCGCAGCAGCAGCCCGATTCCCCCCCCGCCCCGCCTCGCTCAGTCGGACGAGTGGTTCCAGCCGCGCAACAGGGCCTCACGCGCCGCCTCCTGCTCGGCCGCGCGCTTGGTCCGCCCGCGACCGACCCCGTAACGGCGACCCCCGACCCGCACCTCGCACTGCCACACCTGGGCATGGTGCGGTCCTTCGGTCGAGAGCACCTCGTAGGTGATCCCCCGGCCGCCGCTGCGCTGCACCGCGTCCTGCAGTTCCGCCTTGTAGTTGGCGTGCTCGAACCCCTCCGCCGCCACATCGAGGTCCGGCTGGAGGGACCGCAGGACGAAGTCTGTCGCCGCACCGATGCCCTGGTCCAAAAAGATGGCGCCCACCAGGGCCTCATACAGATCCGCCAGGAAGTTCGGGCGCCGCCGGCCGCCGCTGCGCTCTTCACCCTTGCCCAACAGGGCGAAGCGTCCCAGGCCCATCGCCTTGCCCCGCGCCGCGAGCGTCGAGGCACGCACCACCGCCGCGCGCAGGCGGGACAGGTCGCCCTCGGCCATGTTCGGGTAGCGCTCGAACAGGTACTGGCCGACCGCCAGATCCAGGACCGCGTCCCCAAGGAACTCCAAGCGCTCGTTGGACGAGATGCCCGGCGTACCCCGCTCGTTGACGTACGACGCGTGGTAGAGGGCCTGGCGGAACCAGCGCTCCTCCCGCACGTCGACGTTCAGCGCCTCGGCCATGGCCGCGACGTTGCGGGCCACCTGCACCTCGGTCTCCGCACTCGGAGCGTCGTCCGGCACAACCGGCGCGGAGCCGGCAACCTCCGCGCCGCTCTCAGTCCGGGCGCGGCGCCGCCGGTGCCTGCCGCCCCGACGACCGCGGCGACCGGGCTCAGCGGGCTGGTCGCCACCCGCGGCGGGACTTTCCGCCTCGGCCGGTGTTGGCCCAACCGCGTCATCCGGTGTGGGCGACGGAGCCGCCGCGGGCGATTCCGCCACGTCGTCTGCCCGCCGGCGGCGGCGACGGCGGCGGCGCCCGCGCCGCGCCGGCTCCCCGACGACCTCCGCGGCGGACGGCTCCGCCACCGGGGTCGCCGGGGCGGGCTCCTGCAAAACCGGCGCCTCAGGCGCATCCGCCGCCGCGGCACCGGAACCCCCGCGTCGCCGGCGACGGCGCCGACGACGGCGCCGGGAGACCTCCGCTAAGGCGTCCGATCCGTCGGCGGCATCCGCCGTCTCCCCTGCAGGCGCCGCCGGCGAGGCAGTCTGTAGCTGCGCCGGGGCGGCCCCGGCCTCAACCACGGCAGCTTCCGGTTCCGCCGCGGCCTGCCCGGTCCGCCGCCTACGCCCTTTGGGCGCCGCTACCGCAGGCTGGAGCTGCGCCTCGGCCGCCGCAGATCCAGACGCGGCCGTCTCCGGTTGCGCTTGCGCCTGTCGCGACCGCCGCCCGCGCCCCTTGGGCGCCGCCGCCGCCGGCTGTGGCTGCGCCTCGGCCGCCGGGGCTTCAGACGCGGCCGTCTCCGGTTGCGCTTGCGCCTGCCGCGACCGCCGCCCGCGACCGGATGAACCGGTCGCGCCCGCGGCGGCGCCCGAATCGGCGGCGGCGCGCGCATCGACCCTCTGGGCCGCATCGCCTCTGGGCCGCTGCGGCGCCGTGTTCAGCGCAGAACCTTGCGCCACCCCGGGTGACGCCGGCTCCTCCCCAGTCACGGACCTCCGGCTGCGGCCCTTTCGGCCCCTCGCGGGGGCCGAGGGAGGCGCTTCATCCGCGCGGGCGGCCGCGGCGGATGAAGCCTCTACCTCCAGTGGTCGCCCATCATCTGCTTCCATCTTCAATCTCCTCGCTTCGCCGCCACCGGCGGGCGGCCGTACGCCTGCCCGTCCTTCGCGTCCTCGCCCCCTTCCACCCCGCTCCCTGCCGGACCGAGGCTACAGGCTGGTGCGCGCGGGCCCGCAGCATGGCATCCGCCCAAGTGTAGCGCGTGCGCCCAACCGGCCGCACGCCGCTCAGCACCGGAAGCGCCGCACGACCAGACAGACATTGTGCCCGCCAAAGCCGAACGAGTTGGAGAGCGCCACTTCAAGTTCGGCCGGCCGCGCCCGGTTGGGCACGCAGTCCAGATCACATTCCGGGTCGGGGGTCTCGTAGTTGATGGTCGGCGGCAGCAGGCCCTCTTGCAGGGCCCGGACGCAGAGGATCAACTCCGAGGCGCCGGCCGCGCCCAGAAGGTGCCCGGTCATCGACTTGGTCGAACTGACCGGCAGGCTCCCCGCCGCCTCACCAAAGAGGGTGCGGATCGCGACGGCCTCTTCACGGTCGCCGACCGGGGTGGAAGTCGCGTGGGCGTTGATGTAGTGGATGTCCTGCGGCCGCAGGCCCGCCTCCTCCATGGCCAAGCGCATGGCGCGCACCTGTCCGACGCCTCCCGGGGCGGGACGCACCACATCGTAGGCGTCCGAGGTCATGCCGTAGCCGACCACCTCGGCCCGGATGCGGGCACCGCGGCGCTGCGCCGATTCGAGCGACTCCAGAATCAACGCCCCGCCGCCCTCGCCGAGGATGAACCCGTCGCGGTCGGCATCAAAGGGACGGCAGGCCCGGGTCGGTTCCTCGTTGCGCGTCGACAGCGCCTTCATGGCGCAGAAACCCGCCGCCGCCAGAGGCACCACCGGGGCTTCGGCGCCGCCGGTAACGGCGATGTCGATCTCGCCGCGCCGGATGGCCCGGAAGGCATCGCCCACCGCATTGGCCGACGAGGCGCAGGCGGTCACCGTGGTCACGTTCGGCCCGCGGGCGCCGATCAGGATCGACACCTGGGCCGAGGCCATGTTCGCGATCATCATCGGCACCATGAACGGGCTGACGCGCTCCGGCCCCCGTTCGCGGAGAATCGTCGCCTGCTCGACCAGCGTCGCGATACCGCCGATGCCGGTGCCCATGATGACGCCGACCCGGTCCAGATCCACCTGCTCCCAGTCGATCCCCGCGTCCTCGCCAGCCATGCGCGCGGACACGCTGGCGAACTGCGCAAAGCGGTCCATCCGCCGCGCCTCCTTGCGGGGCAGCCACTGATCCGGCTGAAAATCCCGCACCTCGGCCGCAATCCGGCAGGGAAACCCGGTGGCGTCAAACCGCGTCACGGGACCGACGCCGCTGCGTCCCTGCACCACCCCGTCCCAGAGCGCGTCCACTCCAAAACCGAGCGGAGTGACCGCTCCCATCCCGGTGACCACCACCCGGCGCGCCAATCGCCACAACCCCCTGCACGCATCCACTGCGGGGGCACGGTGGTCACCGCGCCCCCGGCACACACCGCCCTACTGCACGTGCTCCTGGATATACTTGACCGCGTCGCCCACCGTGGCGATCTTCTCCGCGTCCTCGTCCGGAATCTCGACGCCGAACTCCTCTTCGAGCGCCATGATCAACTCGACGATGTCGAGCGAATCGGCCCCGAGGTCCTCGATGAAGGAGGCTTCGGGGGTCACCTCCGCCTCTTCGGAGCTCAACTGCTCCACGATGATCTTCTTTACCTTCTCCAACACGTCCTGGGCCAACCGCGTCGCCTCCTCCGTATCTCCACGCTACCGCATGCCATGCCTGGGCCGACCAGGTCGCCGCCGCATCGGATCCACCGAGGCGGCCGGGCTATCCCGCCATGGTCAACCCCCCATCCACCACCAGGACCGTGCCGGTGATGTAGGCGGCGCCGGGCGATGCCAGAAAGAGCACCGCCTGGGCCACGTCCTCCGGGCGGCCGAGTCGGCCGAGGGGAACGCGCCCCAGTACGGACTCGCGCACCGCCGCTGGAACGGCCGCGGTCATGTCGGTCTCGATCCAGCCGGGCGCGACCGCGTTGACGGTCACCTGCCGGCTCCCCAACTCGGCCGCCGCCGCCCGCGTCAGGCCGATCAGCCCGGCCTTGGCGGCGCTGTAGTTGGCCTGGCCGGCGTTGCCCACCAGACCGGCCACCGACGCGATGTTGACGATGCGGCCCGATCGCTGCCGCAGCATCGGCCGCGCCGCCGCCCGCAGGCAGAAGAAGGCCCCGTCCAGGTCGGCGCGCAGCACCTCGGACCAGTCGTCGTCCCGCATGCGCAACAGCAGGCCGTCCATGGTCCGTCCGGCGTTGTTCACCAGGATGTCGACCCGCCCGAACCGCGCCTGCGCGGCCCCGATCAGGGCGTCCGCCTGGGCGCGCTCGCGCAGATCCGCGCGGTGGGCCACCGCGACACCCCCGGCGGCCGTGATCCCGTCCACCACCTCCTGCGCGGCCTCCGCCTGGCTGTGGTATCCGACGACCACCCGGGCCCCGGACCGGGCCAGCGTCTCGGCCACGGCCCGTCCGATACCCCGGGAACCCCCCGTCACCACGGCCACCGCGCCGTCCAGCATACCATCGCCTCCCACGCGGACCGTTGCCGCGGCTACCCTACGCGGCGCCGAACTCCTCCACGCAGCGCTCCACGCCGGCGGGATCGCAGACGGAAAGCGTGCGCGCCCCCGGCAGGATCCGGCCGACGAACCCGGCCAGCACCCGTCCGGGTCCGAGTTCGACGAAGGCCTCGCAACCCAGGGACCCAAGCCGGCGCACACAGGCCTCAAAGCGCACGGCGCCCTCGACCTGCGCCACCAGCGCCGCGCGGATCTCCTGCGGCGACTGGACCGGCTCGGCGTGCACGTTGGCCACGACCGGCAGGGAGGCCGGCCGCAGGGCCACGGCCTCGAGATCCGCCCGCAGCCGCAGCGTCGCCGGGTGCATCAGCGGCGAATGGAACGGGGCCGACACGGTCAGCGGCAGCACCCTCCGGGCCCCGAGCCCCGGCCCCAGGCGCACCGCCTCGCGCACCGCCTGGCTGTGGCCGGAAACGACCGTCTGCCCAGGGCAGTTGAAGTTGGCCGGGGCGAGCACCCAGCCGCCCTCCGGCGCCGGTTCGCCGGAGGCCCGCAGCGTCTCGACCGCCGCCGCGCACAGGGCCGCGACGCCGTCGGCGTCCATACCGGCGACGGCGGCCATCCCACCTGCACCCAGGGGCACCGCCTCCTGCATGTACCGGCCGCGGCGCCGCACCAGCGGCACGAAGTCGCGCACCTCCGCCGCGCCGGCCGCCACCAGCGCCCCGTACTCACCCAGCGACAGTCCGGCGGCCGCCTGCGGTACCACGCCGCGGCGCACCAACACGGCGTGCACCGCGAGCGACACCGCCAGGATGGCCGGTTGCGTCAACTCGGTCTGGGCGAGGCGCTCGGCCGGTCCCTCAAAGGCCAGTTCCGCCAGATCCAGCCCGCAGGCCGCCCCCGCCTCCTCCAGCACCGCGCGCGCCTCGGG
The DNA here is from genome assembly GCA_021806565.1 of Bacillota bacterium. Taxonomy (GTDB): domain Bacteria; phylum Bacillota; class Sulfobacillia; order RBS10-35; family JAJYVN01; genus JAJZXK01. The sequence goes on along the minus strand of JAJZXK010000119.1, from coordinate 4,768 downwards.
AAAGGCTGCGCAGAGCTCCTTTCCCATACCGACCAACTGCGCGCCCTGCCCCGCAAACAGGAACCCAAGCCGCACCGCCATCTCCCCCCCCTCACACCCAGCGCAGCGTGATCGCGCCCCAGGTCAACCCGGAACCGAAGGCCACCGCCAGCACCACCGCGTCCCGCTGCAGGCGGCCGGCCTGCACGGCCTCCGACAGCCCGATGGGGATTGAGGCGGCCGAAGTGTTGCCGTAGCGGTCGATGTTCACCCAGACCCGTTCCATCGGGAAGGCGAAGCGGCGCGCGGCGGCCTCGATGATGCGGTAGTTCGCCTGGTGGGGCACCAGCAGCGTCACGTCCGCCGGCGTCAGGCCGGCCCGCGACAGGGCCACGTCCGCCGCGTCCCCCATGATCTGGGTCGCAAACTTGTAGACCTCGCGGCCGTTCTGCTGAAAGGCGTTCAACCCGGCGGCCAGCGTCTCGGGGCTCGTCGGCCGGCGGCTGCCCCCCGCCGGCAGCGAGACCAGCGGGCCCTTGGACCCGTCGGCCCCCAGGTAGGTGGACCGGATCCCGAAGCCCTCCTCCACCGGCCCAAGCACGACGGCACCCGCACCGTCGCCGAGCAGGATGGCGGTGCTGCGGTCGTCCCAGTTCAGGATCTTGCTCAGCACCTCGGCCCCGACCACCAGCGCATACCGCACGGCGCCCGCGCGGATCAGCGCCTCGGCCATCGAGACCCCGTACAGAAACCCCGTGCAGGCCGCCCCCACATCCGCCGCGGCCGCCTGGGCCGCCCCGAGGCGGTCCTGGAGTAAACAGGCCGTCGAGGGGAAGGCATGGTCCGGGGTCACCGTCGCCACCAGGATCAGATCGAGGTCCGTCGGTGCGATCCCCGCCCGCTCCAGGGCGGCGCGGGCGGCGGGCAGGGCCAGGTCGCTGGTCGCCTGTCCGGGCGCCGCGATGCGCCGCTCCCGGATCCCGGTCCGGGTGCGGATCCACTCGTCCGTGGTGTCCAGGCGCTGCTCCAGTTCGGCGTTGGTCACCACCCGCTCCGGCAGATAGTGGCCCGTGCCCAGAATTCCGGCCGCCGCGGCCGGCGGCGCCGCTGCTCCGAATCCCCTGAGACCCAGCGTGCCTTCAGACACCGGCGGTCGCCTCCCCGGTAAGCGCTGCCGCGATCGACGGCAGGATGCCCGCATCGACGATGCGGGCGGCCGCCAGCACGCCGTTGCACAGGGCGCGGACATCGGAACTTCCATGGCACTTGACGCAGACGCCGCGCACCCCGAGGAAGGGCACGCCCCCATACTCCGCGTAGTCCATCCGCTTGCGCAGGCCGCGCAGGGTCCGGGCCGCCAACGCCGCCCCGATCAGGGTGAGCACGCCCGAGTGGCGCAACTCCCGGCCCATCACCTGGGAGATGCCGTGGCCGAAGCCCTCCAGCGCCTTGATCACCACGTTGCCGACGAACCCGTCCGTCACGACCACGTCGGCATGGTCCGCAAAGAGGTTGCGCCCCTCGATGTTGCCGACGAAGTTCAGATCACTCGCCTGCAGCATCGCGAACGCCTCGCGGCTGATGGCCGTGCCCTTGCGCTCCTCGGTGCCCACGTTCAGCAGCGCCACCCGCGGCCGGCGGGTGCCGCGCACCTGCTCGGCGTAGAGGCTGCCCATGACGGCATAGTCGAAGAGGTTGCGCGCTGCCGCATCCATGTGCGCACCCACGTCCAGCAGCACAAAACCGCGCCCGTCGACCGTCGGCAGCACCACCGGCATCGCCGGCCGCGTCACGCCCGCCAGCGGGCCAAGGGTCAGGAGGCTGCCGGCCGTCAGGGCCCCGGTGTTCCCCGCGGAGACGAAGGCATCGGCCTGCCCGTCCCGGCAGAGCTCAAGCCCGACCGCGATCGACGACCGCCGCTTGTGGCGAAAGCTCTCCACCGGACGGTCGCCCGGGCCGATCACCTCCGGCGCGTCCACGATCCGCCAACGCTCGGCGGCCGGTACCTTGGCCGGCAGGTTCTGGCGGACCGCCGCCTCCTGGCCGACCAACAACACCTGGAGATCCGAGCGGCGCGCCAGCGCGGACAGTGCACCCTGCACCGGGGCCTCCGGCTGCCGGTCCCCACCCATGGCGTCCACCGCGATGCGCACCCGCGCCCCTCCCCCACCCGCCGACCCCTGGGTCCTCAGGCGTCGCGCGCCGCCGCGCCGCCGACGACCACAAACTTGGCACGCACCACGACCTGTTCCCCCACCCGGATCTGTACCAGCACCACGCGCCGCTCACGGCCCCCCGCGGGCTCCCGGCGCCGCCGCAGCACCTCGGCCTTGGCGACCAGCGGCTGGGTGAGTTCGACCCGCCGGAAGCGGACCTGCACCAGGTCGACGGCGGCGGCGGACACCCCGCTTGCGGCCAACGCCAGCGCCTGCGCGTCGGCGAACCAGTCGGGATCCTGGTAGCCGCGCGGTTCCAGCACCGCCACCGCGCTCTGGCCAGGCTCCAAATCCACGACATCGCCCCGCACCACCGAGCCTCCCGGCCGGGACAGACCCCGCTCGGCCATGGCCCGCACCCGGCGCCGCACCTCGGGGATCCCAAGCGCCAGACGGTCCAGCCGCACCGTCGGCACACTGACCTGGAAGCGCAGCGCGAGGGCGGCGTCCGTCAACAGCGGGTCCACGGCGAGCGCCTCGCGCAACGCACTCCGCCGGCGCTGCCGCCGCGTGGCCGACGTCGTCCCCGCCATACCCCCGCCCCCTCGCGGGAGACGTTGACACCTGCTGCTAACACGTACCCGTAAGCCGGTGCCGGCACAAGTATACCGGCGCGGCGCGGCGCGCCACAACCACCCAGCCCAAGGACGCTCAAACGGGCGCCAGCAACTGTCCCGCCGTCAGCACAAAGTGCAGGAAGGCGCTGGGACCGATGCTCCGCCGCCACAGGAACAGCAGCGTATACACGACGGCGACCAGGGCCGCCACCGCCAGTTGCACGCCGTTGAAGGTGAAGCCGGGGTGGTAGAAACTGAAGGAGGCGGCGGACACCAGCGCCGCGCCGAAGCGGCCCAGGCTCGGCTCCAGCCAGGTGATCAGCGCCCCGCGCCAGATGGTCTCCTGCACCAGTGCCTCAACGACCGCCAGCAGCAGGAGGGCCCAGCGCTCCAGCGGCGTCGCCGGCGTCGAGGCGGTGACGAACGCGACCTGCGTCGAGACGTGCGCCGGGTGCTGCAGCGCCACCGCGGCCGCTCCGGCCAGCACCGCGACGATGCCCAGGACCTCCCACCAGCGCAGCCGCCGCGGCCAGCCGATATCCGTGAGCCGCTCCCCGGAGCGGCGCAGGGCCCAGGCCACCGACGCGGCCCCGATCGCGGTCAGCGCCAGCCGCACCTGAAATCCGGAAAACCAATACCAGATGTCGCCGCTATAGAAGCGGCCCGGGCCGGAAAGCAGCGTGCTGGCCTCGTAGGCCAGCGGCAGCCCGAGCAGGCAGATCCAGATGGCCAAGCGCTTGGCGCCGTTGCCTTGCCGCGTCACCGCCGGGGTTCCCACGCCGCATCCCCTTCCCCGGACGCACCCGCCTCATGCCCGCGCCAAGCGTCCCTCCGGCCGACCCCGGGTTGCCAGCCACAAAAAGATCGGACTGGCGATGAACACCGACGAATAGGTCCCGAATCCGACCCCGACCAGCAGGGCCAAAGCCAGATCCCGCGTGGAGGCGCCGCCGAGGAAATACACGGCCAACAGGGCCAGGATCACCGTGGCGACCGTGGTCAGGGTGCGGCTGAGCACCTGGTTCAGGCTGACGTTGATCAGATCCTGCAGTGGCTCCCGCTCCCGCCGGCGCTGCTGCAGCCGCTCGCGGACGCGGTCAAACACGATGATCGTATCGTTCATCGAGTAACCGTAGACCGTCAGCACCGCCGCGACGAACGGGCTGTTGACCTGCAGGTGGAACACTGAGAAGAGTCCCACCGTCAGCGTGATGTCGTGCAAGAGCGCGATCACGGCGGCAAGCGCGAACTTCAGGCCGGAGTAGGACCCGGCCTCGCCCAATTGGAAGCGGATGGACAGATACGCCGTCATGAGGACCGTGGCGATGGCGACCGCCAGCAGGGCGCGCGAGCGCAGTTGGCGGCTGATGGTCGGCGAGACCTCGCTGACGCTGTTTTCCACCACACCCTTGCCGAAGCGCGCGCGCAGGGCGGCGAGAATGGACTGCAGCGTGTGGTCGGAGATGACCGTCGTGCGCACCTGGAACTGACGGCCGCTGGTGCCCAGCGCCTGGATCGAGGCCTGTGGCTGACCGTGGGCGGCAAAGACCGTCCGCACCGCCGCGACGGGCTCCGCCTTGGGGGTCGTAAAGGCGACGACCACACCGCCGCGGAAGTCGATGCCGAAGTTGAGGCCGCGGGTCGTGAGCGACACGACCGTGATGCACAGCAGGATCGCCGAAAGCAGCAGAAACACGCGGCGGCGCTCCATGAACCGGAACCGCACCTGCTGCATCACCGGCCTCCCTTCCTCGGCCGGCGGCCGCGCGGCCGCTGGCCCGGTTTCGGCCCGCGGGGCCTGCGCGGCTCGGTTCGCTCACCGACGGGCCCATCCTCGACCGGAGAGCCCGCGCCGGCCTCCTCCAAAGCGGGCGCGTCCGGCGCCGCAGGCGCCTGCGCACCGTCAGGCGGCGGCGGGGACGGCGGGTGCACCGGGATGTCCGGCGTCCATTCCCTGCGCATGTCGAACAGCCCCCCGCCCCGGCGCCCAGCGGCGCCAGACGGCCGGGACGGGGC
>JAJZXK010000118.1 GCA_021806565.1 Bacillota bacterium | reverse complement strand
CCCAACGCCACGACCATACGGGGGTAGTTAGACACAAGCCTGCCAAATCATGGGGAATATCCTGGAAATCACCCCTCAACTAATCGACATTCTTCGACATCTCGGCTTGTGGGTAACGGTAAGCCCTAGGCAAGGTGCGGTTGCTGCACGAAGTATGGCACCACTTCACCATGCTCGTTACGGCCATCCCCGGCCCGTCAGTGCGGCGCGTGATGAGCGACCGCAATGAAACTTGCGCACAGCGCGGTGCGGCAACGGCGTTGGTTCCATGGCAGGCCGCGGTGAGTGGAGCCACAACCGCAGAAGTAGCCGAAACCTTCGATGTGCCGGCGGAGGTGGCCGACTTGGCGCGGCGGCTTGCGAAGGAAGGATGCATGGCATGCATGGACCAACAACGCGAGGTTCCACCTAACTGCCCGTACCGCCCCAGCGAGATCCCCACCTTGGCGGTCAGGAAGTAACCGCCGATCCGGCCCGGGTAAGAAGAGCTGGGCCACAGGATGGGCGGCGCAGGTGCGGGGACGCAACCGCCAGCGGCAGTGCTACTTGTTCTGTCCAACTCCCGTGACCCCTTGGGTGCCAAGGTTTCCTGCTGGGAGAGGACCGGCGAGTTAGGTAACAGCCCACCCCGGGGAAAGCCAACAGGCTCAATGCTTTGGCAGACCGGGGTCCGATAACCCGGAAACCGCCGCTAGGACGGATCGCAACCTTCCGGTTCGAGCCCTGCCGGCCGGCCAAGAGCATACGGGCCGGCCCCAAGACACGCCAACTGCCTGGCGTGCATTGAGGCACTAACATCCGCGTGCGCAAACCCGGCAGGCCAGTCCGATTCACGTCCACGGCGCGCACCTTGACTGGCCGTCAGTCGCACGCGGCCGCCGTTACGCGCGGACCCAACATCCACTTGCCCCTGCGCCACGTCAACCAACGCGACTGTAGCAGCCGACCTACCCTGCTGCCGATTGCGCCGAATCTCACAGAATCGAATAGTGCCAGGGAAGCGACGAGTGCCTCCGCGAGACAGGGATGGCCGTCCCGGCGCCGAAAAAGAACGATACTGGTGGCATACCAAAGGAGAACACTCGTGCGGATAACAGGCGTTCGCGCAAGTAACTTGTACAGCTTTGCGCCTAAGAACGGGACTAATCCTGGCTTTTCTTTGAATGGACTCGACAAAGCGCTTACGGTACTGGTTGGTCCCAACGGGGCCGGAAAAACCAACGTGCTCCGTGTTATCCAAACCATTCTAGCATTCCTTCCGGAGACGCACCTCGCGTCGCCGCCATTAGAGGACCTTCGTCGTCACGTTCATAGCCCCACTGGCGACGATCAACCGATTGTTCTCGAAATGTCCATAGAGTTCAACGACCCTGGCGAACAGAAGGCACTGTCGCTAGCATGGGGCTTAGCGATGGCGCTCAAGGCCCCCGACCGCAACAATATCCTTCTCACGACAGCGATGCCATTCGAAACTGACCGCGAGTGGGCGCCCTTGCTGCTAAGCGCCATGAACTCTCAAGCACAAGCAGAGTGGCTCTTCAGCGGCACGGTCGTGCTTGAAGTCGCGCCAGCCACCAGCTCAGGATTGGTCGCCCACAGCGCCCGGTATAAGCTTGCAGGCTCACCTGCAATAGAGTTCGACCTCTTGGACAATGGCGGGAGCGACATGCTATTCAGCGAGGAGCCCGACTCTGGAGGCAACTGTGTGCATCCATCCACCCTGTATTTCCTCACTCTAATGGCGGATCCCCTACTATCGCAAGTACGCAATGTCACAGAGCGGCCTGTCCGCATACCTGACATATCGCAGTTGCCCCACGTACTGGCTCGCCCTGTCCCGATGAGACAACCTGAAGGCCACTCTAGTCGGCGAGTTGACACGCGATTCGGAGAACTCAGGCAATCCGATGGCACTTCAGGCATCAGCGCCGATGCTGCATTGGGTCATCTCCTTACGTTACTGGGCGAGTCCTCATATGGGAGCAAACACACTAGCGTGTCCTGGGTGATTGCAAGGCTCATCCTTCAGGCTATCGTGTGCGTTTGCCAATGGCAGCCGTCCGACCGGGCGAAGGTCCTCTCCATCGAAAAGGATCCGGATGAGTTGCTCAGTGAAGCCAATCTACCAGGATTCCTCTTTGCACTGAAAAACGGTACGCCACTTCAAAGAGAGACATTCGCCGCAATTCAAGCACGGTTTGTCAACCTCACTCATCGGAAAGTGGACGTGTCCATTATGCCTACACGACTCCGTGGGCCCGCTCTACCTTGGGCATCTGGCTCACCGTCGGTCGGTCCTGAACTTCGCATACCGCTGGCATCTGTCACCACCCACTACATCTGCGATGAGACTACGCCTTTTGAGTCTGTTGCGTCGGACAACATCGAACATCGACTTCGGGTCGTTGCAGAACCACGGGAGTCTGCGCTAGAAGTCCAGATCGTCGTCAAACTATGCGAGCGCGACCTCCCAATTGCCCATATTGGTTCAGGCCTCTTGCAAGTACTCTACTGGTGCGCCGTTATGGAAACGCCGTCCAAGACCGTGCTGCTGCTGGATGAACCGGATTTGCACTTTCATCCATCGCTGGCCAGTCGGGTCGCCGCCTGCCTCGTCCCAGAGGTGGATAGCAAGGGACCTCCCGACGCCGCGTCAGCGGGCGGTCCCCAAGTCATTTTCATATCCCACTCGCCCTGGAGTGTTCCACCTGGGGAGTTACATCGGGTTCGTCGGATTGAAGTACGCAATGGCTGCAGTGGCGTGTCTCCGGAAATGACCTCTGAGAAGATGGCAGAGCTCCTTATCACAAAACGCGGCCGGACAGTGGATGAGAGGATGTTCCTGTACTCTAGCGTTACTGTGTTTGTTGAAGGAGCCAACGATGCAAATGCGCTGGAAGTCTGGTTCGACCGCTGGGTTAAGAGTAACCACTCATCCTCCGCGTTTGAGACGGGAATCCACTTCCAGCCAGCCAACGGAAAGACCGCCCTTGCACCCGTCCTGACCACAGCCTTGTTTTTTGGAGTTCCGTCTGTCGGTTTGTGGGATACGGATGTTCTCAAAGAAAGGGCCGGGACTGGAACTAAATGCGAACTCAAAGACTGCCCGAACCATGGCAACCAAGAAAACCAGGACGCCAGTAACAACAGGAAAGTTCTCGAATCTTGGAAGAAACATGGACTCCTCACTGACGAGCTATTGCAAGACAGCGGATCGCTGTATGACGCAAGAGGACGACCGGTCTTCAGCCAAGAGCTTGATGTATTACCGAAGTTCCCGTCCAACCGTGTGTTCTTGTTGGGAACCAAAGATTGTGACGATCTTGAATCATTGAGACTCCCAGTTGCTGACGTTGCTGACGGCGTTCGGACTATGAAACAGGCCGCCAGCGACCTGGCAAATGATGACTACTACCCGCCGTTGGCGTATGCGCTGGTGGCAAAAAGCGAGCCACCCGACGAGAAGTTGGAGGAATGGCTGGAACGGTACGGCCTAAGCGCACTGTTTGCCACGATATGGGATTTGGCGCAACCGCATATGAATCGTGCTTAGTGGCTCCCCGATACGCCCGGAAGGCTTGACGTCGCGACTGGGCGGCACAGCCGGAGGTAGGAGTGTCCAACATGGAGTCGCGGCAGAGCCGCTACGTCGGCACCACGCTACCCGACTCGGCTTGGGGGTGCACGCCGGCCCAGGTCCGCTCCGGCGACAGGGAACGACAGGGAATCCGAGATGGCACGTCGTACCACTCCTGCAGCAACCGCAGCAGACCCCGGACGTAAGCTAATCGCAAGGAGGCGTGGTCATGCATCCGCTACTGAAGGCGACGCTAATCGGGCTCGCGGTGTACGTCGTTGTCGGCCGGATTCCCCTGCTCGGTGGACTGCTAGGGTGGGGCGCGCTCATACTCACGGGCTTGCTCGCCACACGATGGTCTGCGGAACGCCTCGCGGGTGCCAGCAGTCCTGCAGCATGGGGCCTTGGTGTTGGCGCTCTCTTGGGCGCCGTGGTAGCAACATTGGGGACCATCGCGGCCATCTTGCTGGACGCAACCGCCGCGTCTATGGGATCCGTCATCGGCGCCTTCGGCGCGTTGAGCGGCCTGGTGCATCTGTTGATCGCGCCGGTGGTGGGCGGGCTTTGGGGCGGGATCGGCGGTCTCATCGGTGGAGCCGGAACTCGGCGATCCGAAGCATGAGTGGGGAGCAGCACCCCACCAAGCTGTCATACCTCGACCACCTGTCCAGGATTCCATCATGAGCACCCACGTGTTCACAGAGGCGGTTCGTCATTTTTGGGCGACGCGAACGAAGCAAGCAGACGCCCAAGGTGCTTCTGGCGAGAAGGACCAAGGCTCCAGGGCAGCGGTCACCGGCGGTAGACAAATGGATGGGTTCTCTGCGGCACTCCACGCCTTGCTCGTCGGTGCCGGAGTGCCGCAAGACTGTATCTTCGCGCAAAGAGCGGTCGAACTGCCGGGATTCTTTCGACCCACCAAGCAATGGGATCTTGTGGTCGTTAGAAAGGGCATACTGGTAGCGGCGATCGAGCTGAAATCACAAGTGGGCCCCTCGTTTGGAAACAACTTTAATAACCGGACCGAAGAGGCCATGGGCACCGCTGTAGACATCTGGACCGCGTATCGAGAAGGGGCATTTGCCCCTTCCTCAGCTCCTTGGATAGGATATCTCTTACTTCTTGAGGATTGCGCGAAGTCTCGGGAACCAGTCCGTGTAGTCGAACCGCACTTTCCTGTATTCCATGAATTCCATGGGGCATCGTACGCACGGCGCTATGAGATTTTCTGCAGGAAGTTAGTGCGCGAGAGGCACTATAGCAGCGCCTGCCTCCTGCTAGCAAACCAACAACGAGCCGACGAGGCACCAAACTACACTGAGCCATCCGACGAGTTGTCCGGATCTCAATTTGTTCACGGTCTACTTGCAAGGGTTCAGGTACATTGACGCCTCTTGGTGCGGCCTTCCCGGAGCACCTGCACCGCTTCCCGCAGGGCCAGCACCTCCACGTGCGTAAGTCCAAGACCCTTCATGAGGAAAGACCGATCTGCGAGATCGTTGGCCCGGTCGAGATTGCCCTCGCGCAGTGCTCTGTCAATCTCGACGAGACTGCTTGGGTCGAGCGCGACGCGCGCAGGCAGCATCCACCGCCTCGCCTCACAAGGCTCAAACTTGAGCGCACCTCCTCCCAAGTGGTGGCCTTCAATCTCGGCGCTCAACGCGGCCAAGGTGGTACGCGCGGCCGCCGCCAATGCGTGTGCCCCCGGAGCGCCCTCGCGGAGCCGCAGCACCAGCACGCTGTTGGTGGCGACGACGCCTGCGTCGTTAGCGACCAATCGCGGCCCGGAATGGCCGAACACGGTCAAGAACATGTCTGGTGCGCTGACACCAGGTACCCGCCACCATGTGCGTCGTGCTCTAGCCTTGAAGTTGTTGGCGCCCCGGCCCGTAGATTCTCCAGACTGGATGTATGCCGTCACCGCAGGGTGGCGCGTCTGTTGCTCTGGATAAAATAGGAGGTTTTCCCCTGCGGCGACCAAGCGGGATGCATCCACTTCCGTCAACCCAAGGCCAACCGTATTGAGGTCGCTGCCTTTGCGCACGGCGATGCGTAATGCGTCCAAGGGAAGGCCGTGCGATAAAGCGCGCTCTCGATTCATATGGAAGAACGCGTTATCTCCTGTAACGTACCCGATCGTCAATGTTGCGTTATCACCTAGACGGACGACCTTAGCGTGCTCACCAAGTGTAGAATATAGGCGGCGCACAGACTGCGAGACTTCAAGGAGTCGTACCCTGAAAGCCCCTGTGACCAAGTCCTTAGCAAGGATAGGACAGCCCGTAGGCATAGCCTGCTCTGGCATGTGTGCAAGTGATGGCAGGTGTACCACGTCTATAGCTGGGGTGCGCCCTCCGAAGCCGTCGCATAACAGAAGCGCCGCCTTCTCATTGAGCTCCGGGAACAACGGCTCGCCGAAGATGAGGAGCGTCACACTAGCAAACCGTGAAGCCACGTACTCGATGAATGGTCTGGCGTAGATGGCGTAAGTGAGCTCGTAGGGGACAACAACCGCCATCCGCCCGCCCAGCTTCAGGAATCGGGACGCATGAAGCAGGAACGGGACCCAAGAGCTCGTCAGCCCAGAGAGCTGCACGCCAAGCGTGCGCGCAAGCCATAGGGCACGCTGTCGAGCGTCGCCGGTAAAGAGATGGTAGCGAACGAAAGGTGGATTTCCAATTACCGCGTCAAACGTTCCAATTCTGGCGGGCGACAAGTCAAAGAAGTCTTCGTGAATCAAGCGGGCTCTAGGGACCTCAGCCGAAGCACGGATCCGTGCTTGCCCGTCCAGCTCCACCGCTGTCACGTTTCCCCCGCGAAGATCCTCCCCGATCTGTGCGGTTCTCCGCCGCGCCGCCCGTAAGAATACCCCCTCGCCGCAGCAAGGCTCTAAGACGGTGTTCTCTGCGGATCGAATGGCCCACTGTGCCAGGAATGCAGCGGCCGGCACGCTCGTATAGTACGCACCCGCCGCCTTACGCTCAACTTCCGAAAGCGCCAGTGCGTTGCCCTCCCCTGATCAAGGTCAGTGCTTCACCGCAAAGACCGCTTCAGCCGCCACTTGGTCCTGGGCACGGATGACCGCACGGTGCCATTCCTTCAGCAGGGCGAGGTCATCCGTAGCGGCAACCACCTTCTCCACGGGCGCCGGCATTCGGTCGAACCGCGCCAGGAAGGCATCCAGCACGTCCTCCCGCGCCTTGCGCACCTCACCTTGCCGCTCCCCTTCTTGGCGCAGAACATCGAAAAGCTCTTCTCCCAGAGGCATCTACCGTAGCACCTCCAGTAGGAATGGTCGCTGCGCCGGCTCCAGGACACCGTATGCCAGCGCCCCCATGGCACCCATCACGCCCCGCCGCATCTCTGGATCCAAGATGTCCGCGACCGGGGCGGCCACCCGCAACACGTCCCACATGGGCCGCTCCTGATGCATCAATGGTAGCATGGCGAGGTTCACGATGTCGCCGCTGGTGAGCGCCACGCCGCCACGCGCCTTGTCGTCGAGCCGCCGCAGTTCCGCATCCCCATCCATCTCAGCCAGGAACACATGGTGCGCATTCAAGGTCACCTTGCCGCATCGCACCAGCTGCCGCGACCGCAGCCGTCCCCAGAAGACCACCGTTTTCATAGGACAGTCCGGATGCGCCCGCCACACGCAGGCCGCCGCCCCCAGCACCGAGGGGCCCGCGTCCGAGGTGCCCCCGCTCGCCCGGGCGTAGCCGTCGCCAAGCGGCTCCCACAGCGGCATGCCCTCACCTCCGGGCGCCACCGGGACCACGCACCCAGTCGCGGGGCCTAGCAGGTCGGGAACCCGACGGCCATCGAACGTCTCCCCGTTGCACGTCGGGTCCCAAACCGCCCGTTCCCGAAACCCGCCGTCCGACAATACGGCGCCTCCGACCGCCAGTACGGACGGCGCCCCGGCGGGCGCCGCCCGCGCTGTGAGGTCGGGCACGTTGCCCGCCCCGCCGACCACAAGCAGCCCCTCGGCCGCGAGCGCCTCTCCCACTAGCCGCACCGGGTCGCACGGCCAGGGAAGAATCCCTGGGTCCGCTTCCGGCGTCACGGCCGTCACGACCGCCCGGACCGCATAGTCCCGCCAGTGATCAAGCAGCCAGTGTAGCGCGCGGGCGATGCGTGCGTGGTTCTGGTCCGTCGGCAGCCCCGGCCGCCATCCGGCCACCAGCAGGAGGTCCGCGTCCGGGGCCGCCCCCGCGTAGCGCCCGCCCGCGCCGGCTCCCGTCCCGGCTGCCACGGCGGCGGCCCAGAGCCCGTGAGCCCCGCCCGGCCACGGCCCTGAGGCATCCTCGAACCGCACGACCTCCGGCGCTTCGTCTGCGGCGCGGACGAAGCGCGTGGTGCGCCGCTCTGTCGAGGCGATGTCCGGATGGGGACGGAAGTCGCCGTCCACGATCGCGATGCACGTGCCGCGCCCCGTGAGCTCTGGCGGGATGTCCAGAAACGTCCTGTACAGGGAATGCGTCACGGGATCTCCCCCCACCCCCCGGTCGGCGCCGGGGCTCGAAGCGTAGCAGGGCCAGAGGTGGTCCGTCACGCAGGAATGGAGGCCGCACATGGCGAATCCCATTAACAGAGTCGGAAACGGGGCGGCCGCCCTGCCCGTGGATGAGGGGCGCTAATATGGTGATACTGGGACGCCCAGTGTCTGACAACCTCGATCGTATGCTAACGGCAACTGAGGCTGCCTGCGCGGCCTGCGGTACGCATTTGGGTGGGTTCGAACCGATACCTTCGGGAAAAAGCTTCGCGAGCGTTGTGCCTGTAACACTCAAAATACTCTTGGCCCCGGAATGGCAGGAGCGCAGCGTCGCCCATGAGTTGGCGCACATTCTTATGCTTTGTGACGGGTATCCCGGCTCCCGTTCGTTCACAAACGACAAAGAAGCCAGCAGCCTGGCTGGTACAATTGACGGCGTGGCGAATCACCTCGAAGTGATCCGAAGGATGCGCGCGCACGGCTTCGATGACGACTTTTCCCCCGTAGAGGCGAATATCGAGAAGTGGCTTTATGAGACGCCTCCTCTACGAAATGCGCCAGAGCCATACAGAACGAACTTCATGGCATGCTATTATGCGTACACTGTGCACAGGTCGGCACCCAACCGGCACCGGTACTTTTCCGGCCTTTTTCAGAAATACGCGAAACCTGCCAAGAGACTCGGGGAACGGCTAGTTCAAATAGTTACCGACCACGCAGAATGCAAGACGGCGGCAGATTCTACACTGTGCCTTAGACAGCTTATAGGCACCTTGCGTTATCAGGACCGCATTATCCTAACGAATGGTCTAACGGGGACGGACCTGCCCTAATCGATGTGCGCTGAGAGAGGCCGTCCGACACCCGGCTCTGTGCGGCCGTCTCGCCGCTCGTTGATGAGGGCCCCGCCACCCGGTTCTTGGCCCACGGCGGGATAAGGCCCCAGCGGTTGAACGTTGCCAGTGGTTGGCGCCCTGTGGCGTCGCTGAGCCGGCCAACAGGGGGCTCCTCCCGGCTCAGGCACACAGACGCCACGATGTGAGTTGAGACCAGATGCTCGAAAGACTCGCGTCGAGCAAGAAGTGGTCCAACCTGATCCAGCAAGGAAGGCCGGTTCTAACCGCGCCACTTGCGATCGTGGCCACGCCGGCAAAGTAGCCATTGTAGCTCCATAGGTGCCGAGAAAGAGAGCTTGGTGCCTGTATGTGAAGGCCAAAGGACCAGAGCGCCGATCATTGATGAACGCGAGCGGAATCGACTCCTCAGGGTGCCGTAGAGCCAGATTAGGCATCAGCGAAACCTCAGTCCGAGCGCGCTTCCTGGTCTCCACCGCCGCCGTCCCGCCCGATCCGGGAGTACGTCCGCCAGCAGGTCGGCCACCACCTCATCCACCGCCGGCACGCGAGAGCGATCCCCCGGTGGCAGAACATGCGGCTCGCCGAGGTACGGAAACGACCGCACCGGCCCCCGCGCGCGGCGCGCCTGCTCGCACAGGTCGTCGATGACCCCCAGCGCCTCTGCCCTGGTCCTCGGGTGCGCCCCGCCGACGATCATGTCCGGTAGCCGATGCCCCGCCGGCCACCTCTCCAGCCAGGTCCGCACCTGCCCGTAGCGCCAGATCGCACCCGGCAGCACGAGCACGGAGACATCCGGCGCCACACCCACGTCGGGCAGCGCCGACCGCCGCCAGGCCGCAGCGTCGACCTGGTTCGGCGCCTCCCCCATCGGAGCAACGCCAGCATCGGCCACAACGTATGGATACCTGCGTCCCCTCACCAGGTCCCCCACGCCGGCGGCGCACGGAAAGGTGTCCAGGTGCGGCCGCCAGGTGCCCCCCACTCCCTCCAGCGCCAGCATCGCATGTGACCCGACCCCGACCAGGGCGGTGTCGTGCCCCAGCCGGGCGGTGTACGCCGCGATGGCGCAGGCGACCGTCGTGGTGCCGACCCCGCCGGCGATGCCGGCCACCTGAATCGTGACCGGGTGCGAGCCGACGGCCACCCGCCGCTCGACGACCCGCTCCCGCACGGGCGCGTCGCGGTCCGGCACCAAACCGGGGTTCCGCCAGCGCAAGGCGGCCGCGAGGTCCGGCTCCCGGTCCAGTGCCTGCCCGATCTGGCCCGCCTCGGTGCAGACGTCCAGGATCTCCGCGCCGGCGCACACCCCGGCGACGGCCGCATCCCCGGGCCGCCGCCCCGATGCCAGCACGACGATGCGCGTCTGGCGCCGCGCCAGCCGGTAGCGCACCACGTCCACCGGCTCCGGACGCACGTCCATGTCCAGGACCAGCGCCGACGCCGGCAGCCGCGCGATCTCCTCCAGCAGGGATCCCGCCTGGCCGGGCTCGACGACGTGGACATGACTCGGGCTCTCCCCCAAAGCCCGTAGCGCAGCGGTCACGTCGGCCGCCGCGGCACGGGTGACGATGGCCGCGATCATCCGGTCTGCCTCCCCGTGGTCACGGTTGCGGTGACGGTCCTGGGCACGCCGATCTGGGCAGACTCCTGGCGCTTCCGGGTCTGATGCGGATGACCGGGCACCGGCACGTCCACGGTGACGGTGCGATACCAGACCGCGTTGAGCTGCAGAGACAGGACCTGCCCAGCGGCCGCCGGCACCGTGGCATACCAGCAGGACGCATGCGGCGGCAGCAGTGCCGCAAGGGGCGCCGGCGCACCGGCACAGGGTTGCAGCGTCGCGGAGCCGGTGAGCGACGCCGGCGGCACGAGGGCCGGCCACTTCCGTCCGTCGTAGACCTGCCTGGTCCCGTAGGGCGCGAAGGCCGTGACCACCCAGGTCACCTCGCCGGTGGTGGGCAGCATGGGCGCCTGCCAGGAACCGCCCTTCGCCTTGATCCCGCCCAGCGGCCACGCCCCGAGCACGGGGCCGGCCTCCATCCCCTGCACCCGCGCCAGGACATCGCCGGCATACTGCGGGTCGAAGAGCCAGCCCCGCAGGGCGCTGCCGGCGTTGTATGCCTCAAGGG
>JAJZXK010000117.1 GCA_021806565.1 Bacillota bacterium | reverse complement strand
GGGCCCCCGCACTGAGGGAGTGGAGGGGGGCCCGGTATTGTTGTCGTCGGCCTACAACTACTTCAACAGGTGCAACAAACGATCCCCTGCCGCAACACTGCGAGCGGGCGGAGGGCCCGTCGGGGCACGGGCGGTCCGATCACCCCCCCTGTCAACTCACCGGTTTGGCGCGCCGCTGGAGCACGAGGTCGGGGTCGTCCCGCATCCGCGGCACCAGCACAGCCGTTCGGTTCCCGCCGCGTCGAGCAGGCGCAGCGTCGCTTGGCCGATCCGCCCGTAGCGGATGAGCCCGTGGCGCTGCAGCAACGGTTCCAAGCCGGGAAAGTCTCTGCGGCAGCCGGGATCCGCGGTGTGCCACCTCGACGGCATAGGGATGACGCGGCCGTCGTCGAGCACGGCCACCGGAAACCGAAACCCAAGAGCCTGCGGACCAAGATCGGTCGGCGTGGCCGACCTGGCCGGATTGCCGCGCCCACTTGCGCCCGCCGGCAGGGATGCTGCCCGCATCGCCGTACTTTTGCGATTCGGTACGACGGGTCGGATCTGGGGGTGGCGCCGTGGGGGCGTTGTTCGGGGACGAGGGCCGGCCGGACGACTGGTCGGTTTTCACGTCGGCCGGGTTCGCGCGTCCGGTGTCGGGTTACATTCACCGCACGCTTCGACCCAGTTGCGGGATGCCGCTCGGGGGCATCGACACCGGCTGCCTGGATGTCGAAGCCACCGGCCTACTTGGTATGTGCAGCATCTTCAATTCCCACGTCCCCCGGCGCGGCCCCCTCAACGAACCGTTCCTGGGGATGAAGGTGGACGGGCGGACGTGGGTGTTGACCACCGTCGACTTCGGGGCTGTCTCGGATGCGGTGGAGTGGTCCGCCGCGGCGGCATCGGCACCCACGGCGCGCGCCGCGGGGATCCGCTACTGGGGCCACTACCCGGTGCTGGACATGGAGTACGAGATGGATGCCCCTGTGGCGGCCGCCGTGCGGGCCTGGACCCCGTTTGTACCGGGCGACCTCGCCGCCTCGTGCCTGCCGGCCGCCGTCTTTGAGGTCCATTTGCGGAATGTCAGCGGCAAGCGCAAGGACGGCGTGCTCGCGTTCAGCTTCCCCGGGCCCTCCGAGGCCGAGCTCGGGTCCCTGCCGGCAGAACGGGTACCCATCCAGGAGGGCGGACTACGCGGCATGCTGGTGCGTGGCGAACTGGCCAGCTACGTCCTCGCCCGGATCGGGGGCCCGCTGGCGCGTGTGGGCGGCGCCTTGGGCTGCGACACGGGGGCCTGGGGCCGGATCGACCGCAGCCTGCCCAGCGCGAGCGGGGGCTGCGGTTGCGCGCTGACCGCGCCGTTTGCCCTGGAACCCGGGCAGGAGGCGGTGGTGCGCCTGCTGCTCACGTGGCACAGCGCGCGCTGGTTCGCCTGTGGGCATCCGGACCCCCAGGGGCGTGCCATGCTCACCTTCCCGACCCCTCCGGCCCAGCCGGGGGAGGATGCCCGCGGGCCCGCGTACGTGCACATGTATGCGCTACGGCACGAGTCCGCCCTGCAGGTGGCCCGCGGCGTGGCGCAAGAGCACGGGGAACTGCTGTCCCGGGTGCTGCGCTGGCAGCAGACCCTGTACGATGAGGAGCGCCTGCCGGTCTGGTTGCGCGATTCCCTGGTCAACATTCTCCACCTGTTCACCGAGACCAGCTTCTGGGCGGCGCCGCAGGCGCCCATCGGGGATTGGTGCCTGGCGGAGGACGGGCTGTTCGGTTTGAACGAAGACCCCCGCCACTGCCCCCAGATCGAATGCGTGCCGTGCAGTTTCTATGGCAATTATCCGCTGGTGTACTTCTTCCCTGAACTCGCCCGCTCCACCCTCCGTGGGTACAGGGCCTATCAGTTCCCGGATGGCCAGGTCTCGTGGATCTTCGGGGGATCCACCGCCGGCAGCCTCCCGGTGGAGATGGCCAGTCCGACCCGAGGCTATCAGACGACGCTCAACGGTCCGTGTGTGGTGGACATGGTCTGGCGTTACTGGCGCTGCACCGGCGACGAGGCCGGCCTGCGCGAGATGTACGAGCTCGTCAGGACCGCCACCATCTTCACGATGCAGCTCCGGCCGGAGGATGGAGACGACGGCCTCGTTAGCTTCCCGACGGGCAACGCGGGCAGGGAGTGGTTCGAGCACTGCACTTGGGCCGGCATGGCCGCCCACGTCGGCGGCATCCACCTGGCGAACCTGCGCCAGGCGGAGTGCATCGCCAGCCACGTGGGGGATCACGCCTTCGCGCAGCAGTGCCGGGATTGGTTCGAACGCGGCCGCCGCGCCATGGAGGCCAAGCTGTGGGCAGGCACGTACTACCTCAATTACCTGGAGGCGGCCAGCGGCAAACGGTCGGAGTTGGTGATGGCCAACCAGCTCGACGGTGAGTGGATGGCGCGCCTGGCGGGCGTGGGGCCACTGTTGGCGCCGGACCGGGTGCTCCAGGCCCTGGACACCGTCAACCGGACCTGTGTGGCCGCGACACCCTTCGGGGCGGTGAACTTCGCGCGCCCCGACGGGAGGCCGGAGGCCAACGGCGGCCTGTACCACCCCTGCGCGATGTTCCCGCCAGAGGTCGTGATGCTCGGCGAGACCTACATGTACGAGGGTCAGGCCGAGCTCGGGCTGGAGCTGTGCCGGCGTTGCTGGGACAACATCGTGCGCCGGGGGCGGACCTGGGACCAGCCGAACATCGTGCGTGGCGACACAGGGGAGATCGTCTACGGCGGGGATTACTACCAGAACCTGATCCTGTGGACCCTGCCGGCTGTCTGCGAGGGCACGGATATCGCCGGTCCCTGCAAGCCGGGGGGGCTGGTGCAGCGGGTCCTAGCCGCGGGGCGGGTGGCCGGGGATACTGGCGGCGCACCCCGCGCACCGGCGCCCCTGATCTGAGCGCCATGACTTGGAACGCAGCGGGGGGGTGGGCTTCGGATGACGGAGGCTGTGGGGGACGGCCGCCGCCTCGGTTACGTGCTCGTCACGCCGTCGGGCCCGGCGGACGGTGGGGATTTTGGCCCCCAGACCCCACAGACGCTGACCGCCGGGATTCAGGAGGCGATCGACGCCGCCTGCGCCAGCGATCGCAACGTCTTTGTCGCGGGCGTGCAGGGTGGCGGCCGGTTCGTGTACCGCACCCAGGAGACGATCCGTATCCCGCCGCGCCAGGGCTTCCGCATCGACGGCGGGCAGTACGTCCTCTCTTACGAGGGCACCTCGGGCGACGCCGTGTGCATCGACAGCTGCATGGATTGCTCCTACCGGTTCGGGCTGATCACCTCCCACGCGGACGGGGCGGTCGTGCGCTTCGCGCCGCGGACACCGGTGCCCATCGATGGAATGACCGTCCTGACCGACAGTGTGTTCGATTTCAGCTCCCTGGTGGGCGGGGGGCGGTTCGACCTGCAGCTCAAGCGCGTGGTCCAGGCGCCCCACGGCGCCGGCATCCTGCTCGATGCGACGCGGGGGTCGATCGTGTACAACCGCATCTTCGCCGTGGCCGTCCTGCTGTGCGAAACCGGCGTCGCGCTGGAGACGGCCTCGGGCTCCGTGGCGCACAACCACATCCACGTGCTCCACAACCACCAGAACGTCGTGGGCCTGCGGATGGGCACCGCCGAGACGCGGCCCGACGCCGTAGCCTTCAACCGCATCGACCTCTCCCTGAACGCCGAAGACGTCCCGGAGGCCGTCGGGGCGATCGTGGCGGGTCGCGCCAACCTGCTGACCTTGGACAGTGCCAGGATGATCAGCGGCCGGGACCTGGTGGTCACCGCCGGTGCGCGGGACAACGTGATCCACGCCCTCTCCGCCCCGTCCGGGGTGACCAGTCTCTGCCCGCCCGGCAGCAACCGCATCCTGGCGCCGGCGCCCGCCGGGTTCGCGGTGGCGACCCCCGCGCTTTCGGCGTCGGGGGCGGTCGTGACCAACGAGCACCACGTGCCGGTCGAGGTGTTGATCCTGGAGGCGGGGGACGCCTCCGCCTGGAGCCTCAGCGATTCCGCCGGTACGACGCAGCGGATCCAGGCCGCGCCCCGCGTCGGGGAGCGGTTCCTGCTGGAGCCGGGGGCGGGCCTGGGCTTCGAATTCACAACCCCGCCCCAATGGCGCTGGCGCGCCCTCCCCTGACCGTAGCGGGTTGCGTGGGCGGCCGCGGGTGCCCGGGGCGGTGCGCGCCTCCATCTGGCGGCGCCCGGCCTGCCGGGCGACGGCAGGTGCGCGGCCCAAGTGGTACTGGAACGCCAGCGCCCGGTGGCGGGGATCGTGCCGGCAGGCCGTCGTGCGGGTCGGCGTCGGTCCGCGGCTCGAGCCGGTCCCGCCGGGAGGGCCCGAGTTGCGGGCCGGACGCCTGGACCGGCTGGCGCAGGCAGCTGCAGCCCCGTTCGGTCGCGGCGCCAAGCGCCCGCAGTGTCCCGCGGGGCCCTGCTCGCCCCAGGCGCTCCGCCGATGTGCCACCGTCCCACCTGAAGCGGTCCAGGCCTCGACGAGGCTCGCGGCCAGGTGACCCGCGGCGCAGCCGACGTCCAGGAACGCGCCGTCGCGGTGCATCGCCTGGACGATGGTGTGGCGGCCCTGGTACCACCGCACTGGATCGCTCGACGAGCCGCTGGCCCCGTAGGGATCGGTGCGGGAGAGGTAGCTGCGCTCGAGGTCGCTGCAGCGCTCGAGGTGGGCCTAGTCCCAATACCGTTTACTTAGGTGCATAGAAATGGCATAAGCTCCCCAGAATGTTTGGGGGGGGTGGTGCCATGCCCCGCGTTGGCTGGCGGAAACCAGAGAGCGGCGAGCGCCTGTCTGATCACATTTCGATCGGCGTTCTTACCCGTACGTACCCACCATCGACGGTGGATGCGATCATCATGGAGACGGGCAAGCGAGAACAGCGGCATCGGCTCTTGCCAGCTCGCGTGATGGTGTACTACGTCATGGCCATGTCCCTCTTCAGCCAAGACGCCTACGAAGAAGTGATGCGCCGTCTGGTAGATGGGCTCTCTTGGCTGACGAACTGGAAGACACGTTGGGATGTACCAACCAAAGCGGCGATTTTCAAAGGCCGGGCACGGTTGGGAGCCGAGCCGTTGCGGGCACTGTTTCGGTCTGTCGTCCGCCCGCTCGGAAAACCTGAGAGCCGAGGGGTGTGGTATCGGAACTGGCGTGTGATGAGCATTGACGGTACCACCGTCAACATCGCCGATACCCCCGAAAACGAGGCGTTCTTCGGCCGGCCGGCCGTCAGTCAAGGCGGGGAGCGGAGTGCCTTCCCGCAACTCCGGTTGTCGGTCTTGGCCGAGAGCGGAACGCACGCGATCGTCAACGCGGACGTTGGTCCCTACGGACAGGGTGAGACGAAACTGGCACGGGATCTCCTCGGCTCGCTGCAGCCCAACATGCTGTGCCTCGCCGACCGTAACTTCTTTAGCCATGCTTTGTGGCGGGATTCTCAACAAACCGGAGCCAACCTTCTGTGGCGCGTCAAGAAAGATCTGCTTCTCCCGATCCTCGAGGAACTTCCGGACGGTTCGTACCTCAGCCGGTTGTATGAAACCACCTACGATCGCCAACACGACCGCCATGGCGTCACTGTCCGCGTCATCGAGTACACCGTGGACGACCCCGGGCGCCCCCAGGCCGAAGCTGTCTACCGCCTGATCACCACGATCCTTGATCATGAGGCTGCTCCCGCCAACGAACTTGCTGCGCTGTATTGCGAACGATGGGAGGTCGAAACCGCGCTGGACGAACTCAAGACCCACCAGCGCGGACCGCGGATGGTTCTGCGGAGCAAGACGCCGGATGGCGTGCTTCAAGAGATGTACGGATACCTTCTCACCCACTACGCTGTCCGTGCTCTGATGCACGAAGCGGCTTTGCTGGCCGGCGAGGACCCGGATCGACTTTCCTTCACCCGCTCGCTGCGAGTCGTGAGACGAAACCTCGATGGGGCCCGGTCCTTTTTCCCCCTGAACAGTTAGCCACCGTGCACGACAGGGTGCTCGCGGAAATCCTCGAGGAGCGGCTCCCGGATCGCCGTCTCCGCGCCAATCCACGGGTGGTCAAACGCAAGATGTCGAACTTCGCCCGCAAGCGCTCACACCACCGTTCGTGGCCTCAGCCGACCAAGGCATCCGACAAGGCCATCCGGATCAAGGACACTCAGTAAACGGTATTGCCGCTAGAGGCCGGCCCGCGGGGTTGCGGAGCCGAGTCTTTGGCGATGCTTGGTGACGGACAAGATCGTGGTCCCTCTCGCCGAATGATCAGCGTCGATGGCAGTGGCCGCAACAACATT
Organism: Bacillota bacterium; assembly: GCA_021806565.1. Classification (GTDB taxonomy): domain Bacteria; phylum Bacillota; class Sulfobacillia; order RBS10-35; family JAJYVN01; genus JAJZXK01. The sequence goes on along the minus strand of JAJZXK010000117.1, from coordinate 4,750 downwards.
TGGTGTCGCCTCTGGAAGGCGAAGTTGCGGATGCGGGATCTTGCGAGGTTCTTATACCTTGCTTGACCACCTGATGGTGCCCGGAATCCGTCCAGGAACGAACTTGCCGATTGCACCGAAGGACTGGGCCATCTTGGTCCACTCCGGCGTGCCCCACGGCACGATACCGCCGATGTAGACCTGACCTGAGTGTTCCACGATGCGATGGTAATTGAGCGGGTGCGGTGCCGGCCCGCCTACGTTCTTGCCATACACGTTGTATACTGAGCCGTGGCAGGGGCAGTTGAAGGTCAGGGTCGGCTGGGACCACTGTACCGGACACTGCAGGTGAGCGCAGTGTTCGTCATACGCGGCCAGCCCCTTGGCCAAGCGGACGATGTAAACCCCGTCGGGGAAACCCCCGTCACCTGTGTACACCACGAGCTTGGCCGTGTTCGTCGGGTAGTCGGAGGACTTGCCCGCCTTCTGCAGCGTAGCCGCACTTTCTGGTGGTGGCAACATGAACCGCTCTGCAACAAAGGCGTACCCGAGGGCGATGAGGGAGCCAACCATGCCCATCATGCCCTTGATGAAGCTCCTGCGCCTGGTTTCCGGCACGAGCCCCAGCACCTCCTTTCCCACCCCCCACCGTTCCGGCATCCCGGCAATGGCTACACCGCTTGACGGTGGTCGGGATGCGCAAAACACGGCGAGTTTAGCGCGAGCGGCCGACCCTTCGTCTGGTCTGGTAGTACGGGGCCACCTAACACGGGCATGAAGACGACGGCAACCAGGGTGGGCAGGAGGCATGAGAGCCAGGGCGATGATGTTGGCCATCGGCAGGCACACCTCGGCCACCTGGCTTTCGGGAACGTTGGCCGCGCCAGGACAGCCTGGCTGGCGGTGACGCCGTTCGCCCCCATCTCTTGCGCTTCGCCGTGGCCCGCCCCGGCCCCGCCCAGGCGATCACCGCGGCCGCCCTGGACGTTCCCCGCCAGTTCCAACCGGGAGGTCATGCGGCAGCCCTGCTCAGGGATCAGGACCCTTGCTGTTGGCGGACCGGTAGTGATAGCTTGAAAACAGACCCAGCGTGGGTAATGCCTCATACGGGTATTAGGGAGGGACCAAAGGAGGCAAGGGTAGCGGGTACCGATGGATCGGCTCGAAGGCGTGAACAGGATGGCCGCGTAGCCGCGCTCGACGAGGTAGACCTGTGGCCGGGGCGTCCTCCGGGACGGTTTCGAGCTTTGAAGGAAGGGACAGGATGCCATGCCTTTTCGGTGGCGAGAGATTTTTGAGAAAGAAAACGAGCTCGCGAAGGCGAAGGTAAGTGAGGCTCTCGACGCCCGTGCCGACCCCAAGACGCAGTTGGTTTTGACCATTCGCGGACTGCAAGATCAGCACGACCAACTGGAACACGCATGTGCGGCGGTGATGGCTCAGGCAAGAACCTTGGGCGACAAGCTGCAAAGGGACATGACCCAACAGGCGAACTTGGAGAACCAGGCACGGGCTGCTGTTGCTGTTGGCCATACCGACGCTGCGCAGGCCATTGCGATCCAGATCGTAACTGTACGTAACTTGATTGCCTCGGAGCAGCCGGCCTACGAGCAGGCGAAGGCGGCGGCGGATCAGGCAAGACAGGCGTTCAAGGACAACGGTGATCAATTGCAGCAAAAGATGGCCGAAGCGAAGCAACTCTCAGCCGAAATCGACCAGGCCGCTATGCAGCACAACATCAATGAGTCGATGAAGGCGGTCACCTCCCTAACGAGGCACGGAATTCCGTCGTTCGATCAGGTGAGGGATAAGGTCAACGCCCAATTGGCCCAAGAGCAGGCAGACGCAGCGCTGACGGGCGGGCTAAGCGGCGGCGACCTTGCAGTACATGACGCGCACTTGGCCCAACAGGCGGCAGCGGACGAGGTGCTGGCGAGCCTGGGATCGACACCTCTCGCCGCCGCGCCAGCATCGGCGCCAACCGTGATACCGGTGGCGCCGAGTGAGAAGCGCAAGGACGTCTCCGGCTCACCCATGGACAATCTGTAAGTCATATCTGAAGCAGTGGGAAGAAGGGAAGATCCCATGTCCGAGGTCAGTCCTCTTGTTCCGGTCGGCATCGAGATCGAACCGGTTCTCTTGGTCGACAAGTCAGGCTCCATGAACTACGCTGCCGCTCACGGTGCCAACGTGTCGCGGTGGGGAGTGGTTACCGAGGCCTTGGGCACCATCGTTGCATCCCTTGGCGCTGCCGACTCTCAAGCCGAGACCGAGGCCGCCGCTGGGAAGGACGCGGGTGGCCTGATGACCGTTGTGTTCAGCGACGAGGCGGAAGAAGTGGGGGACCTGAACCCGGCCAACTGGCGGGAAAAGTGGTCCAAGTTCCGCCCTGGTGGTGGTACCAGGATCATGCCCGGCTGGAAACTCGTAGTAGACGACTACCTGGAAGAGTTCGGCGACAAGGCTGAGGAAGACCGTCCGGCGTTGGTGCTCCTTGTAGTAACCGACGGAGAAGCCGCGGACATCGTCCAGTTCGAAGCCGAGTGTGCGAAGGCCCATGGTCACACTTACGTCGCAGTGGCGGTTGTCGGTTATGGTGCTGACCACGACAACACGGTGGCTGCGTATCAAAAGATCTCTGCCGCTAACAACCATGTCCAAGTGTACAACTTCGGTTCAACCACCGACCCCAACCAGTTCGCCGAAGGGCTGCTGGCGCTGGTCGAGTAAAGGATCCGGCAGGGGAGGCTTACAGTAACACCCGGTCCGGAGAACGGTAGGAATCCCGGCACGTCCAAAGGACGTGCCGGGATTCTTTCTTGGGTGCCATCGGCGACACAGAGGGTCTCGCCCGCCACCAGTGGCAAGGCCGGACCACACTCTTGACCCACTGGCGCCAGTCCGCAGCGTTGCCGCGGTTGTCTGCCCCGAGAGCAGTAGGTTCCCGTCGGCGAGGACTGCGTTGACGACAGGTGCGTCGTGAGTCATGGCCGGTAGGAAAGCGGAGAAGGACGACGACTACAGGGAGTGGCCACCTTCAACGATGGCGATGGCCGGACGGTACCGACCCCATAGCGCGGGCGTCACGGTGGAACGGTCAGGGGGAGACAAAGACCAAGCGGGCCCCGGACCGGGACACCTCCCGACAGATGGCGCGTGTCTCCGAGAGGCATCGGGACAGGCGCGCGGCGTCGTCCACGACCACCAAGCCGACCTCGCCGGAATGCACCATGCGCAGCAGCTTGGCGATGCCTGCGTGTTGCTCGGCGCGAGGGCAGGGGCCACGGTCGATGACGGTCACGATTTCATCGGCGCCGTGTTTCCGCGCTAAACAGCGGCAGCGGGCCTCCCGGGCGTTGATGTGCGAGTTCGAACCGTGTGAGGTGTGACAGTAGAATGCGGCAGTCACAAACAATACCTCCCCGCGGGAAGGTTGGTGTTTCCAGTCTGGCGCCTTCGGTTGGGAAGCGTCAAGGGGCCAGCGGAAGCCACAAGGAAGCCATAGGACCGGTGTGGCCTCTTCTCGGTAGAAGAGGCGGCCGCCGCAGATCCCGCCTGAACGGATGTCAGGTGGCGTGCGGCTGCGGTGCTCGCCGCGACGGATTCTCTCGGCGCATCGGGGATCCGTGCCGATGTACAGGGGATCCCGCGGCCTGCTCTGACGCGGCATGTGGGCGCGTTGGGACGGATCTTGTTGTCCGGGTGGACATCTCGCCGCTCTCGATGAGTGGTTAGGATCGGAACAGGCGGCGGATGTAGGGACGCGCGGAGGTGGCGGCGGTGCGCAGGCCGACGGCCGAGGAACCCCTGCGGATTGCGCGAGTCATGAACGAGGTTGCGGAAGAACTCGGTCGGGCGATACAAGCGCACGGGCCGATTCGGTCGGCGCACGAGGGGTACGCGGTGGTACTGGAGGAGGTGCGGGAGTTGGAGCGGGAGGTGTTTTGCCGGGAGCGCAGGGCGGAAGCGTTGCGGGCGGAGGCGATCCAGGTGGCAGCGATGGCGGTGCGGCTGGTGGCGGACGTGCTGGACGGGGGAGCGACGGAGGTGGCGGATGGCAGGCGGTCGGTGGTGGTGCCCCGATTGCCAGCGCCGGGTGTCAGCCACTGCGGGGACGATCTTCCATAGAACGCGTACGCCGCTGACGGTCTGGTTCGCGACGGCGTGGCAGATGATCAGCCAAAAGCACGGCATCTCCGCCCTCGGCCTCAAGCGGGTGCTTGGGGTTGGGTCTGAGCAGACGGCGTAGGCCATGCTGTACCGCTATCGTACTGCGATGGTGCGTCCCGGCCGCGATCGACTCCGCGGAACAGTGGAGGCTGATGAGACGATCCTGGGCGGGCCTGAGCCCGGTATCCGCAGCCGAGATGCGTTGAGTAAGGCGATGGTGGAGGTCGCTGTCGAGCGAGACGCTCCGGAGTTTGGACGGCGCCGAATGCAAGGTGATCGCCAATGCGACCGCGTCGACGCTGCGGGCGTTCCTGTTAGCCCACGTGGAACCCGGCTCGGTTGTAATCACGGACGGACTGTCGAGCTATCCGACCGCCTGTGGCGAGGACTACACGCACCGGCCGGAGCCGGTCGCTCCTTCCGGCCGGCAGGCGCACGAGTTGCTCCCTGACACTTGGTTGCGTCCCTGGTCCAGCTGTTGACGCCGGAATTGGTGGCGGGTGCCGGATAGTGTTTTGCTGGAATTGACTGAGGCCGGATAGGAACTGAGGCGAGACGGCGAAGGTCCGGGGCACCGGGCCTTTCGTCTTGGTTGGCCGGG
>JAJZXK010000116.1 GCA_021806565.1 Bacillota bacterium | reverse complement strand
CTACCCACATCCACATCCACACCCACACAGGGCTGACCAACTCGGTTCGTCCATCCGCCGGCCGTCTGAGCCCCGACACCACACGTGGTGCTGGCTAACTCCCGTTTGTGGGCAAAGGGCAGGGCTAGGCCATTCAAAAAGGCGGATCCCGAGCCGATAACTTCCGTGACGGGAGTTCATCGACCCATTCATCCATAGCCCATAGCGCCGCATTCCGCCGACAGGGCAGGTGATACCTGCGGTCGGTCGGGCGGGTGCGGGCCAGGACAACGGGAGGGATGCTCGCGTGGGCGCGAGCCTGGACGCGACGGCGCGTTCCTGCGCCGAGGCGCTTTTGGCGGGCATGGCGGGCGGTGAGATGGACCCTGTCGCTTACGACACGGCCTGGGTGGCGCGCCTGGTACGCCGGGGCGACCCGCGCCAACTCCTGTTCCCTGAAAGCCTGGCCTGGCTGTTGGACGCCCAGCGGGAGGACGGGTCCTGGGGGGCCGGTCCCGAGACCCTACACGACCGGATCGCGGCTACTCTGGCCGCGATCACGACGCTGGCGGACTTGCTCCGGCGGGACGTCGCGCTTGCCGCCCCACCCGAGGCGGTGCGGGCGCAGGTGCGGGCGGGGGAGGCCTACTGCCACCGCCGGGCGCCGGATCTGGCCAGGGACCCCTGGGAGACCGTCGGCTTCGAGTTGGTCGTGCCCGTGCTCCTGGACGAGGCACGTGATCTGGGCCTGGCGCTGCCCTGGGACGCCTTCGGACCCGTCGGCGAGCGGCGGGCGGCAAAGCTGGCCCGCCTGCCCCAGGGTTGGCGGCAGCAAGCCGGCGCCGCAATGACCCACACCTTGGAAGGCTGGGGTGCCGCCGCCGAGGGCCGCCTACCCAGCCTACGGGGGGCCGGCGGCTCGTGCGCCAACTCGCCGAGTGCGACGGCCTTCCACTATGCCCGGTCACACGACGATTCCGCCCGCTCCTACCTGCGGGCCTGTGTGGCGCGCGGCGCCGGCGGTGTCGCCGACGTCTACCCGTTTGACGTCTTCGAACATGCCTGGGTGCTGGACCACCTGGCGGTGGGCGGCATCGACGTGCCTCCTGCCGTGTTTGGCCAGGCGGTACGCCACCTGGCCGCCGCCTGGGGCGACGGCGGCCGGGGCGTCGGCATTGCCAGCACGGGCCTGGAGGCGGACGCCGACGATACGGCAGTGGTGGCCGCGGTACTGGTCCGGGCCGGCGTGCCGGTGGATGTCCGTGCGCTTTCCCCGTTCCGGCGGCCCAGAGGTTTTGCCTGTTTTCCCTTCGAGCGCAACCCGTCGGTGAGCGCCAACATCCACGCGGCGTATGCGCTACGGGCCCTGCCGTTTCCAGGCCGGGAGGATGCGCTGGCGGCGGTGCACGGGTTCCTGGCCGATATGCGCCGGCCCGAGGGGTGCTGGCTGGACAAGTGGCACGCCTCGCCCTGGTATCCGACCTGCCGGGCGGTGGTGGCGCTTGGCGGGTTGTGGCCGGAACTCGTCGCGCCCGCCGTGGAGTGGCTGCTCGACGGCCAGCGGGCCGACGGGTCCTGGGGGCACTTTTGGGGCACCGCGGAGGAGACGGCGTATGCCGTCGAGGCCCTATCCCAGGTCGCCGGCGACCATCCGGCGGCGGCCGGGGCCCTGGCAAGGGCCCGACCCTTTCTTGCTCAGGAGCGGGGCCGTCCCCGCCCCGCCCTCTGGATCGGCAAGGGGCTGTATCACCCGCGGCGGGTGGTGGACGCGGCGGTGCTGGCCGCGCTACGGCTGTCGGCGGCGTTCGCGGGCGCGGCATGAGGCGGTCCGCGGCGCAGAGAGGGGTGCGGTCGTCGATGGACGGAGGCGGAGCCGTGGGTAGAGCTGGGTGGAGGCGTACCCCCGCCGTGTCCACCCGTGGCCGTCGTTCCGGGTGTTGGCAGTTCGCCTTTCTGGAGGGATGGTGCTCCATGCCACCGCACCGGCAGTGAGCGAGGTGACGGGCGGGCGCCAACTCAGCATGATGGCGCGGCCGTCCTGGCGCCAGACCGCATCGCCCCTGGCGGACGTCCTCCAGGCCGAGCGCTTTGTGCTGCAGGTGCGGTGGCTCGGCATCGCGGCGGCCGCGCTGGCCCTACCCTTCCTGAACCTCGGGGTGCGCATGGGGTACGTGCTGGCGGGGGCCACCCTGTACAACCTGGTCTTTCAATTCTATGTCATCCCGCACCGTTCCGACCTGCTCGAGCGCGGGTACCTCACGACGGCCGGGGACGCCCTGCTCAGCGGTGCGGCCATCCTGGTGACCCACGGTATCCACTCGGAGTTCTTCCTCGTCTATTTCCTGGTGGCCGTCGTGGCCGCCATCCGCTTCGGCGGGGGTGCCGCCCTCGTGAGCACGGGGGTGGCGCTGGCGTCATACACCGCCATCGTGCTGGCCCTGGGCGCGCCCGTGGACGGCGCCACCGCGGGACTGATCCTGGTCCGCATCTCGTTTGTCGGGATCACCGGGGTCTTCGTGGGTTTTATCGGCGACCGGGCACGTGCTGCGGAGAAGGCCCTTGAGCGTGAGTTGGACCAAGCCCAGCAACTCCTGACCGAGGCCACGGCCGCCATCGCTTCGGACCTCGACCTGGAACACGCGCTGCAGGCGGCGGCCGACTGGTTGCTCACCCTCAGCGGCGGCCTGGCGGCGGCGGTGCGTCTGGAGTTGACCGAGGAGGTCCTTGAGTGGGTGGCGGCCGACCAGGACGTGCTCGCCGACGAGGGCAGGGCTGTACGGCAGGGCGGCGAGCGCCGTCTCGCCGAAGTCGTCGACCTCGCGCGGGCGGTGGAACCATCCGAGTCGTCCCAGCCGGACGGCAATGTGCGGGTCTCCATGGTCTTCGGCGCCCAGATGATCGGCACGATGGCGGTCGCCCTACCCCCTGGCAGTCAGGTGGACGACCCGCTCAACTCCCTGCTGGTCTCCTTCGCCGAGCGGGCCGCGGCGGCGCTGGTCAATGCGCGTTCTTACGCCCTGATGCGGCGGCAGGCCTCCACCGACGCCACCACGGGCATCGCCAACCACCGCCGCTTCAAGCAACGGCTGCTCGAGATCGAGGAATTGGCTGCCGAGGGCCGGGCCGGCCCGACCTCGCTCATCATGATCGACCTGGACTTCTTCAAGGAATACAACGACTCGCACGGGCACCAGGCCGGGGACCGCATTCTGCGCTGTGTGGCGAAGATCTTCTCGGACAGCGCGACCGCTAGTGGTCTTGCCGCCCGCTACGGGGGTGACGAGTTTGTCATCCTCCTGCCGGACACCGAGCGCGAGGCGGCGATGACCTGCGCCGAGCGGATGCTTGCGGACTTCAACCGTGCTGTGCAGGAGGGTCGGGATGGTCTGGCCGAGCCGGTCAGCCTGAGTGCCGGCGTCGCCACCCTGCCGGAGGGGGGCGGGGACTACCAGGTGCTGATCGGGCGCGCCGACCTTGCCATGTACATGGCCAAGCGGGCGGGAGGCGGCAGCGTCCACTGCTTCGAGGACGAGGCCGTCACCAGCGAGCCGCTGCAGGCCCTGATGTCCAACATCGCGGCACACCTGCACCGCACCCGCCGGCGGGCGCGCGGTCCGCGCGGCCCCGCCGGCGGCGTGGGCCGCGCCCTGTCCCGGGACCGCGGACCGGTACGGCCCAGTGAGGCAATCCGCGCCCTGGTGGCCGCGATCTCCGCCAAGGACCCCATGCTGCACGTCCATTGCCGGAACGTGGCCAGGCTCTCCATCCGCATCGGGCGGTCGTTGGGGCTGTCCGACCGCGAGGTGCAGGATATCGGCATCGCCGGGCTTCTGCACGACGTGGGCAAGATCGGCGTGTCCGACGCCATCCTGCACAAGCCCGGCAAGCTCGACTCCGAGGAGTTCGAGGCGGTGCACCGGCATGCGATCCAGGGCGCCGAGATCCTGGACATGGTGCCGGGGTTCGTGGGGGTGACCACCGGGGTCAAGCACCACCACGAGCAGTACGACGGGCACGGGTATCCCGGAGGGCTGGCCGGCGAGGCGATTCCCGTGGCGGCCCGCATCGTCGCGGTGGCGGACGCCTACGACGCCATCACCGCCGACCGGCCTTACCGCAAGGGCCGCACCCCCCGCGAGACGCTCCGCCTGATGCTGGATGCCGGCGGCACCCAGTTTGACCCGCACATCGTGGCCGCGCTGGTGGGGCTGATCGCGCCCCAGGTGGTGGCGGTGGGTGGCGGGCGCCCACGGGCGTCAACGACCGGCGGCTGAGACCGATGTTTCCTGGGTTCGTCGTGCGGGGACGCGACGGGGTGTGGCCGACCGGCTGGAACGACGGCGCACCACGAGGGGCCACAGCTCCAGCTGGGCAGCGGGCCGCACGGATGCGGCCCCAGACCGCGAGAAGTGAGACGACAGCCGACAGAAGCCAGGCCAGAGACGACAGACGAGAAAGGAAGGAAGCGGCGCTCCCTCTGCCGCCAGGAGGCGGCCCTCGCGCCGCGCAGGACATGAGTGCACGCACCCGGAGCGGGGCGCCCCCGAGTTCCCTGCTGGCCATGCTGACCGCCGCCGTGGACGAAGAGATGCGGGACCTGTGGCGGCAACTGCGCACCACGAGCGCCCTCTACGAGTGAGTGGAGTATCACCTGGGCTGGCGCCAGTTGCCCGGCACGGGTCCCGTCAAGCCCGGCAAGCACATCCGCTCCCTCTTTCTGCTGCTGACCACCCAAATGTTCGGCGGCAGCGTCACCCGGGCGCTGCCCCTGGCCTCGGCGGTCGAGTTGCTGCATGGCGCGACGTTGGTGTACGACGATATCCAGGACGGCGGTACCATGCGCCGCGGCCGGCCGGCGGTGTGGCGCATCGCCGGCGTGGCCCAGGGCATCAACGTGGGGGCGGCGGTGCAGGCCTCGGTGCACGCCGCCGTGTTGCGCGCGGCCGCCGCCGGCCTGAAGCCCGACGTGACGCTTGAGGCCGGCGCCGAACTGGCGACGGCCATGCTGTGTTTGGCGGAGGGCCAGTACCTCGACCTGAGGCTCCGTGCCGAGGGTGCGGTCGGTATCGAGCAATACATGGATGTCTGTGCCAAGAAGGCCGCGTCGCTCTGCGGTTCGGCCGGAGTTCTGGGTGTGCTGGCCGCCGGGCGCCAGGACATGGCGGCCTTGGCGCGGCAGTTGGGGCACCACCTGGGGATGTATCTCCAGATCAGCGACGACATCGACGGTATCTGGGGCGAGGCGGAGACGATGGGCAAGCTCCCCGACGACCTGCTCCAAAAGCGCCGGACGCTGCCCGTCCTGTATGCCTTCCAGCGTTCATCCCTTGAGGAGGACGTGCGCGGCGCGACCGCGGCGCTTTGGCGGCGCTTCCTTGGCGAGGGGCCCTGGGGGGAGGCGGATGTCGTCGCCTGTCTGAACATTCTGCGGCGCTACGACTCCCGGAGTTACGCGGTCACCCTGGCGAGACTCCACGCGGACAACGCCACCCAGACTCTGGCCCGCCTGCAGGCGGAAGCGATCGTGCCCGGGACCCTGTCCCCGCTCTTTGAGGCCTTCTCCCTCGCCACCTCTGCCGGCCACCTCGGCGCGATACTGCAGATGCCGGATGCTCAGCCGGTGAGCCTCCCGGCCTCGGGCGTGGTGTGACCCGGCCCCCGGCCGCCACGACGCAGGCGTGATACGGCAATCGGCGGCAGGCATCCGCCGCCCGGCTTGCGCGCGATTGCTGCGTGGCGCGCGTACCTCCCCCCCCCGGCGTTCGACCGCAGGTCATCCCGCCTGCGTACCGGGGCGTCTTTATGGCAACGCACCGACCGCCGCGACGAGAGGCGTGGGCGCACACACACCGAATGCGGCAGAGGTGGCCGGTCGCGTCGCGGACCTCGGCACGCATCCAGGGCGGATCGCGCGACCCGTCCTGTCCAGGGAGATCTTCGGGCGGGCGGCGGCCGGCGCGCGGGGTGCGCCAGAGGGAGGTTCCGGTGCCAGGTGGATGAGCCATATGAGCACGCGGTGCGGATGGCTGCCATGGATTGGCTCGACCGGTGCACCGACTTCGGGCGTAGCTTCCACCTGTTTCCGTCCCAGGAACTCCGCCAGGGGTTTCGCTCTCACGGCGGCGCCATGCCTCTGGTGGGACCGCAGCAGGGCATTTGGAAGCCCAAAGGCCTGAGTGCCGCTCTGTCTATCCGCACCACGTACACCCCGCCAGGTGAGCCCCCACCCTATGAAGACGCGCTCGGCGGGGACGGGTGCCTCCGGTACAAGTACCGTGGTCAGGATCCGCGACATGCGGACAACCGGGCCCTGCGCGTCGCGATGGAGCATGCCCTGCCGCTCATCTGGTTCTGGGGGGTTGCGCCGGCGGTCTATGAGGCCATCCGTCCCGTGTGGCTGATCGCCGAAGAGGCGTCGGCCCACCAGTTCGTCGTGGCGGTGGACGAGGCCCAGCGCGTGGCGGCGGTCGGCGGTGCGGCCACCGAGACCGGCCGGCGTTATGCGGAACGCCTGACGTGCCTGCGGGTCCGCCAGCCCCTGTTCCGGGCGCAGGTGATCACGGCGTACGATCAGTGCTGCGCGATGTGTCGCCTGAAGTATGTGTCGCTGCTGGACGCGGCCCATATCCTGCGCGACGGGCACGGGCTTCAGGAGATGCAGGGGGTGAGGCTGCATCTGCCGTCGGCGCGGCGGGCGCGGCCGGATCCAGCGCGGCTGGAGGAGCGCTGGGAGGAGTTCCGGCACGCCGGGTGAACCGCGTGGTGGGCTGAAGCCCTGAATTTTCCTGGGGCATCCGCGCGCCCGGCCTGCACCACCGGCTCCCCGGGCGGGGCGCGGCGCGCAGAGCTTCCGCCCCAACGGCGCCGCCCCGGTGTCCGTAGGCGCCCGGGACCGCCCGCCGGCCGGCGCGGTTCGCGTGGCGGCGGTCGTCTCCGCCTACTCCGTCGTACCCTGAGGCAGCGCCAGTGGGTCCAGGGACTGGTATGCCAGCCGGCCGGGACCCGAAAAGCGGGTCATCACAAATCCGCTTCCCCCGAACAGCCCGGTGGTCAGGTTGACTAGGTGCGTCTCCATGCGGACGGTCGTGTCCTTGTAGAGCCAGGCGTAGGGATCCAGGTCGATCGCCTGGCCGTCGGCCAGTTCGGTCTCGACCACGTCGCCGTAGCCGTGGATGATCAGGATCCCCTGGCCGCGGAAGCGGTCCATGAAAAACCCGCTTCCGGATCCAAGGAGATTCTTGATGCCCCGCACGCGTTGGGCGCTGTATTCCACACTGGAACTCGCCGCCAGGAAACGATGCTCCATGACGTCAAGTTCCTCTCCCGCCAGATCGACGGCCACCACCTCACCGACGCCATCCCGTGACAGCGCCACGGTACCCGGACCGGCGGCCCGAGTCAGCAGCACCGGCAGCCCCGCCAACAGGCGCTTGACCGCGCCGCGCATCGGCATCAGCCCCACCTTCAGGGACGTTCCCTTGGCCAGAATCGTGTGGTGTTCGAAATACACCTGGTGGCCGTCCGCCAGTTGCAACTCGACGATCGGTACCAAGTGCCCCTCGATGCGCAGTCCGATCCCCTCGGCCGTGGTTATGCCCTCCCGCAGCTTCATCGCCAACGTCCCCCCCCGTGTGCCTCTGCTTCGCTGTGCCGCCCCCGGATACCCACCGGCCAGGCCCCCTGTGGCGCACACATCACCGTCTCCGCCAGGGCGGCGCGCCGGGTCGCGGCCAGGGTGGCGGGCCGTCCGCTACCGCCCTCGCCCGCCCGCGGGTGATTTGGCGAACTCCGCCGCCGTCGTGCCGTTACAATGGCATCGGGCCGATTCGCGTCTGGTCTCGGCTCCCGCGGGTCAGGGCATGAACCGAAAGGCGGGGGACAAGCTGTGAGTGAGTATCAGTACTATCAGTTCGTGGCGGTGGACCGCCCCCTGGACCCCCGCCAGATGCGGGAGCTTCGGGAACTCTCCTCCCGGGCGCAGATCACCCCGACGCGGTTCGTCAACGAGTACCATTGGGGGGACTTCCGCGGAGATCGGCGCCGTCTGATGTCAGACTATTTTGACGCGCACCTCTACCTGGCGAGTTGGGGGACGCACCGCGTCATGCTGCGGCTGCCGCGCACTCTCCTGGATCCCGCGACGGCCGAGCAGTACTGCGTGGGGGAAGCCGCATCCGTTTGGGCGACCGACACCCATGTGATCTTGGACCTGGCGTCGGAGGACGAAGACGGCGATTGGGATGCCGACGGCGAGGGATGGTTGGCCTCGATCATCCCGGTGCGTGCGGAACTCGCCAGCGGTGATCTTCGCGCTCTGTACCTCGCCTGGCTTGCGTGTGTTCAGGCCGAGGAACTCGATGAGGACGACCTGGAGCCGCTGATCCCTCCGAACCTCGGCACCCTCACAGCGCCGCTGCAGGGTCTGGCCGATTTCCTGCGCATCGACGGGGATCTGCTCGCTGCGGCCGCGGCCGCGAGCCCGGGTGCGGCGGTGCCGGCCGACGGGACGGACGCGGCGTTGGCGGCGTGGATCGAACACCTGCCAGCCGCCGACAAGAACCGACTGCTGCTCGGCGTGGCCAGTGGGAATGGCCCGCTGGTCGGCATTGAACTGCTGCGGTGGTTTCGGAGGGATTCCGCCGCTGCCGGCCCCGCGGAGTCGGAGCGACGCTCCGTGGGGGCGTTGCTCGGCGCCGCCGAGGCTGTTCGCACCCGGCGCGAGCGGCGGGAGGCCCGCCGGCGGGCCGAGGCAGCGGCGCGCCGGCAGCGGGAGGAGGTCGCCGCGCAGGAGGCCCGCCTGAACGCGCTCGCGCCGCGTGAGGAGGCGGCTGGGAACGAAGTGGCCGCGCTCATCGATTCCAAGAAGCCCGCCGCCTACGACACCGCCATCCGTCTGCTCCAGGACCTGCGGGCGTTGAGTGCCCGCGATCGGCGGAGCGAGGCCTTCGACCGACGGCTGCAGCAACTGCGCGAGACGCACGCAAGGAAATACAGCCTGCTGGAGCGCCTCGATCAGGCAGGGCTGTGAGGCTGCGGCCCCGTGCCCCACGCGCACCTCGGAGGAGGCGATCAACCCGGGGCGTGGTGGTGGTCCGGTGGGCCACAACCACTGCCGGGATTGCGCGGTGGAGCCAGCGCGCGTCATCGGCAACGCCGCGTTCGGGATGCCCCAGGCCATCAATCACGTGGCGCGGGGACTGTCGGGTTCAGGCGACAGCGGAAGCGCCGCTTCCTCCCTTGCGTTGTGCATACGACGCACGCATGGCGCTATGCGAACATGGACCGAGCGGTGCGGCTGGCGTTGAATCCGTTGAATCCGATGCTTGAACAAGCAGTGGCATTCGCCGAAACGGCGTGCGGCTGCATCACCTCACTTACCGAGAAACAAAAGACGAGCGCCCGGATCTGGTTTCCGACCTGCTGATCCAGGCGCGCGTGCAAGCAACAGAGGCACTGTGTTCCGCCTTCGACCGGCGCAAGAAGGGACGGAAGGTGAGTTGCCCGCAGGCGACGGCCTGCCCGCCCCGCTACAACCTCCACACAGCAACCCTGAAGTGGGACACGCGCGAGGTGCGCCTGAGCACGACGGCCGGCCGCGTGACGATCCCGTTCGTTCTCCCGGAGTACGACGCTAAGTATGAGGGCAGCCGGACCCTGACTGCCGACCTCATCCACCGCAAGGGGAAGTGGTATCTGCATGTCGCCGTCGAACTGCCCGACCCGCCCGCCCCCATCGAGAACGGTCCCGCCGTAGGCGAGAACCTCGGCCTGTGCCGACCCGCCGTAACCTCGGGGAACCGCTTTTTCGGCCGCCGCCAATGGCGCGGTATCCAAGCCCGTTACTTTCGGCTGCGCCGCAGTCTGCAGCGCAAAGGCACCCGCTCGGCGCAGCGGCATCTGCGCCGCCTTACCGGGAAGGTCAACCGCTTCCGGTGCGACTGCGACCACGTTCTGAGCCGCCGCAGCGTGGATTCCGTGGACTACGGCACGGTGATCGTCGTGGAGAACTTGACGCACATTCAGGGGCGTGCAAAGCAGCGTGGCAGGCAGTCCCGCCGCCGCCCGCACACCTGGTCCCGCTGCACCACCATCGCGCCATGAGCCATACCAACGCCTGAGGGGCCCCGACCCGCTCCCCACCAGGCCTGGTGCTCCAGCGGCGCGCCGCCGGAGCAGGGCGGAAGGCTCCGGCCGTCGTATGGCAGACGGATCGGCTACCAGACAAAACGCAGACAGTGGCGGGTAACCCGGCGGTGATCTCGGAGCATCGACCCCGCTGGTCGGGCCCGAGCGGAGGATGCGGGGCATGCTGCGGAGGCTCTTGGCGGCGAGGGGCGTGCGGGTGTCCCTGTACGTGGTCGCGTTCTTGGCGGTGGCCGGAATGGTTTTGTCGTTCGTGCGCTCGGGGCCGGCCGGCCCGGCTGTGACCGTGACAGTCGAAACGTCGGCGCACGGCTATGCCATCCCCGCCGACTTCGCCGGACTGAGCTTCGAATCCGGTTCCGAGCGGCCCAACAACGCGGGGACGTCCGGTTATTTCTTCTCCCCGTCCAACCGCCAACTCGTGACGCTGTTCGAGAACCTCGGCATTCACAGCCTACGCATGGGCGGCGGCTCGGTCGACGGCGAGGTCCCCGCCGGCCTGACCCCCGACGGGTACACGGGGGTCGACAACCTGTTCGCCTTCGCCCAGCTCACGGGCCTGCGGGTCATCTACTCTCTGCGGCTGCACGATCCGAAACCGCCTTCCCGGCAGTACATGCCGCACCTGGCGGCCGACGACGCCTTGATCGCCGCGCACGTCTGGCGGTACCGTTCCAACCTGAGCGCGTTTGCGATCGGCAACGAGCCGGACTGGAACTCGTACCACCGCACGGATCCGAGCATCACGAACTACCCGACCTACCTCGCCGATTGGCGGAGCTTCGCCCAGACCATCCGCAAGGCGGAGCCCGGCGCGCAGTTTGTGGGACCGGACACCGGGGCGTACACGGCCTTCACTTATTACCAGGGGGGGGGCGTGGACCCAGCGCTTCGCCCAGGACGAGCGGGGTGCGGGCAGCGTGAAGGCGGTCACCCAGCACCACCTTTTCCGCAGGTAAGGGTTGGCAGTTCGGGGGATTTCCCTCGGCGTGGAAGGAGCAATAGTCAGTAAAGGTCAGGAACCAGGACTTGCCGCTTCC
>JAJZXK010000115.1 GCA_021806565.1 Bacillota bacterium | reverse complement strand
CCCGCCTGGTGGGCCGCCAGGGTCGCACGCACGAAGCCGGAAAGCCAAGGGGCCGCCGAAGAGGCCGCCGCCGGCAGGGCGCGGACCAGGGCGGGTTCGACGCGCTGGGCGTCGGCCAACACCGCGCAGAACTGCTGCACGTCGCGGTCGCGCCCCGCCTCCGCGCGCGCCCGCCGCGCTCCGGCGAGGGCGCCGGGGATTACGAGCGCTCCCGCCGCCAGGATGAGCGCCGCCACAGGGTTATCGGTGGCGGACCAGGCGGCCAGACCCACCACCCCGCCACAGAGGCCCGCCACCACGACGTCGCGCCGACCCGCCAAAGACGATCCACTCGACCGAGCGGACGCCCGGTTCCGCCGCTCCCTTCGCACCGGGCGGTAGGGGTGGGCGGGGACAATGGCGGCGTGGGCGGCAAGGGCGACGGCCAGGGCGATGCCCGCGTCCAGGAGCACCGTCACCATCGCCACCCCCCGCCCTCCAGGCGTTCCGCGCGTTCCGGCGTGAGATCGCCCACGCGTTGCAGCGCCCCCTCCCGGAACCGGAAGAGGTCCCGTGGTGGCCCGTCCGGCAGAACCTCCGCCACACCGGTGACGGCCAGCCGCCCGTCGGGCAGCGCCCGGTGTTCGACCAGCAGGTCGATCGTGCCCCGCACCAGCCGCTCGGCGAGGCCCTCGGAGAGGCCGCCGGCATGCGCCAGCACGGCGAGCCGCCAGATGGCCAGGTCGGGCCGGCCGGCGTGGATTGTCCCCAGGCACTGGTGCCCGGAGAGCGCTGCATACAGAAACGGCAGCGCCTCGCGGTCCAGGATCTCGCCCACGATCACCACCTGGGGCAGCAGCTGCATGGTCACGGGGAAGGCCTCGAAGAGGGAGATCCCCTCCGCCCCCGCCCGTTCCACGGCCTGCACGGCCACGGCCCGCTCGGCCGGCAGGTTCAGCTCGGAGGTGTGCTCCAGCACCACCAGCCTCGGCGGCGTGGCCCGCCCCTCCCCGAGCAGTCGGCAGATCGCCCGAAGACCGGTCGTCTTGCCGGAGCCCGTCTCGCCGTAGAAGACCAGGTTGAACCCGGCGCGGACCGCCTGACCGAGGAAGTCGCGCAGTCCCTCCGTCCAGGCGCCACGGGCCACCAGGTCTGCCGGGCCGAGGGCGTCCGGCGGGGCGGGCTTGCGCAGGGCCAGGACGACGCCGCGCGTCAGCGGCGGCTGCAGGATGCGCACCCGTACGCCGTCGGATAGGAGCACCAGGGCTGTGGGCCGCTCCTCGGAGAGCGGCCTTCCCGCCGCGCCCGCCAGGCGCTCGGCCAGGCCCCGCACCGCCGCCTCGTCCCGGAAGCGCAGCGGGGTGCGCTCCAGTTGGCCGCGCCGGCGGACGAAGATCGCATCGTGGCGGTTCACCAGGATGTCGGTGACCTCGGCGTCCTCCAGGAGCGGCTGCAGGATGCCCAGGCCCAAAAGCCGCGCTTCGAGTTCGGAGACCAGCGCGGCGCGCTCAGGCTCGGTCAGCCCCTCGCGTTCGCTGGCGACGGCCTCGGCGATCGCCGCGCGCAACGGCCCCGCGGCCGCCGCCGGATCGGTCAGCGCCTCGGCCAGCAGCGCGGCCTGGCCCTCCAGCAGGCGGCGCTCCACCCGCCCGGCCGGATACTCCGGACCGGTCTCCGCCGCGGCGGAGGCGCCTGAGCGCCTCTGCCGCAGGAGCTCATCGTGCAGGTTGACGCGCGCCAAGACGATCACCTCGCAGGTTGGTGAAGCGCGACAGGAGCCCCCGTCGCCGGGGCGCCCACAGCTCGGGGTCGGCCCCGAGGGCCGCCATCGCCAGGCTGCGCCAGGGGGAGGTGGCGCGCGTGTCGTCCAGGGCCACCGGGCGACCTGCCCGTAGCGCGGCAAAGTGCCGTTCCGGCTCGTCGGGCACCATCGCGGCCAGCGTGATCGGCAGCCGGAGGTCCCGGAAGTAGCCGGTGATGGTCCGGGGCTCCTCGGCGCCCGGCCGTAGCCGGTTGCAGACCAGACGCCAGGCGCCGAGGTTGCGGCCGAGGTCCCGGGCCAGAAGCGCCAGCGCCGCGGCCGACTCCACGCTGACGGGGTCCCCGGGGTCACAGGTCAGGAGCACCTGGTCGGCGGCGCCCAAAGCGGCGTAGGTGCCGGGATCGTCGGGGGCGGGGGCGGTGTCCAGGACGACGAGGTCGTAAGCCTGCGCCGCGATCCGGCAGAGCGCGGCCACCGCCTCCCGGTCCAGGGCGGGGAAGAGGCCGTCGTCGCGACCGCGGCTGAGGACCAGCACACCGTGGCGGCGTTCCGCCGCGGCTCGAATGCCCTCCGCGCTCGGATCGGCGAGCGCGGCCAGCAGGCCCCCGCGACTGCCCGCACAGCCGAGGTGCCGCGCGGCGGACCAGACGCCCGCGTGCAGATCCACGAGCAGGACCGAACGCCCCAGCGCCACGGCCGCGACGGCGAGGTTGACGGCCACGGTGGTCCGTCCCACGCCGCCCTTGGGGCCGACCACTGCGCAGGTGCGGCGGCTGACCGGCACCGGGCGGGACTCGATCACGGTGCGCTCCAGGACGCGATGCTCCCCGGGGGCATCGGGCGCAAGCGACGGGTCCAGCCAGCGCGCCGCGGCGGCGAAGTCGGCGGGATGGTCGAGGACGTGTGCGAGGCGGTCGAGGTCATCGGCGACGTCGTACACCTGCGACTGGACGGTGGCGGCCACCGCGCGGTCGCCCGGGCGCCGGCCGGGGGCGAGCAGCACAATCCGGGTTCCCGGCCGGGCCAGGCGGTAGCGCAGCAGGCCGCGGGGTTCGGCGACGGCCACGTCCAGCAGCAGGAGCTCCGCCGGCACGCGGGCGGCGCCCTCCAGGACGGCGGGGCCTCCTGCGGGAGTCACGACGGACACCGATGCGGCCTCGGCCCAGCCGCGGGCCTCCAGCACGGAGCCCACGGCGGCGGCCGTGTCCTGGGTCAGGATGGCCTGGACGATCACGCAGGCACCTCCCGTGCCGGCGATGCCGGCGGGATGTTGGCAGTGGTTCGGGGTGAGCAAGAGGCCGGTGACGGGTCGGTGCGGCCTGCCGTGGGTGGAGAACCCGCGACGCCCGAGAGCAGTTCGCGGATGTGGGCGAAGCCCCGCCGTGCGGCTTCTTGGCCCGCCGGGCTGAGCGCCAACCGCCGCGCTTCGTCGAAGGCGGCCAGCTGTGCCCGGGTCTGCTCCCGTTCGGCTTCGGCCATGCGCTCCTGGCGCGCCGCGGCCGGTTCCGGCCAGCCCTCGCCGATGGCGCGGACGATCAGGGCCGCGGGGTCCTGGGCGTGCCGGAGGTCGATCCAGCCGAGTTGCCGGCCGACCTCGTCAGGGTGTGCGCGGACCAGGCGCTCGGCGGTGGGCGGTACCACGCCGAGTTGCACCAGGGCCGTCACGAGTTGGGCCGGTGCGCCTGCGTCCCGGGCAACGACGGGCCGTACCGCCGCTGCGGGCAGGCCCAACCCCGGGGCGGTACCGCGGGGTGCCGGCACGGACACGGTAGGCCGCGCCGGGACAGGCCGGTGGGGGCGCAGGGACCGGTGCCGGGAGGCCGGGGCCGTGACGGGCGTCCAGTCGCGCTCCAGGGCGCGCAGCAGGAAGCCGCGCGGGTTGTGCAGGCCGCCAGAGCGGATCGCGGCCTGCAGCAGGTCGAGCTTGGCGGCCAGGTAGGGACGGTCGAGGGGGCGCTGCCGGGCGAGGTCCCTCAGGTCCGCCGGATTCAGGTCGGGCCTGCCGGTGATCTCCCGGTACCGGCCGCAGGCCCATCCCAGGTCGGTGTCCGGGTCCGGCTCCCGGTCTGGAGGGGGCGAAGCCGGTGGGACAACAGCCGGCACCGCCGGCGCTCCGGCCTGCGGCACCGCCGCGGGCGGGGTACCGTCCACGGTAGTGGCTACCGCGGGGAGCTGTTGTGCTATTTCCCCTGCTTGTTGTTCTATTTCTGCGTTCCTACCTGGGAACGTGCCCACGTTCCTATCCAGGAACATGCCCCCCTCGGTCGGGTGAGGCGCGTTCCCAGGTAGGAACGTGCCCTCTCCGGCGCCGTCTGAAGGAGCCTGGCCGAGATTGGAGGCCTCCGGGCGGCGCGGTAGCTCGCCCGAGGCCAGGGCCCGACGGAATTCGTCCTCGCTCAGCGGGTCGTTGACCTGGTAGAGAAACCGCCGGGTTTCTCCGATCAGCCGGCCCCCGACGTAGCGCCGCTGGCGCACCACCTCCACATCCAGCAGGCCCCAGGCGATGCAGAGGCGCTCCAGCTCCTTGAGCCGCTCCGCGCCGACCTGGCCGTCGGCTTTCAGTTGGCGCTTGTTCGGGAAGGCACGCCCGTGCCAGCCGTTTTCAGGGTCGTGGTTGACGAAGCGGCGGAGGTAGGTCCAGTAGCCGATGCCGGCAAAGCCGCCAACCCAGGGCTGGTAGAGGTCGATGAGCTCGTTGTAGACCTGGACCCAGGGCGAGTCGCGGCGGCGGCCGAGGCGGATCAGCGGCGGGTCGGATCGCTCAGCCGCTTCTGCCACGCCGCTCACCTCCCGGCCGGAAGGTGCAGGGGACGATGAAGGGCGCAAAGCGCTCGGGGTGCGGCGAGATGCTCAACCGGTCCCAGTTCCGTGGACCGGACTGCGTCGCGTAGAGGAAGGCGCCGTCGGCGAGCAACTCCGACGGCACGGCTACCAGGGCGCGCTCCGCCTGCCAGGGTCCGCCGATACGCGTCCGGCGCAGCAGGACCACGCCCTCGACGCGGAACGGCGTCTCGGCGGCGCGCAGCAGGCGGCCGGCGCGGGGGCAGAGGACAAGCCAATACGCGTCGGTGCGGCGGAAGTGCACCTCGGCGGTGAGCGGGGTGGGGTGCGCGGTGAGCGTTGGCTCGGCGTCGTCGATGTCTCGCACGTGCAGCCAAGCCAGGCCGATGCCCTCTGGTGTCGGCGGCAGACGCAGCGAGCGAGGCTTACGGGTGAACTCGTGACGGCTGGAAAAGGCACAATAGGGCGGCGCAACTTCGCAGGCGAGAAGGGCGGACAAGCGTGACCTCCTCCTTGTGCCGGGTCTGTAGTGGACGCGGGGGCGTTGGCGGCATGGGCCGCCGCCGCGTAGGCGGTGCCGGGGAGCGCATTGCTGGCGAAGGCGATGGGGCGTAGACTGCGACAGGGAGGCGGTTGCGGTGATGACTGCCAAGGAGAACCTGGGAGCGGAGCTCACCTTGGAAGAGGTTTACGCTCGCTTCCCCGACGAGTGGATTGCGCTCAACGTCACCGACCAGGGCGGGGACGGCGAGTCGCTGCGCGGCCGCCTGATCGCGCATGGCGGTGACCGGGCTCACATCTACGCGGAGGAATTGGCTTTCGCGCGCTCGCACCCCGGGGTACACACTGCTGTCTTTTTTGCGGGTCCGGTCACGGACCCGGACTCCGATGCGGTGATCGTGTTTTGACCGGGCGCGATGCGTACCGGATACCTTTTGTGCCGGGGCACAGCATGGCCGTCGTCATGGCCGCGTTTGCGGCCGAAGTGACGCGTCCTCTGCTCGTCGATACCGGGGCGCTGATTACCACGATGAGTGTGGCAACCGCGCAGAGGCTGGGGCACGACTTGGAGCATCCGGCGAAGTGGGGCCACCTTGTCGGCATTGACGGCCGCCCGCGGCGTGTTCCCATTGTCAACCCCGGCCGGCTCGCGTTGGGTGGGATGATCATCCCGGTCAGCGAGGTGGCCGTTGCCGACCTGCCGGGTGGCTTCCGGGCAGACGGACTCCTCGGGCTGGATGTCTTGCGGAGGTTCCGCGTGACCTTTGAGTTCGACACCCGCCACCTCGTCGTCCGCCCGGTGGCGTGACCATCGGGGCGCACTGCGTGCCCATAAACGTCCCCATAGACTTTGCGTGAACGGGCGCGTTCGATGGGGTCCGCGCGGTTCTCGGTATCCCGCAAGCCGCGTAGAATGGGCATCTGAGGGGCAGATGTGGTCGGCGGGATGGCGCGTCGACGACTACGGATCAGTAGGTCGGGGGTTCAAATCCTCCAGGGCGCACCAGAGAACGCCTAGAGCCACAGGGAATAAAGCCCCCAGGAAGGACCTGGGGGCTTCGAGCGTCTTTACTACCCGATTACTACCCTTTGGCTTGGCGGTTCGCTTTGCGCCGCGCCGCCGCCTCGCGGAAGGTGGCCTGAACGGCCTCCGCCGCCTCCGCCTGGTGCCCCGGCAGAGCGTGGGCGTACAGGTCCAGCGTCGTGCTGGGCCGGCTGTGACCAAGGCGGTGTTGCGGGGGGATGACTCCGCGTCCAGCCGCCATGAGATGCGTTCCGGCCGTGTGCCGGAGGTCGTGAAAGCGAATCCCAGTTATGCCGGCTGCTTCGGCGATATTGTCGAACCAGCGAAGCAGGTTGCGCTGGTTGATCGGGGTGCCGACCTGCGACGGGAAAACGAGGTCGTGGTCCCGCCACGCATCGCCAAGGCGCAGGCCCTCTTCGGCGACTTGTGCCCGCTGCGCGGCCAGGAGCGCGATTTCATCCTCGGTGAGGTCTATCGGCCGCGTCCCCCGGTGTTCTTTGGTGTCGCGCTCCACGATGCCCTTTCCCGGCAGATACTGGCGCTGGACCCGGACGAAGATGCGCCGCGCTTCGAGGTCGACGTCGCTCCACCGCAGCCCAAGCAACTCGCTCTCACGCATGCCAGTCGTCGTGGCCAGGTGGAACAGCCGAGCCAGCCGGTGCCCCTCCGCGGCGTCCTGGAGGGCGGCGACAGCATCGGCTGACAGCGCCACGGGCTCCCGCTTTGCCGCGCGCGGTGGCGTCACCGCGTCGGCTGGATTGCGCACGACGGTGCCCTGGTGCATGGCGTGAGCAAAGGCACCACGCAAGAGGGCGTGCATGCGCCGGACGGTGGTAGGGGAGAGGTGTTCGCTGGCGTTCTTGCGATGGTCCTGGCGTTCACTCAACAGTTGCGCGGCGTAGAAGCGTTCGATCTGCTGGGGCGTGAGTTGGGTTGCCGGTATGTGACCGAGCGCTGGCAGGAGGCGCGTGTCCGCGAGGCTCTGGTAGCTGATGATCGTCTTCGGGGCACGTCCCGCGACCTTGCGGCTTTCAATGAAGGAAGAGATGACGTCCGCCACCGTGGTCTTCCCGGCTGGCGGTAGGGCTCCCTGGGCCTGCTGGGTAAGGATCTTGGCGAGTTCCTGTTCCGCCTTGCGCTTGCTGGTGGTGTGGAGGCTGATCCATCTTCTCTTGCGCTTCCCGTCCGCGTCCCGTTCGTCGATCACGGCATACCAGTTTGTGCCGCCGTGCTGAGTCGCGAGGTGCCCGCGCATCGCGTCACCGCCAGTCCCGCGCCGATCTGCCCCCTTACTATCGCTTACTACCGGACTCCTCCCATGCCCGCCGCAGGGCGGCCAGGGCTGAGGCCGGGATGCGCAGGAGCCGGCCGATCCGAACAGCGCGGATGTGGCCCGTGCGGACCAGTTCGTAGGTCGTGCTGCGGCTGATGCCCAGGTGTGCCGCCGCCTCGTCCAACACGAGCACGAAGTGCCCGTCCATAGCGGCGGGTTGGTTGGTCCCGTCCAACCACCGCTGAATGACGCCCCTCGCCCACAGAAGGCGGCCCTGGGACCCGAGCCGGAGGGTGGGAGCGGGGATGTCGCCCCGGTGGAGTGCGTCGTGGAGCGTCGAGCGGCCGACGCGAAGAAGGTCGTGCAGGTCGGCGGATCGGAGTGCGGTCGGGATGGCCGCCCAGGGATCGGGCGCGGCGACGGCGAGTTGCCGCGCCTCTTCTCTGGCGGCGGCCTCCGCCGCTTCGGCTTGCGCCTCTAGTTCAGCCCATCGGGCATCATCAGCCAGCAAACGGTGCTCCATCACGCGCCTCCCGTCCCCGGCCCAGCCGGGGCCAGGCCCCATCCTACCTGGAGCCGGGGTGCGAAGAGGCGCGGCGCCCGGATCGCGTTGCGGCTGTAGGGGTGGAGCGAGGAGGAAAGGAGCGGCGGGGGGGCGCTGACGCCCGCCCCGAACCGTTCGCAATGCGTAGGTGCCTGACAGAACGTGTCGAACGGGCCTGGCATGGACACTCCGAAGGCGGCTTTCTCCATTCCCGCTCATCCCCTATTTGAGGGGCTGCCGATCCCGGTGTGCCTGGTGGACGCCGATTGCCGCATCGTGGCTATGAACCCTGCCGCCGAGTCGCTCTGGGCGCTCAAGGCGGGCGGGGTCGCCGGGCAGCCGGCGATGCAGGCACTCGGCATTGTGCCGGCGGATGGCGGGAGCGATGCTTGGGGGCGGCTTTCGCCACCCGGCGCCTATCCCCGGCTCCCCTGCCGCATCTCGACCCAGGATGGGACTGTTCGCCCGGCATCCGTGATTTACATCGCCCTGAGTGGAATGACCCCGCAACTGGGCGCCCTTTTCATCATCGAAGGCGCCATGGCGGAGATTCTCTCTGACCTGCCGGAGTGGGCCCTTCAGGATCCCGTGACCGGCCTCGGCAACCGGCACCTCTGGGAACGGGAGGCGGACACCTGGTCACATCGGCCTGGATGCGTGGTCTTCTTGGACCTGGACGACTTGAAAGAAATCAATGACCTGTATGGTCATATCGCCGGAGATCGATTGCTGGCCGCCACTGGCCAGGCACTGTCGGATGTCGCGCCGCCGGACGCCCTCACCGTGCGGTATGGCGGCGATGAGTTCGTCGTGATCTTGCCGGACGCGGATGAGGTCGCCGGCGAAGCGTGGGCTCAGAGTGCGATTCGGCACGTCATGTCCTCTGCTGCGCCTGCGGATCTGCCTACGACTCCCCGGCTCAGTCATGGCGTAGCGGCATTCGGGCCCGGCGAGCTGCGAGCCGCTGTGCGGCGGGCCGATGACGTGCTGTACGAACGCAAGGGCGTGCTGCTGCCGGCCAAGAGCGGCGGGCGGATCATCCTCACCCGAGAGGGGGTGGCCACGCTTCGCGAACCCACGGACGGTCATGAGCAATCACCCCCAGGCGCGTTCGGCGACGGCTTTGGGCCCGAGTTCGAGAAATGCTTCCAGACGCAATACGCACGGGCCACGGAACAGGCCAAGGAGTTTGTGCGGTTTATTGATCCGGCGCCGGGAACGGCCGCCGTGGAAGTGGGGGCGGGATCTGGGCGCATCACCTTTGACGGCGGACTCGCGGAACGGATCGGACCCACCGGGCAGTTGGTCGTGACGGACCCTTCGGCGGCCCAAGTGCTTGCCGCTCGCAAACACGCCAAAGAGCGCCACTTGGACTGGCTCCGTTTCCTGCGGACACCCGCCGAGGATCTGCCAATGGCCTCGGGAACAGCGGATTTGGTTACAGGGGCGCTCTTTCTGCACTTCACCGAGCCGCTGGAGGCAATCCGCGAGATGGCCCGTGTCGTCCGCCCAGGCGGTCGAGTGGCAATCAGTGCCGGCCTGGAGCACGGTTGGCCCCCAGCATGGCAAGACGCGCTTGCGCCGGTCCGGCGTGCCGTGGAAGCGGAAGGGCTCCCGTGGCGGCACTTCTTTTTGCAACACGGGCAACTGGAGGATCTGATGGCTGCCGCAGGGCTGAAGGTGGAACAGTCCATGCGCATCGGACCGGATACACTGGAGTTCCCCTCCGCAGGCTTCACCGTAACCTTGGGCCGGCAAATCAGAATAGTACGGCTACTTCTGAGGGGCCACGCCATGGACCGTCTTTCGCATCTACAGGAGGAGTTCGAGCGAAGGGTGCACGAAGGGTTCCAACGCTGGGGACCCAAAGCGTGGTCGATTGGAGACGTCCATTTGGTTTCCGCGGTCGCGCGACGGCCAGGATAGGTCGTAAAGGGGGTGTCGACCATGTTTCTGCGCCGGCTGAGGACCGCTCTCGATCTGGACCCGGCGACGGCGAAATCCCGGGGGGCAGCCGCGCGGACGCTCCCGTTGCTCGGACCGCTGGTCCTTGTGGCCACACTGGCGCCGCTCCTGGGCGAACACGCGGGGGTGGCGACGTGGATGATCCTGAGTGTGCAGGGGCTTGCCATCGCGGGGTTGCTCGGGCTCGTGGTGGCTATGGTGCGGGGACGGGCGCGGTGAGATATCGCCCACCAGCGTTTCCGGCCGCAGGTCTTGCACGCCACGGGTCCCCGTCCACCGGCTGACCTTGCCGGTTGTGCGATCAAATGACGGCATGAGTGCGTAGACACCAAGGCCCCGCGCTACGCCCGCCATGCAATCACGTCGTACGAACGCCGCCGGCCCTTCGGACCCGGGGCCACGCGCACCTCGTAAACAGAGTAGCCGGCGTTCTCGAAGGCGGCCTGGCTACGCGGGTTGTAGTCGGCGATGTCGCAACCAAAGATCGCGTCCGCCCCCTGCTCGAAGCCCAGTCGGGTCAGCAGCCGGATCGCCCGCGTGCCATACCCGCGGTTCCACTGCGACCGGTCCCCGATCATCAGGTCGATACGCCGCACGTCCTGTCCAGGCAGCCGCTCTAGCAGTCGCGGCAGGTTCATGTCTGGGAGCCAGCACTCGCCGGCACCCCGCCCGCCAACCTCGATGATAAACATGAGCGCAGTGCGTGAGACGTGCCGGTAGATCGCACGCACCTCGTCGGTCGGCCGAGGCGCGACATCGTCCCCCTCGACGAAGTAGAGGATCTCTGGGTCGGCGTTCCACGCCTCGACCAGCGGCCAGTCGTCTTCCGTCATCGGCCGCAACACAAGGTCGCCGTCCACGATCCGGATGTCGTGAATCCGCAGACTGTCCACAGAAAGCCGGAGCCTCCTCGCCGCGGCCCTCCTGTCCATCCGGAGGAGCGGCCGCCTGGCCTTCGTCGGCCCTTCTATGATGCCGGCCCCGGTCTCGCGCTCAAACTTGGTCTGCACGAGCAGCGTCCGGCTTCCGTCATCGAGGTCGGTCCAGCGCCGCGCGACCAGCTCGCCCTCCCGCAGGCCGGTGTCCAGACGTGTTCTTTTAGAGCCGTCGGGTAATGATCATGTGGTCATTCCCGGGCCAACAGCGAGATTCGCGCTGGCGACAATGGCGGGTGTTGCGGATCCAGAGTTGTTTATTTACTGCGAGGACGAGTTCGCTGGTGCCATTATAAAACATGCGTTTCCCTCTTTCGCGCGGCGACGTGTGAAGGTGATTGCTGTCGGGTCCAACTCCGCGGTTGCGAAGGTTGCTGCGACCCATATGACCCACACTCCGCACCCTTGGGACCGAGGCCTTGGGATTTTGGCTTGGCGAACCGAGGAGGCCGTTTGGGTGACTTGCCCTCGCGGTGCCTGAGGCCCGG
>JAJZXK010000114.1 GCA_021806565.1 Bacillota bacterium | reverse complement strand
CCGGCGGACTCCCGACTCCGTCCCGCTGCCCCGGCCCGCCCGGCGGTGCGCTCCGCGCCCTCTGGGAGCCCGTCAAGGCCGCCTCTCAAAAATGGCCTTGTGCGGGATGGTGGGGACGGTGGCGGTACCGAAGGCGCGGAGCATCCTGGGAGACGTAGCCGCGGAGGATAGAGCCCCGGCCCTGGGGCCGTACCCCCGCTGGGTGCGGGTGGAGTTGGTCCGTGAGGCCCGCGCGGGGGCGTACCGGACATGGACCCTGCGGGAGCCGGAGGACGCGGCGCTCATCCTGGAGCCGCTGCTCCGTCGCGAGCCGACTGAGACCTTCGTGGCCTGCCTGCTGGACACCAAGCACCGGCCGAACGCGATCCACCGCTGCGCCCTGGGCTCCATCGACAGCGTACCGGTCGAGCCGCGCTCGGTCTTCACCGCGGCCCTGCTGACCAACGCGGCGGCGGTCATCGTGGCGCACAACCACCCCAGCGGCGACCCCGAACCCAGTCCGCAGGACATCCTGCTCACCCGCAGGCTGGTGCAGTGCGGCGGCATCCTCAGCATCCCGGTGCTGGACCACCTGGTCATCGGCGCCGGCTGCTGGTCGAGCATGCGCGCCCTATATCCGGCGTGCTGGGAGGGGGAGCGCGCGTGAAGGCCTGCGATGTTGTCGGCTACACGGCCGACGGGGAGGCCTGGTGTCCGGCGGGCACGGCAGCCCGGTACGGGCCCGCGCACCCGACCCGCGATCAGAGAGACCGGGATGGCAACGCGGTGCACCCCGTCTTCGCCGCGGACGAGTGGACGTACGAACCGGTATGCGGCGCCTGTGGGGCGTCGCTCCCGGCGCGGGTGGTCCATGTCAGGAGGAGTCGATGATGCGGCCGGTGCGGCTGTATCTGGCGGGAGCAGCGGGGTCCGGCAAGACGACGGTGGCGGAGATCCTGGTCCGCGACTACGGTTTCGCGCGGGTCTCCCTGGGCGGCATCTGCCGCGAGGAGGCCCGCCGCCGGGGCCTCCCCGAGGACCGGGCGACGCTGCAGGCGATGGGAGACCTGCTTCGCGGCTCGGAGCCGGCCCGCCTTGCGATCCTCGCGTGGGAGCTGGCACGGCGGGCGCCAGGGCCGGTCGTGATCGACGGGGTGCGCCTGCGGGCGGAGGCCGAATGGCTGTCGGCGAGGGGAGCCCTCGGGGTCCGCGTGTCCGCGCCGGATCCCGTACGGGCCGCACGGCTTCTGCGCCGCGACGGAGCTACCCGGGTGCCGCCCCACCCGACGGAATCCGAAGCGGAGACGCTGTCGGCAGACCTCCAGCTGCAGACGAGCGACGACCGCGCCGAGCCCTGCCGTGCAACGCGGCTCCTGGTAGCGCGCGCCCACCTGCTCGCCGCCACAGCGCAGCAGTCCCGTCAGCCAGTCGCCGCCCAGTAGGCCGACAGGGCGAGTTCGCCCAACCGCCCCTGGGGCATGGACGCGTCGTCCCGCAGTTGGCGCAGTGCCTGCCCCCTCGGCCGCACCGCCATGTTCTCGAAATCGAGCAGGCACACGGCGCCGCCGTCCAGCAGGAGAAAGTTGTCGGCGTGGAGGTCGCCGGGATCGAGCACCAGGGGCTCCCCCACATCGCAGGCCGTGGCTGGACCTCCGGGAAGGAGTTCGGCCCACGCTTCGGCGGTGGCCAACGCCTCTGGAGAGTCCGCGATCAGACTGCCGGTCAGCGCGTGGACCCTACCGAGGTGCTCGAAGGCCAGCCGCACGTCCGCAGGGTTGGCCCAATCTGCGGGCACCCCCTCCACCCAGGCCAGGAACAGGAGGTGTGTGCCTGACATGCTTGTGGCGCCAAGCAGTGGCGCCGCCCCGAGAGCGCGGTGAACGGGCGGCAACAGCCCCCGGTAGAGCAGTGCCTCACGGTCCTGGACTCGGTCGTCGCGCCACTTCAGGGCCACGGGCCGGCCGTCGATCCGCACCCGCTCCACTGCCCGGCCCTGGGCGGCGTGCAGCACGCGCCGATCGGCCAGGGCCGGCAGGGAATTCAAACCCAGGGCCTGTTGCGCAACCAGGGCAAGCGTGATGTCGTCAGGGCGACCCATGCCTTCGCGCCCCCATTGCAAGAACGCTGCGCCAGGGAAGCTTTGTGCCAGGGCGGCGGAATGTAGCCGGCACCACCAGCAGGAGGGGAGGTCCGCCCATCAAACCCCGCACGATCGGACACACCATCGACCTCGGCGAATGCAGGTCGGGGAATTCGGAGGCGCGGCGTCGAATTCCTCGCCTATTGGCCGGGGGGCGGCGGTGTGGGCATTTGGCGTGGACGAGGAAAGAGGGTGCCAGGGTGGCCATCTCCGCCTATCTTCAGGGACTCCGGTCCCACGTCGGGCACGGCCTTCTACTGGTGCCTGGCGTGGCTGCGGTCATCTGTGACAGGCAGGGGAGCGTCCTCCTGCAGCGGCGCAGCGACGACGGCCGGTGGAGCCTGCCGGCCGGAGCCATCGACCCAGGTGAAGCCCCTGCCCAGGCCGTGATCCGCGAGGTGTGGGAGGAGACGGGGTTGGCGGTGCGGCCCGAGGCCGTGCTGGGCGTCTTCGGGGGCGCGGACTGCCGTGTGCGCTACCCCAATGGCGATCAAGTCGAATACACCGTGGTACTCTTCGGATGCGGGGTCGTGGGCGGGGAACTCGTGCCCCGCGACGATGAGACGACCGAACTTCGCTACTTCCCGCCAGCGGAGATGCCGTCCCTCGGCCTCCCCTATCCCCGCCGGCTGCTTGGCCCCTGGCCGGAGCCCGCGGTGGCGGCGTTTCACTGGCGGGAGGAGTGGATCGGGGGCGCGGGGTGAACCCGGCGCCGCAGACGGCTGATCGGCGCGGCGGCTCGCGGGAAGGGTGATGGCAGTGAGTGCGCGGGTCGGCGCGGTGGTGCTCGATGTCGGGGAGACCCTGGTGGCCGAGGGGCGCATGTGGGGAGCCTGGGCGCATGTCTGCGGCGTTGATACCTTCACCTTCGCGGCGGCGCTCGGGGCCGCGATCGCCGCAGGCAGCCACCGGCAAGTCTTTGATGTGCTCGGAGTCGACCCGGAACCTCGGCGGGCTGCGTTCCTCTCTCTGTTCGGGGGGTACCGGCCGGACGACCTCTACCCCGACGCCCTGGAGGGGGTGCGCCTCCTGCGGGGCGCGGGGTATCGGGTGGGGATAGCTGGCAATCAGCGCGCCTGGTCGACACCGGCGCTGCGGGCGGCGGGGTTGGAGGCGGACGCCTACGGGACCAGCGAGGACTGGGGTGTGGCCAAGCCGGACCCTGCCTTCTTCCGACGGTGCTGTGCGGAGATCGGCTCGCTCCCGGCAGAGACGGCCTACGTCGGGGACGACCCGGTGCGCGATGTGGCGGCCGCCAGAGCCGCGGGACTCCGGGCGGTGTGGGTCCGTCGGGGGCCCTGGGCCCTCTTGGGTGATCGGGACGCCGCCCAAGCAGCGGAGGCGGTCGTCACGAGCCTCGCCGAGTTGCCGTGTGCCGTGGCGGGGCTTGGGCTGGTGGCGGAGTAAGACGGTGCTGCTAAAGCCTGCTCTTGCAACACCGTCTTGCGGATGCTGTCGCACGCGTTCCGCACAGCCCGCTATCCCACACGGAGCACCGCTCACCGCAGGTGCGCTTCGTTGCGCGGCGGTCGAATGGTCACTGCGGCCTTGCGCAGCGGCCTCCTGGCCGCGCCCTCCGGGCACCGGGGAGGCATCCCTCGGCGGCCACGCCTAGCCGCAACAGCGACTTGGGCCGCTCCGACCGCTGGTCGCTCCGCGGATCACGGGGCTCGCCACGTTGGCGCAGAACAGGCCCCTCCTCTGAGCCCCCTCAACGCACCCCCGCGGGTCCGCCCGAGCGGATCGGCTGACCAAGGAGGCGCGGTGCTGTGCGCTGGGGGTCCTAGCCGATCGACAAAGTGCGCGTGGGCGTGGGGCAGGGGAGGGCGCGTCGCCCCGCGTGGGGCATCCCCAAACGATCGGTCCGCCGCCCGCAACCGCAATCACGGCGGGCAGGACGACGAAACGGGGCAGCGCGTTCATGGAAGCGGGATAGCTTCTCCGACAAGACGGAGCCCTGGATGTTGCGGTTCCACCATTGGGCGTGGTATGTGACGGGCGCGGACGGTGCTGGGAATTCCGGGGTAGAGGTGAAGTGCGATGGCCGTAGAGACCCTGGACTGGCGTGCGGCCCGCGCGTTCGTTGACGAGGCGAAGGTGCGCGAGTGCTGCACGGCGCCGACCGACGCGCCGGAATGGATGTGGCAGGCGGACGCCGTGCCGTATCTGTGCCTGGGGCTGCCGGAGAAGCCGCCTGCCCAGCGAGACACGCCGTTCCATGTCTTCGCCTCGGGCTGGACGCAGCTCGAAGGCGTGATGATCCAGATGCCGGAGCCGGATTTCGCGGCCGGCGTCCGCGCGGCCGTGGTCGCCCGGAGCGAGCGCGCTCTGCGGGACCTGCTGTTGACGTTCCCGCCAGGCGTCACCGGCCTTTTCTACTACAGCGCGCCGTGGGCGCTGGACGTCCTATCCGAGCTTTTCGAGGGGCAGTCCCTGCCGGCGCGTGAAGGGTATTTCGCCACTGCCCAAACGTTCACGCCAGCGCGCACGTGGCCCGTTCGCCGTCTGGGCGATGGGGACTACGAGGTCCTGCACGCGCACTGGAGCCCCGAGGTGTGGGAAGAGGTCATGGCCGACGGTTACACGGTGTTCGCGGCGCCGAGAGGGACGGGAATGGGCGTCGCGGCCTTCTGCTTCCACTGGGCGATCGACTCCGACCGACGGGAGGTCCACGGCCTGCAGGGCGTGCGCGACTGGAACGCTGGGTACGCGGAGAGCGTCTTCTCGGCGGCGACGGAGGACGTACTGGCGCGAGGCCAGGTGGCAACGTGCACCGCCTGCCTCGCGGGTCTGCCCTGGGCGGAGGTGCCGCTGCGCGTCGGGTACCGGCGCTTCTACACCGTGCGTCAGTTCGTCGGGGTCAAGCGCGGGAGCGGCACGTTCGAGCGTACCACTGCCGAGGCGTTCTTCTACGGTCCGCGGCCGGCCCAGGCCCCGAGGAGGACAGTATCGTCGTCGCCATCCCGGGAGGTCGACATGGCTACCGTGAGGGCGCTGGGCGAGGCGAAAGGCCGGCGCCGCTTGGGGCTATTCGTCGCCGAGGGACTGACCCTGGCACAGCGGGCGCTGCAGGACGGGCTGCCGGTTGAGGCCCTAATCTACACCGGGGGCTTGGAGCGGAGGCCCGAGGGCCTCTCCTTGTTGGAGTCGGCCTGGCGGGCCGGCGTACCGCACCAGCGCGTGTCGGACGGCGTGATGGGGACCCTCACCGCGACGCGGCCGCTGCCGGTGGTGCTGGCGGTGGTGCACGCGCGGCTGGAGGAGGCCGCCCGGCTACCGCTGCACGCTGGTAGTGTACTGATAGTCGCGGAGGACTTGCAAAATCCGGACAACCTCGGCATGGTCGTGCGCACGGCGGACGCCATGGGAGCCGACGCGGTGGTAGTTTCCGGCGCCGACCCACTGCACAGGCAGTGCGTGCGATCTGCCCGAGGTGCAGTCGGCCGCATCCCCATCCGCGTGTGCGACGACGTGGCCACCTGGCTGCTGGGCCTACGCGGCGATGGGATACGGGTGTGGGGCGCGACACCAAAAGGGGCGCAGATCGCCTACCGGAGCGCGATGGTGGCGCCGCTCGCGCTGGCCGTAGGCAACGAGCAGCACGGCCTCAGCGCGGAGACGCTCGCCGCGTGCACCGACCATGTCCGCATCCCAATGGCGCCCGGCCAGGACTCCTTGAACGTGGGCGTCGCCGCCGGGATGCTGCTGTATGAGGCGGCGCGGCAGCGGATAGCGCTCAGGGTGGAGGGATGAAGGGGCGGCAGTTGGAGCCTCATTCCCTGGGTGTCGCTGCTGGAGTTGCCCGCGTCCCCTGAAACACCGCTCTTCCCGAGCTGTGGGAGGTTGTGCGCATGCGGCCGAGACGGGGTCTCGGAGTTCCTCCTGCGACGAGCATTGGCGTGGCACGCTGGCTAGACCTCCATGCCCGCGCCGGGCGCCACCCCCACACGGGCAGACGCCTACACGCGATGGCGCGGACGGGCATCCACGACGGAGCGGAAGCGGAAGCAGGATAAGAACCGTGCTCACACGGCGCAGGCAAAGCCTGCGCAGCCCGTGGCGGCCGCATCGACGGCCGCCCCCCCCACCGTACTCGCTGCACAACACTACGTACTCGCCTTGGTCCGGCAATCTTCGCGTACTTGCCGTCTGTGTATCTGTGGCCCTCAACGCACGTCCGGAGGTGACCATCATGGAGCCGTTACAGGTTCGGCTCGCAGCCATCGACCGGGACGCATTGCGCAGTGAAGCCGCTGCAAAAGGCACCACCTTGGCGGAAGTGGTCAGAC
Source organism: Bacillota bacterium (assembly GCA_021806565.1). Lineage (GTDB taxonomy): Bacteria > Bacillota > Sulfobacillia > RBS10-35 > JAJYVN01 > JAJZXK01. Next base: position 4,916 of record JAJZXK010000114.1, on the reverse strand, counting down.
AGGCAATCCGCGAACATTTGTCCCGTCAGACGTTGGCGCGTTCGCTTCCACTGCTTGACCAAGCACTGGGCAAACATATTGACCGACTTGCCGGGCTCATCGCCAAGGCCTTCGTGGCTGCCGATATGGCCAACTGGCAAGCACGCGCGCTAATAGCCGCTCTGGTACCTGATCAAGAACCTCATGCGGTTATGCAGGAAGCCAGAACTCGCGCGTTGACGGATCTAAGGCGCGGCGGTACGGACATCGGGGAAGACGCGGACATGTACCCGCCCGGTCAGACACGGTAACACCCGGCGGGTCGAGACGACGCACCATTGCCGCATCTTGACACAGTCCCAGTCTTCCGGTAGTTTCCATGTGTGTCTGAGGCTTCGTCTGATTGCTTCAGAGTCCTGGCCTCCTGCCGAACGTGTCCGCGTTTCTTCCACCGGGTCGACGGCCCTCACAGTCTCGTTGCGTAACCATGGAACGCAAGGAGATGCACGCGCCATGAGCGAGATCAAGATTCTCATTCATATTGACAAACACGCTTATCATGTTCCGCTTTCATCGGCCACTGGGGCTCAACTCCGACAGGTGCCATCCACGGCTATCGGACCAAACCTCGATCTTTATGAAGAAGTACCAGGAGCCGAAGACATATTGATCCTGGACAATGTCACGTATTCCCTGAAGGATGGCCTTCATTTCTTCACCGCACCAGCCACGATCAATCCAGGCAGGCTAGAGCATGCTGCCCGGTGAAGACACAGCGTATCTGCGAAGACTAGGTTGCGAATGGGTCGAACAACCTGAGCGCGGCTTCGCCTGCGTGGTTATCAAGGGGTTTCGTATACCGTCTGGGTATCAAGTTGACCGCAGTGATTTACTCGTGCGACTTCCTCCGGGGTTTCCTGATGCTGCACCGGACATGTGGTGGTTCGATCCTCCCCTGCGAATATCTGGTGGTGGCGCCCCACCTGCTACCGACCAAATGGAAAGCTATTTGGGCCGAACGTGGCAACGTTGGTCGAGGCATTTTCCTTCAGGCACTTGGCGCCCTGGACGAAGCGGTTTGGAAAGCTATGTCAGCCTCATCAGGAAAGAGCTGCTCAAGTGGTCGAGCACATCCCCATGATGTACAAAATGGCGATCCCAGAGCCTATCTGGGAACAGATGCTTGAGTGGCTGAGCACCGATATAGAGACTGCTGGCGTGCTGCGGGCTCGGGTTGGGATGGGCCGTAACACTACGCAAATCCTTGTACGCGATTTGACGCCGGTTCCTACGTCCTCGTATGTGGAACGAGCAGCAGACCACTTGTCCATCGCCTCATCCGGATACGTGCCGGCCCTCGCTCAAGCGGAGGCCGATGGTGCCGCTGCAGTGTTTGTACATACCCACCCTAGTGGATCAGCCCATTATTCGTCGCTCGACGATATCGTCGATCGTCAGCTGTGTACGCTATTCCAAACTCGTACTCGCCAGCCTGTGTTTGTCAGTCTTATATTGGCTGGCACGCCGGAGTTGCCCTCGTATACCGCTCGCGTCTATGTTGGTCGGGCAAAGCCAAAGGTGCTAGACTGTGTCAGGGTCGTTGGTCGGCACTTACGTGTTCTAACCTCAACCACGCCCACCCGGACTCCTGAGCGTCGCTTTGACAGACAAGTTCGGGCATTCGGCACGGACGGACAAGCCCTCCTTGCGCAGCTCCACGTTGGCGTTATCGGTGCTGGCGCAACGGGGTCAGCAGTATTTGAGCAACTCATACGTTTGGGCGTTGGTCGGGTGACGATCGTGGATGACGACACGGTAGAGGACACGAACGTTACCAGGGTGCATGAAGTCACTTCGCGGGACATTGGCAAGTCCAAGGTGGAGGTATTGGCGCATAGAGCGAGAGCAATCGGTACCGGATCGCAGGTGTCGCCTCTCAGCATGAGGATTCGGGACGAAGACACCGTTCGGCCGCTTGTCGACTGTGACATGATATTTGGATGCACCGACGATGTGTTCGGGCGCGCTATTCTGTCGCGCTTCGCCTACTGGTACTTGACTCCGGTATTCGACATGGGCTTCGTCATTGACTCCCAAGCCGGCCAAGTACGAGGGCTCTATGGAAGGGTCACGATGCTGGGCCCCGGCTGCCCGTGCCTGCTGTGCCGTGGCCGAATCAGTCCAGCGGCCATCTACCAAGAGGGCCTCGACCCTACCGAACGCCAAGCAAGGGTAGCGCAAGGATATGCACCAGAACTCGCGGAGCCAGCCCCGGCCGTCGTGCCCTATACGACTCTGATCGCTAGCCTCGCGGTCGCTGAGGCCCTAGACCGGCTCTTTTACCTCAGCGTGGATCCCCCAAGTGAGGTACTGGTTCGACTTACGGACCGTGTGATGAATCGGACTATGGTAGAGCCGCAACGTGGGCACTTTTGCATCGACTCAAGTTTTTGGGGATTGGGAGACCAGGCCCCAACGCTGGGGCAGACGTGGCCGGGTTGATCAAAGCAGTGTGGGGATGGCTTCAGTCGCGGTTCCGACGGCCACCTACGTTGGATATATATACCGTCCAGTTTTATCCCACTCGCGCTTCGGCGCCCGCCAGGCTGCGGCCAACGGATCTGATCGTTATAGGAACGACGGATCACCCAAAATGGGCGGTGTTTCTTTGCCCTTGCCGTCGCGGGCATGTTGTCGAGGTCAACCTACAACCCCACTTGCAGCCACGCTGGCGACTGACATTTGAGCCACGGGGTCCAACGTTAGCCCCCTCCATTCATTATAATGGAGCAGAACATTGTCACTTCTTTATTCGCGCAGGTCGTGTCATTTGGGTGCACGACGGTGCTGAACCTGGCCCATAAGGATGGTACGTGGCGTTGAAAAGAACATCATGCCATCGACCAGCTCGATCGAATCCGCGTCGCTCAGCAATTGGTCCGCGGCAAGACCTGGTCTCTCCAGGTAAAGGTCGCACTCCGTTGACAGTCCGGCTGCTGCACGAAGGTGAGCGCCAGTGGTCCTTGCGGGCAAACACAGTGTCTCACCGTCGACCGTCACGGTCACTTGCTTCGGCTTCGGTTCCCGCCGTTCCACGGCACAGCCTCCCGCGTGGGTAGTAGGGGGCAGAACATAGCGTAGACCATGCGGCCCAGTCTATGTAAGGGGGGGCAGTAGCGACGCCGGACAGGGCACACAACCAGCACCAACCGAAACTGCCAGCATGGGCAGTAGACTGGGTGCTGCTGCCAGTCGTCTCGCTGCTGGGTCTTTACGCACTGGCCGTCGTCCCCCTTGGTGGCCAGGACGGACGCGTGCCATTTGTTCCAGGCCATCCACCTAGAGCGGATGCTTTGGTCGTTGGGTTGATCATGGCCATTCTTGGTCAAGCGCTTGCCCACGTACGGTCGGGCACGCACTTGGCGGCCGCTTCTCGGCTAGCGGCGCTTGAGAATGAACTGTCGGTCTCGAAGCGGGCGTTGGCAGACCTGGCCCGTTTGGAACTTGCCGATGTCTTTAGACAACTGCACTACACAACGAGCGAACGGATCACTCTTTTCGCACCCTCACGGGACCGCACCTATTTACGCCTCGTTGCCCGGTGGGCGCTCGGCGACCACTTTCGAGCCGAAGGACGCAGTACATATCCTCTGGATCAAGGCTGTCTGGGTGAAGCTTGGCGAAACGGCGGCGAATCTTGGGTTACAGACCTGCCCGACCCCCAGACTGACGAAGGCGCTTGGTGCCAGCAATTGCGCGAACAGTGGAGCATACCGCCAGAAACAGCAAGGGCTTTTGCCATGAAGAGCCGAACCATCATAGCATTTGCAGTCGTCTCGGAATTCAAACCATGTCATGGGGTTATTGTATTCGAAAGCCAACACGTCCCATCAGCTGTCGCGAACGCGCCAAACCGGCCCCTTTTAGTGCCCGCAAAACTTAGACGACTGCTCAAGGCAACGATCCGGGCGAAGTTGATCAGCCTTCTTGAAGTGTTTGAAGGCATCGAACCTAAAGGCAAGGACCAATCGGAGCAGTGACACGGGTGCGGCCGTGGGAAGGAACAGTCTCGCACAGGTGGACTCTGCCGCACCGTGTGCCGTACTCCGCGACTCGTTAGCTTCGTGGCTGTGGATGACCTGTTGTGTAACTCGATGCCCCACGTGCTGCGGCCAAGATCAGTTGTGACGGTGGGTGGCTGAAATATGTTGCAGGCACCTTTTATCTTTAAGCTCAAGTGGTACGTCGGCATCCAAGCTGGCCGCCGCGCCTCGGTCCATGCTCGATACATCGCCACCCGCGAAGGCGTGGCGCGCGCCGAGGAGGACAACTCGGACCCAACCATCCACGTCCGGTACCTCGACGAGCGCCCCGGTTCAACCGGCCTGTTCAGTCTGGACCCTGCACTGCCCCCGTCGCTGGACGTCGTTCAAGCCGAAGTCTCCGTCCGGCCGTGGCACTGGCAGGCGGTCATCTCCCTGCGCGAGGAGGACGCCACAACCCTTGGGCTCCGTGCACCGCCCGACTGGCGAGACCTTGCCCGCCGTGTCATGCCCCAGTTCGCGCTCCATTCGGGCATCGCGGAAGCCGACCTCCGCTGGGTCGGCGCCGTGCACCGCAAGGCCGGCCAACCGCACGTGCACCTGCTAGCCTGGCTCGCCGACGGGGCTCCCCGCCGCCAGCCGCGGCTGCAACGCCCCGAGCTCCGGGACATCCGCCGCATGATCGCCCGCGAGCTATATGGCCCGATGCGGGTGCAACTCGCCGCCGAGCGCACCGCCCAGAGAGACCTCCTGGTGGCCGCCGGTCGGTACAACCTCACCCTCCTCCGCCGCGTCGACTTGGAAGCTCAGGCCGAATCCCCGACCGGCGGAGCCCTCCCGCCCGCCTTTCCCCGCGCCGACCTGACCGAACTTGGCCACCGCATCGCAGCTCTC
>JAJZXK010000113.1 GCA_021806565.1 Bacillota bacterium | reverse complement strand
TGGCATCGGTGGGGGCAATCAATCCCGCTAGTCACACTCAGGCGATCCTCAACCTCCGTTGCCTCTGGCTCGCCGCTGCACGCTGGTCCGGGTTCTTCGCCACCTGCCCTTGCCGGCGGCGTCCCCCGTATGCACCCTCAGATAAGAAAGGAAGCTCCAGGCAACGCTCGTCGGACGGGTGCTTAACGTGGTTCGTCGTGGGGTTCGGGCGAGCCGGATGAGTCCAGAGGCTCACGTCCGGAGTCTGTGGGGGGCTGGAGATGACTTTCTCTGGCCTGCCCGGCCCGTCCAACGCCGCCGTGCCGCAGGGTTCGGCGGAGGGCGGCGATGTGGCCCGGTCCCGTGCCGCAGCAGCCACCGACGATGCACAGCGGCACCTGGTTCACCATGCTACCCACGAAACGGGCGAACGCGTCCGGATCGCCAGGATAGACGTCTCCCTGTGGTCCAACCTGGGGTAGGCCTGCGTTCGGCTTCAGCAGTAGCGGGGTGCCCGGGGTCGCTCGCGCGTAGCCGCGCAGGGCCTCGGCGGCGTCCTCCCAGGCCCCGCCACAGTTGGCGCCCAACACATCCGCCCCAGCCGCCAGCAGAACCTCTGCAGCCGCTACTGGTGCAACGCCCATCACGGTACGCGCACCTCGGTCGAAACTGAGGCTGACTACGATCGGGATGGCGGTCACAGAGCGTGCCGCCTCGAGAGCCGCCAGCGCTTCCGTGAGTTGCGTAAAGGTCTCAAGTACCAGCAGGTCCACCCCCGCGGCCACCAGTGCGGCGGTCTGCTCGTAGAAGCAGGCTCCAGCCGCAGCCGGCGACAGGTCCCCCAGGGGTTCGAGGAGTTGGCCGCTGGGACCGATGTCGCCCGCCACCCAGACACCGGTGCCAGCACCTGCCCGGGCGGCGGCCACAGCGCTTGCGTTGACCTCGGCGAGGTGCTGCGACAGACCGTGCCGCTCCAGGACCAAGCGGTTCCCCCCGAACGTGTTGGCATAGACGAGTTCGGAACCTGCGGCCACACAGGCGGCAGCCACCGCTGCGACCCGGTCGGGATGGCTGAGGTTCCACTCTTCCGGACAACTGCCGCGGGGCAAGCCTTGGGCCTGCAACGCCGTCCCCGTGCCCCCATCCGCCAGGAGCACACCGTCTCGCGCCTTCGCACACAACGCTGCCAAGCCATGCCCGTCCACGCTTCCACTCCCTATCCGCAGCGCTGCCCACCCGTGCGTCCTGGTGCCCGCTGTACCGGTGCAGGCGTTTGGGCCCAGTGGGGGACCGATGCCCCGCTTCATAAGGTGCCGGTGATGGGGAAGGGCTGGATTGGGTAGTGGCCGTGGCGCTGCAGCACGTCGACCATGAGTTGGTACCGCTCCGGGGTGAGTCCTCGGTAGGCCACGTTGCTCAGCCCGTACATGTAGCCGCCGCCTGGCATACCATGCCGTAGCGCGTACTGGCACGAACGGACCACGTCCTGGTCCGTACCCGTCTGCATCATGCCGCAGTGGACGCCACCAATCAGGCAGGTGCGGCCCGCCACGACGCGCTTGATCTCGGCCATGTCCACGCCACCCTGGGGGTCGAGGGAGTGGATGCCCGAGGGCTCGCAGGCCAAGAGCTGTTCCAGGATGGGCATGATGTTCCCATCGCTGTGCTTGATGGCGTAGGCGCCCGCGTCCTTCACGCCCCGAATCTGCTCCTGAAGGTAGGGCGTCACAAACTCGGCGAACATCCGCGGTGACAGAAACGGTCCGTCGTTGAAACAGTAATCCGCACACATGATGATCGCGTCTGCGCCCGCGTCTATAAGGCGCCGGGACCGGTCCAGCGCATGAGTCACACCGTGACGCGCCCGCGCATGCATGCCTGCTGGGTCTTCGAAGAAGCGCGCGGCCATGTCCGTCATGGTCGATCCGTCCGGAATGGAGAAGGTGCCATCGGCAGAGGCCGCGATGAGGTGACGCTCGCCGACGGCGCGGCGCAGGGCGGACACGTACCAGAGATCGTCCTCGAAGCCCAAAGAGGGGATCGGATCCCAATAGCAGATGACGCTGTGCTGATAGCGTTCGGCGATCGCCACGGTCAACTCCAGCGCGCGCTGGCGCAACCGTTCTCTTCCGGATGGACTTGCCTTGGCGTGCTCCTCACGGCTGGGAAATTCCTGGCCCAGAACGGTGTTGGTCAGTTGAAACCCGAGTTCGAAGAACGGCACCTGATCGTCCGGCTCCCTGCCGCTCAGGGCCGCCAGCGCCCGCTGCCGCGGGTTCAAGACAGCACCTGGGCATCCGCGCCCGGCTGTAGCGGGTGGATGCGGTCGGCCTTCATCTGGACGCCTCCCGTACCAGCGCGGTAGCCGGTGCTTCGGGCTGCGGGATGCCCAGCAACTCGCGCTTACGCCGCAGATAGTAGAGATAGGTGTCAAGCGTGACGTCTGGTGGACAGCGGTGATCGAGGTGTGGGATGTAGCCGCCTTGCTCCACCAGCGGCACGATCCGGGCCAGTTCCCGGTCCACCGCTGGTTTGCCCTGGATCAGCGCCGTCTTGTCCACTCCGCCCATCAGGAGCACATCGCGACCGTAGGTGGCCCGGAACTGTTCGGGGCGGCTCCCGGCGCGGATCTCCAGGGGGAACATGCAGTTCACCCCGGCTTCCAGCCAAAGTGGCACCAGTTCGGTGATATCGCCGTCGCAGTCGACATAGATGATGTCTACCCCGTGCGAGCGCAAGAGGCTTGTGATCTTCTGGTAGCGCGGCACCATGAAGCGCCGGAAGAGCCGCGGCGAAATCATGGGCCCGCTGTTGAAGCACATGTCTTCCCAGAAGTCCGCAAAGTCCAACTGCAGATCGCGCAAGGCCCGCTGCAGCACGTGCAGCGTCAGTTCGGTGATGTGCTCCATCATGTCCTCGATCAGCGCCGGTTCCTCGATGCAGGCCGTGGTGGCGCGCTCGAAGCCCATCCAGTCCCGGATCCAGCCGAAGAGACTGCCGACCGCGATACCCAGCGGAAAGTCGCGTTGGCGCCATGCCGGCAGTTGCTGCTCCCAGCGGGCTGGATAGCGTGCGACGTCGGCAGGATCCAGGCGCCGACGGAACTCGATCCAGTCCTGGCGGGTGTCGATCGGGAAGCGCAGGAACTGGGGGATGGTGGAGGAGCCGTCCTTGTTTTCCATCAAGGTCACCCCGGTGCCATCCACCACAATCCGGTGCCGGTCAGTCTCTTCCAACACCTGTCGCTGAAAAGCTGGGTGGATGCCCATGCGCACCGGTACGCGCTGACGGCGGGCAAAGCCGAAGAAGCGGTCCGCCGCCGCATCGGAGTTAACGCCCTCTGGTATCCCCTGGTCCCGCCACACCTGCAGGGTCTCGGTCCAATACCCGAACTCCTCGTCGGGCACATGGTCGACGGATTGAAAGCGCAACGTCCGCAGCCACCGCTCTCGGGGCGTCAGGGGCGTGCTGCGGGGCTCTATCGCGGGCGTGACCGGTTCGTCCATTGGGCCGCGCCTCCCCCCGAGGGGACGATGGCATTCAGACACACAACACACAGGATAGGAGCACACTCTAGCCGCTAACCGGAGCCCGTCGCCCACGGGCGGATAGGCCCACCGCGACGGCCATTCGGCCGCTCCTGGTGGTTCCGCCTGGGCCCATGCCGTCCCGCCCAGACGGACCAAGGACCGGTCACTCGGGCACGCGAATATCGAGCACTCTTGTGCGCCAAGGGTTTCGTGCGTCCTATCTCCCGGTCCTTGGCGGCACGCGCCGCTCCTGGCAGGCGGGCAAGCGACCGATCGGTGCGGATCCTCGGTGCGGATCCTCGGTGCGGATCCATTGAAGGGGGTTGCGGGTGCATGCCGATCTTGCCTCCTCCACGTCTTGCTCCGTCCCGGGGTCACGCGGTGACCATCGCTAGAATCGACTCCCGCCGGGCGGCGACCCGCATGGGTGGCGGGCCCGTTGGAGCGCCTACGACCGTCGCCGTGGTGCAGGCGCGGATACAAGGCCTCCGATCGGGCCTTCGCGCCGTCACCCCGCGGCGGGAAACGGCCATCCGCGTCTTGGCTGGGCTGCTGGTCGTCGCGGTGAGTCTGGCGACCGCCGCATGTGGCGCGGGCGGCAGCACGCGTGATCACGCGTCCGGGTCCGTCGCCAGCCTTCCCCGGGGTGGATCGGTTGCCGGTCGTGGCGTGGCGTCGACGGTCTATCCATTGCGGTTGGTTGACGACGCCGGACACACTGTGATCATCCCGCGTAAGCCGAGGCGCATCGTCTCGCTGACCCTGGGCACGGACGAGATTCTCTTGGGCTTGGGACAGCGATCGCGCCTTGTCGGCGTGACCAACCTGGCGGCGAATCCGACCATGTCGTTTGTCGCGACGGCGGCCAAAGGAATCCCTGCGGTGGTGGGTAGTGCGTCGCAGGTGGTCGCCCTGAAGCCGGACCTGGTGTTCGCGGCCGACTACACCGCCCCGGGTGTGATCAAGCAGCTCACCGACGCCCATATTCCGGTTGTGGAACTCACCACGTTTTCATCGCTCGCCAACGTCGAGCAGCACATCGGCGTCATCGGCCGCATCATCGATGCCCCGGGTGCCGCGGCGCGGATGGTGGCTGCGATGCAGCGCGAGGTGGCCAGTGTGAAGCGGGCGGTTGCCGGGTTACCCCGGCCACGAGTGATCTTCTACACCGGCGGCTACATCGCCGGTAGCGGCACGACCATCGGGGAAGTGATCACCGACGCTGGGGGCACCAATGCCGCCGCGGCAGCCGGGATCAAAGGCTGGGTGAAGACGGGCCGTTCCGAGATCGTCAAGCTCAATCCCGCGGTGATCCTCACCTCGGCGGTGAACGGAAAGCAGGACACTGCCCAGGGAGCCGCGGCCCGACAAATACAGCACAACCCGGCCTTGAAAAAAGTGCTTGCCGTGCGCCAGCACCGAGTCTGGGACCTGTCGACGCGGGCCAACAGCGATGTCAGCCAGTACATGGCATGGGACGTACAAGACGTGGCGTCCGTCCTGCATCCCAAGCACGTCAAGCCATACGTGCCGTAACAGGGCGCGGGGGGCGCGGCGCTCGCGCCCGATACGTCCGCGACAGAGCAAGCCGACCGCGAGGGGCCCGATGAGCGCCCAGGGCCCCGGTCGCGGATCGAACGGACGCCTTCAGGACGGAAAGCCGGCGCAGGCGCGGGCGCTCGCGCCGTCGTCACGTGGTCAGTCGCCGGCCAGACGCGCCAGGACCTCCTTGGCTTTGTCCACGGCGCTGGCGGCATCCGGCGCGTAGCCATCCGCCCCGATCTCATCGGCGTAGGCTTGGTTCAAGGGGGCGCCGCCCACCAGCACCCCGACGCGCTGGCGGAGCCCGGCCGCCTCCAGCGCAACGATGGTGTCCCGCATGGCGGGCATCGTGGTGGTCAGCAGGGCGGAGAGGCAGACCAGACGCGCGTTGTGTTCTTTCACTGCCGCCACGATACGGTCAGGGGGGCAGTCCACCCCGACATCGACGATCTCGAAGCCGGCGCCTTCCAGCATCATGAGCACCAAGTTCTTGCCGATGTCATGCAAATCGCCCTGCACCGTGGCCCCGACGACGCGCGCCAAGGGCTCCACCTTCGCCGCCACGAGCTCCGGCCGCAGGACTTCCATACAGGCCTTCATCGCGCGCGCGGCCATCAGCATTTCCGGCACGTAGTACTCGCGCCGCCTGAACAAGTCGCCCACCGTGGCCATGGCGGGGATGAGCGCCTCTTCCAGCAGGCGCCGGGCCGGGATCCCTGCCGATAGCCCTGCCCGCGTTGCCGCCGTGGCCTCGACCCGGTCACCTTCCACCACCGCAGTCCGCAGCGAACTGATGTCCATGACTGCTCTAAGTGCCGGGCGCCGTCGCCCGCGCACCCTTCCCCCCTGCCTTGCTTTACCTCGCGCGCCACCGCACCGTGGCTCCTTCGGCCCGCACTCCCACGCCACCACTTATGTGATCGCTGCCCATCCGTCAAGGCGGGTGTCATTGGCGACTTCCCGAAGATTTCCTTCTCCGCTGGACCCTGCCGAAGAGCAGACGCGACGACAATGGCCCGTAGGGCGTCCGAAGAGGTGGCCGGCTGGACTACGTCTGGCGTCCACTCAGACCTGCGTCACGCCGAGAGAGGCCGCCGGATGGTGGGTCGCAAGAACGCCTCACGGCGTATGTCTTGCGCCCCAGGCGATCGCGGAAGGGTCGATTGCTCACCTGGCGAACACGTTGCCCACGCCGTAGCCGTGGCACCCCGCCCTCGACCTGAGCCAGGCGAACGGGATCCGGGTGCGGGCAAAGGAGACGGGTCGGTTATGGCCGAGGCGGAGGACGCGAGCGCGCCCTTGCAAACCGAAGCCGGAGCCGCCAGCTTGGACGGACCCGCCGCCCCCGGCCGTCTGTCACTCGCCATGGTGGAGGTTCACTTTCTCCCGCTGGGGGCGTCGGCGCGGGTCCCGGCGGGGACCGTCGCCCTGGATGCGGCGGCAGAAGCGGCGATCGCCCTGGAGGCCCCCTGCGGCGGGCGCAGGTTGTGCGGTAAGTGTCGGGTGGCGTTCGTGGGGGACCCGCCAGACCCGACGGCGGTGGAGCGAGAATTGATCGGTGCGGGGGACCTGGCGGCCGGAGTGCGGCTGGCGTGCCGCGCGCGACTTGAAACGGATGCCACGCTGCGGCTGCTGCCGCCGGCGCGGGTGGACTGGTGGAAGATGGCGGCGACCGATCTGGCCGGAGTTGAACCGGACCCCTGCGTCCACACGGTGCGCTGCCAACTGCCGGCGGCAACGCTGAGCTCGCCCGCCGCGATCACGACCCGCTTGCGCCATGAGGTCGGGGCGTTGAGCCTCCCGCTGGCAGTGCTGCGCAGCTTGTCCTCAGGCGGTGGCGCGGCGCCTGCGGGCGGCGCGCTGCAGGCCGTGGTGGTCGGCGAGGAAATTGTGGACGTTTGGCCTTGCGGTGGCGGAGCGGTGGTCGCGCCTCCGTTGCACGGGGTGGCCGTGGATATCGGCACGACGACGATCGTCGGCTACCTGATGGATCTGCGCAGCGGCCGTCAACTCGCGGCGGCGTCGGCGATGAACCCCCAGGCGTCCTTTGGGGCCGACATCATCTCGCGCCTGCATGCGATCCTGGATGATCCGCATAACCTGACGCGGCTGCGTGATCTGGTGGTGGGTGCCGTCGCCCGCATCATTGTGCGGGCGTGTCGCGAGGCGGGGTGCCCGCCGGAGTCGGTGTACGAAGTGACCATCGCCGCCAACACCTGCATGCAGCACCTCTTCCTGGGTCTGGACGCCTCACCGTTGGCCGTCTCTCCCTTCGCGCCGGTAGTGACCGAGGCGTTGGACTTACCCGCAGCCGAGGTCGGCCTGCCGATCCATCCACGCGGCCGGGTCTATGTGCTGCCCAACGTGGCGGGCTTCGTCGGGTCCGATGCCGTCGCCGGCCTGCTGGCCAGCGGTCTCGCGCACGACGATCGCTGGCGGTTGTTCCTGGACATTGGCACCAACGCCGAGATCGTTCTGGGGCGGCGGGGACGACTGCTGACCTGCTCCGCGGCCGCGGGTCCGGCCTTTGAGGGCGGCAACATCTCGTGCGGCACCGTGGCCCGTGAGGGGGCGGTGAGCCGTGTGCGATGGGAAGGCGGCCAACTGCGCGTCGAGACGGTCGGCGGCTCGGCAGCGACGGGAGTCTGCGGTTCGGGGCTGATCGACGCCGTGTGCACGCTGGTGGATCTAGGCGTCGTCCTACCCAGTGGTCTACTGCCGCCTCCAGAGCGGTGGTCCGCCGCGGCACGCGCCGGGGTGCGTTGGGCCGGATCGCCCGGTGGCGTGGTGCTGGCCGAAGCCGACCGCCCAGTGGTGCTCACCCAGGGGGATGTCCGCCAACTGCAGCTGGCCAAGGGGGCCGTGCGGGCCGCCTGTGAGATCCTGCTGCGGACCGCCGGCATCGAAGCGACGGACTTGGGCGAGGTGCTCCTGGCGGGTGCCTTTGGCAACTACCTGGACCCGGGCAGTGCGCTGGAACTCGGGCTGTTGCCGGCTGTGCCCCCGCAGGCGGTGCGCAGCATCGGCAACGCCTCCGGCACCGGCGCCAAGCTGGCTCTGCTGGTGCGCGCCGCCCGCGAGGAGGCAACCGTTTTGCGCGATGCGGCGGAGTATGTCGAGCTGTCGGTTCATCCGGAGTTCCAAGCCGTCTTCATGGAAGCCTTGGCCCTGGGATCCGAGGACCGCCGGGGTATTAACTGTTGACCAGTAATATCTACACGTATCAGCGCCTGTGATATACTGCAGGCATGAAACTGAGCACACGGGCGAAGGAGGAAGGCATCAGCTACCAAGCCGCGTGGCGAATGTACCGCGATGGCAAATTGCCCTGGCGTACAAGACCGCTTGGCATGGGTCACGGCCGGTAGGTCGCGCCACGCTTTTGCCCGTCTACAAAGACGGGTTCGGTCTGTGGTGCCGCCAAGGATGCCATGCCACGGTCGGAGCGCGTCCTGCGGTGCGAGACGTGCGGAGTGGTGATCGACCGGGACCGAAACGCGGCGCGGAACCTCGCGTCGCTTGTCGCCGGGAGTTCCCCGGAGACACAAAACGCCTGTGGAGCGGAAGGCGCTGGCCAGGAGAACGGCTTGGCGAAACCAGCCGCAACGAAGCAGGAATCTCCAAGCAGGAAACCGACCGTGCCAGCGGCCGGAAACAAGAGGCTATGAAGAGCGGAACGGTGATTGAGGGTGGACCCCTCTGTCAGTGCCGACGCCCTGTGGCAACGCCTCGAGGGCGACTAAGCGGGAACGGTCGCCACGACGGAGTATGCGCCTTTGAGCGGAGGCTGAGCTCCACCAGCCCACGCCCGCCAGCCACCGGTTGGGAATTTGCTCGCTGCGGAGGCCGGTGATGCCGCACGCCGCCGATCGCCAACGTCGCCAGGATCGCAGGATCGCGAGAGGCCGCCGACGACTGGGCCGCGCGCCGTTGGTATCGGCACCGGGCGCCGTCCTCGGCGGCCTCGCGCTACTCCTGGTGGCAGCGGCGGGTTGCGCTACTGCGTTGGGCTCCGTCTCCGTACCCGCCGGCCCGTTGGTGCGGGCGCTGCTCGGCCTGCCGGTCGACCATCGGACGGCGGCCATCGTCCTGGCTATCCGGTTGCCGCGGGTGGTCATGGCGGCGCTGGCCGGGTGCGCCTTGGCCCAGTCGGGCGCGGTACTGCAGGGTCTGTTCCGCAATCCGCTGGCGGATCCCGGGCTGCTGGGCGTGTCTTCCGGCGCGGGGTTTGCCGCCGTGTGTGCCATCGCCCTCGGGCTTGAGGTCCACGGCCTGTGGCTCCTGCCGGTGTGCGCCTTCGCCGGGGCGATCCTGGCCACCGCGACGGTGTACGTGCTGGCCGTCCGGCACGGTCGCATGCCGGTGCTGACCCTGATCTTGGCCGGAGTGGCGGTGTCGGCCCTGTTCGCGGCCGGGACGACCTTGGTGTTGACTGTCTCTGCCCTCAGTCAGAACGTGCTGGCCATGCTCAACTGGCTCTTCGGCGGCTTGAACGGCATCCTCTGGCGCGAGGACGCCACGGTGGCCTCCTTCGTGCTACTGGGCGGCACCGCGATGTGCTTGTTCGGGCGCGACCTCAACCTGTTGGCGGCTGGGGAGGAAGGGGCGGCTGCCCTGGGCGTTCCGGTGGAGCCTGTGCGGCGACTGCTCTTGGCCCTGACCGCACTCGTCACGGCCGCCGCAGTCGCGGCGGCTGGACCCATCGCGTTTGTGGGTCTCATGGTGCCGCATATGCTGCGTCTCGTGATCGGGGCCGACCACCGCTTGTTGCTTCCCGCCAGCATGCTGGGCGGGGCGTCCTTCTTGGTCCTGGCCGACCTGGTTGCCCGCGTGGTGGTCCGTCCGGGCGAGATCAATCTCGGCGTGGTGACGGCGCTGGTGGGCGTGCCGTTCTTCTTGTATCTGCTGCGGCGCGCGACCAGGGGAGGGGAGGCACTTTGAAGAGTCCCGCCCTGGCGGCCCGGCACGTGGTGCTGACAGTGGAAGGCGCTGCGGGGCAGGCGCCGGTGCGGCTACTGGACCGGATCAGCGTCGATCTTTGGTCCGGCGAACTGGTGGGTCTCATCGGACCCAACGGGGCCGGCAAGACGACGCTGCTGCGGGTCCTCGGCGGACATCTGCGGCCGACGGCGGGGGATCTGTGGCTGCGGGGCCGGCCGCTACACGCCTATGCGGCGCGCGACCGCGCCCGCCTCGTGGGACAGGTGCCGCAAGCCGCGGAGATCATGATCGATTTTACCTGCCTCGAAGTGGCGCTGATGGGTCGCCATCCTCACTTGCGGCGCCTCCAGCCGGAAAGCCCCCAAGATCGAGCACTGGCCCGTGCCGCCCTGGCGGAGGTCGAGATGGCGGCCCTGGAAGACCGGCGGGTCTCTACGCTCTCCGCGGGTGAACGTCAGCGGCTGCTGTTCGCCCGGGTGCGCTGCCAGGGGACGGAGTTGCTGCTGTGCGACGAGCCGACGGCGAACCTCGACCTGCGACATCGGGCCCTCGTATTCAACATCTTGCGGAGATTCGTCGCCGGGGGCGGCACCGTGCTCGCCGCCGTGCATGATCTTGATCTGGCTGCGCGGTTCTGTGACCGCCTGCTGCTCTTGGGTGCGGGACGGGTTGTGGTGGAGGGCCGACCGAGGTCTGTGCTGACGCCGGAGCATTTGCGCACCATCTTTTCGGTCGAGGCGGCGGTGCATCCGGATCCCGTGACCGGGTCGCCGCGCGTGACGGTGCTCGGTCCGACGTAAGGCGCCGTCGGTGATCAACCTGACTCTTGCATGTCCGGCATGTTCCGCTACTCTTCGCCCCTGTTCACGGCAACCGCCCCCACCGACGTGCCTTGGCCCGAAATCCCGCCTCGTGCCTCAGGTCACGGCTCCCGAGCGGCCCCTCCACACCTCGGACGACCTGGCTCTCGGCATGGCTCAGGTACCCACAACCGGTGGACGAGAGCGGCCGACGGCGAGTACCAGTCGCTCGAAGAGCCGGTGCTCTATCTTGCGGCGGTTGTAGCGGAAGCAGAACTCATCCAGGTAGTCCTGCAGGTAGGTGGCGCCGAGCCCGTGGAGCGTGCCAGCCAGCCAGGCCTTGGCGTTGGAGATCAGGGTGTGCACGCAGGGGAAGGGCTCCACCCCTTCGGGCACGTTGGCGTTGGCTTCCGGCTTGTGCTCGAAGCCGACCTGGTCCAGACCGCGCCAAGCGCCCAGGCCGTCGGTGAGGAAGGTGGACCCCTGTTCGGCCACGGCGACCATAGAGTCGTTAGTGTCGTCTTGGGTGAAGGCGTTCACCACGCGGATCTTGGCGTAGGTGGGATAGCCCTCGTCGTTGATGGCGACGGCGACCGCGGCCTTGCTTTGTCCGATACCGCG